>JAOABU010000125.1 GCA_026418195.1 Spirochaetota bacterium | reverse complement strand
TGCTAGTACGGTATGTCAAGTGTCATAGGGCAGATGGGAAGCAACGCCGCATTATGGAACGGCATTTCTGTATAGCGGGACCGGGGGCACGATAAGCATCCCCCTGTGGTTGACGAAACAAGTGTCCTATGTGGTAGGCATGGCAAAGGACTAGGAGGATGGGAGGGAGATGCTCTTCACGGCGAAACGGGAACTTCGTTCCGTTTGCCCACTAGCTAAAAAATCACTACCTTTTCCCCAAGGAGATGGATACATGAAACAGGTAGGTGAGCAGGTAAAAGATTTCTCGTTACAGGACGCAGACGGAAAAGAAGTAAAACTGTCTCATTTCGCGGGAAAGAAAAAGGTAATCTACTTCTACCCCAAAGACGACACGCCCGGGTGCACCAAGGAAGCCTGTGGGTTCCGAGACGTGTATGCGCAGATTGCAAAAAGGGGCGCGATAGTGATCGGTATAAGCGCGGACCCTGTGGAAAAGCACGCCAAGTTCCGGGACAAGTACCAGCTTCCCTTCATACTCCTGTCAGACCCAGATATGAAGGTGATCAAAGAGTTCGGCGCCGTCGGCGAAAAAAAGATGTACGGAAAATCGTTTTTCGGAATCATCCGTTCCACCTTTATCCTGGACGAGCAGGACCGCGTCACTCATGTGTTCCCCAAGGTGAAGCCTGAAGGGCACGCAGAGGAAATTCTGCAAGCGCTGTAGGGAAGCTTCTACTCACGCACAGGGCTACAGCCAGCGTGGGTTCCTCTTGTGTTTAGTAAAACTCTCATTTAGGGAAGTACTTCACTCCTTCCATGTTCTGAAAATGCGTATCTTGGGTCCAGATAACGCACCGGTACGTTTCCGCGGTAGCCAGAATAATACTATCTGCCATAGGAAGGCTTTTCTCAAGGCTCAACTGAGCGGCGTGTATCGCGATATTTGCAGTTAGTTTGACTACTTTTCCCTTCTGCATAGCAGCAACGACCTGAAACGCTTTATTTTTTCCCGCTTCCCTGAGCACAACCTTGAACACCTAATAAATCGTAATAACCGGCACAACTAAAGAACCTGTATCTCGAAGGACAGGCGCGTAGTGTTCCGCGTTCCTCCCATCGGCAAAATATTCTAACCACCCCGAAGAGTCCACGATATTCATACCCGATCTTCTTCACGCTGGATATCCATGCGAATACCTTTCAGGAATCCTTGCATGGTAGAGAGATCCGGTTCGGGGATCATTTCTATTCTACCTTCTGCCCCGGACGCAAACGTAAGGTCTCCCTAATGCCTTTTGGTATGACCACCTGATACTTTGGAGACAGGGTCACCGTATCCAATCCTTGCTTTATCGATCAACTCATAGTATTACAATACTGTGATCGATCTGAATCATAAAGGAGAGTAACTGACCTACTCTTCCTTCACCTTAGTGGAGACGGGACACAGGAGAAACCAGAAGTACCGTAGATTATTTGAGAGGTCTAAAATAAGCGTTGCAGGATCAAAATAAAAAAGGACAAAGAAAAGTTTCTTTCGAGGGACATCCGCAAAAGAGAAAAAATGGTAGCCATCAGTGCCAATACCCCAGAGCAAGCCCAAAAATACAGAAAAGGAGCGATGGATAACACGACTTTAATGGGAGGCATCGTGTTAGATTCAGGCCTACACCTTTCTGTGGGGACTTATTTTTTCTTAACAAGGCCAAATTCAGAACCATTAAAGAACGATCTAAAGATCCTTGATCAGAATATTCGAAAACTCAGCGCTCAGACAGCTTCAAATCAATAAAGATAATCCCACTTCTAGTGCTCATTCTAGGTACCCTTGGACTAGTAAGTTGTGAATGGGTCGCAACCGAAACGCCGTTTTTAGAGTAATTTTGGGCAGATAGGGGATGGAACTACCACAGACGGTACGAGCTGATTCGGATCGCTACGGATGGAGCGGCTGTCTCTGTAGGGAGGGAGCAGACTGTATTTTTTAAAAAAGATGGAACCCTAGTCTTTCGTACAGATTCTAATGGAACTACTAATTAAAATATGGTGACCATACTAGGCGCTCCACGAGCGCACAGCCTGAAATCGGCCACCTTCTAAGGGCATGTCAGCGTTATCTTGGGAGTGCGCATCCACTTGCTCTGGACAGATCCCTGGAAATCGGTTATATATCTGTCGTATTCTGAATACAAACCAACCTACACAAGTTAAGGAGTGGCCATGGCGAAGAAAGACATCAACATCGTCGTGCTGGATGGGTATACCCTAAACCCAGGTGATAACCCCTGGACAGAGTTCGAAGCCCTGGGGAATCTCACCGTGTATGATCGCACCATCAATCCAGCGGATATTGTTCCGCGAAGCAAGGATGCGGACGTCCTCATTACCAACAAAACTCCCATCACCAAAGAAACCATCGATCAACTGCCTCGCTTAAAGTACATCGGAGTGATTGCTACGGGATACAATGTGGTGGACTTCAAGTACGCCCGGCAAAAAGGGATCCCGGTCACAAACATTCCTGAATATGGCACGGTGAACGTGGCTCAATTCACCTTCGCGCTCCTTCTGGAACTCTGCCACCATGTAGGACATCATGACAGAGTGGTGAAGGAAGGAAAGTGGTCCAATCAGCCGGACTTCTGCTTCTGGGACTACCCCTTGATCGAACTGTACGATAGGACTCTGGGAATTATCGGATTCGGCAGAATAGGTCGACGAGTGGGCGAAATCGGTCGAGCCTTCGGAATGAAAATTCTAGCCTACGATACCTATAAACAGAACCCTCCCTCCTATCCCTTCGAGTGGGTCGAGGTGGAAGAACTGTTGAAGCGCTCCGACGTGGTAACCCTCCACTGCCCCCTCTTCCCTGAGAATACCGGCATGATCAACAAGAACTCCCTGAAACTGATGAAAAAGACCGCTTTCCTCATCAACGTGGCCCGAGGCGGTTTAGTGGTGGACGAGGATCTCGCCGATGCGCTCAATAAGGGCGTGATTGCAGGCGCTGCTCTTGATGTAGTGGGTTTCACCGAACCCCCAAAAGCGGACAATCCTCTCCTGAAGGCAAAGAACTGTATTATCACCCCTCACATCGCATGGGCGACCCTCGAGGCTCGAAAACGTCTGATGCACACTGCTGCTGAAAACCTAAAAGCCTTTCTCGAGGGTAAACCTCAGAACGTGGTGAACTGAGGGGCTTCCTTAAAAGTCTATCGGGGTGGGCTGTAGATCACCCAATATTCTGAGGTACCATCGTACGAATTGATGATTTCGTGCTCTTCTCCTGGATAGATCAGGATGGCTGAATCTACAGGGACTCGGTGAGATTCTTTCGAGTTCCGCACCATCAGCTCACCTTGTCTCACCACCAGTAAGTGTTCCGAATGGGGATGGGTATGGAGTTGTCCATGCCCTCCCTTTTCCATGATGGAGAGGTGAAAGGTAAACTGCTTCGCTCCTTCGAGCGCTCCTACGATGTCCTTCTGAAACAATCCCTGCCGATTCTCCACTTTTTTTGCGGATAAAGCCTTCACGTCGATTAACTTCATGGAACTTTCTCCCTAGTGATAGGAATGATGTACGCCTACCTTCCAGGCGCACTAGTTTTCTGTTTATGGTAATTCCACACAAACACTGCCGCTAGCAGTAAGAATCCGATCCCATCCGTTAAGACCTCTGGAGTTGCCAGTAGAATGCAGGCAATCAGACAGATCCCCCGTTCTAAGATTGAAAGTGGGCGAAGAAGCCATCCCTGTACCGCTGCCGCAAGAGCGACGGTTGCAAAGGAATAACTCAACACAATCTCTGCGATCGCTCCCACCCCGTGCCCAACGATTAGGATCTGTGGCACATACACAAACGCGAAGGGCATGAGGTACATGAAAATCCCCAATACGAACGCATGGAGTCCGGTGCGCATTGGGTTTCCCCCTGCTATGCTGGATGCGGCAAAAGCTGCCACGCAAACAGGTGGGGTGAGGTTTGAAGTCATGGAGAGCCAGAAACAGAGTAGATGAGCTTGCACAGCTGGAACCCCCATCTGGATCAGCGAAGGAGCTGCAAGGATCGCCAGGATAATGTAGGAGGCGGTAATAGTAAGCCCCATCCCGATGATCGTTGCGATGAGGATCACCATCAGGATCATTAAGAAAAGGTTGTGACCAGAGAAGGATAGAAGGAGGGAAGAGAACTTCAACCCCAGACCGGATAGGGTCATTCCCCCCATGATCAACCCCAATGTACCCGCGGAAGATCCGATCACAAGGGAACTTCTTCCTGCCGAATCCAGAGTCTCGATGAATCGCTTCAGGGTGAACCGATTCTCCTTTCGCACCATCCCTGCAAGGATCACGAACACCGTTCCGCCGAAGGCAACTACCGGAGGGGAATACCCTCTGATGATCAGCACCGCCACTACCAGGATGGTGAAGGCAAAGTACCAGCCTTGCCGGAGCACGTCCTTAATGTTCGGCAGTTCGCTTCGATCTAAGCCTCGGAGATCCCGCCTACGGGCCCGGAAATACACCATGAACCCAATGGATAGATAGTAGAGAAGGGCGGGCAAGAGCGCCATGAGAGCGATTTGGCTATAAGGGGTTTCGGTCAGTGTCGCTAGAAGGAACGCTGCGGCTCCCATAATGGGGGGTAGGAAACTCCCCCCCGTAGACGCCGCTGCTTCCACCGCACCGGCGAACTCCGGGCTATATCCTACCCGTTTCATCATCGGAATAGTAAATGTGCCGGTAGCTACCACGTTCGCCACCGGACTGCCAGAAATACTTCCAAAGATGGCGCTCCCGATCACGGCAATCAACGCAGGTCCACCTGGAACGTGACCAGCCAATCCGCGTGCGAGATCAATGAAGAAATCCCCTCCTCCCGATCTCTGGAGGAAGGCTCCAAAAATCAGGAAAGGCATCACGTACGTAGCGTAGGTGGATACGATGGTGCCGAAAATTCCATCAATGTAGTAGTTGAATTCGATGATTCTGTAGATGCTGATCCCCTTATGGGTGAAGATTCCAGGCAGGTAGGGGCCTAAGGCAGTTTGAAACATCATCACCGCTCCCAAGATAAAGAGGGTGTTCCCCATGGCCCTTCGAGTGATTTCAAGGGAAACAAGAATCATCGAAACACCAAAGATCATATCCCAGCGATTCGGGAGTCCTACTCGCTTCGCTGCGTAAATGGGATACTCCACCATCCAGTAACTGATCGAGGCTACCGAAAGGATCAACAGAATGGCATCGAACAGATAGAGAAAGCGGTTCTCTGGATGTTTCTTGGACGCAGGATACAGCAGCAGGCATAGGATGTAAGTGAACAGTAAATACAATCCCCGGTGGGATTCAGAGGAAAAAATGCCAAAGCCCGATGTATAGAAGTAAATCAGAGCAAATACGGCAGAGAAGAACGTGACGGAAGTTTTTATAATGGTGCTTTCTCTGAGTTGCATGGTAGGCTCCCGATCGAACTGTTTCGGATGATCCGTTTTATAAAGGGAATCGGAGCTTGTAGGCCCCGATTCCCAATCCTGCTCCTATTTATTTTTTCGATTTCCAGTACTTCTCCGCACCAGGATGGTAAGCGACCCCAATCTGTTTCACCCCTTCGGGATTGTCCCGAATGTCTTTGAATTGGGGATGTACCTTCGCGAGGTACTCTTTCCCTTCCGGGCTGAACATGATCTGCAGAATTTTTTCCGCTACCGTATCCGGCATTGTCTTGGCTGCTGCCAGGTACACGCTAAAGTAGAAACAAGGAACGGGCTTGTCCTGCCCCTTGTACACGTTCGCTGGCATTACACCCTTCTCGAAGAATGGGGTCACCTGAACGATTTTGTTCAAATCCTCGTCTGAGAAGGGAATCACGTAGATTTCCTTCGAAGCGGCAAGTTCCACGATCCCGCTAGCAGGATGTCCGCTCATCCCTAACGCGTCTACCTTGCCATCCTGTAAGGCCCTAGCTGCATCGGCAAAGGCCAATTCGCTTTCTACCACCTTGATCCCCAGAGCGGCAAGGGACCGTCTGCTATTGTCGCTGGATCCAGACCCAGGCGACCCGAGCACGACCCTCTTTCCCTCTAGATCTTTCATTGTACGGATATTTTTCTCCTTCAACGTGACGAAATAATGAGAACTGCGATACAGCTCACAGAGGATCCGGGGATTGTCACTCGGGCGACCTTCCAGAATCCCCTTTCCATTCTTAGCCTCCCACAGGTGGGATGAGTAGGTTAGGGTAATATCCGCTTCCCCTAGCGCCAAGCGCCGAGTGTTCTCTACCGATCCTCCGCTAGCCACGATATCGAACCGAATCTCCGGAGGCATCTTATCGTTCAATAGTTGAACAAGCCCGCCTGCCATCGTATACCAGGTTCCTCCTGGATTGCTGGCTGAAAAGGAAAAGCGCTGCACCTTGGGAGCTTGCGGTGTACCTTCCTTTTGTCCACTTGCATACAGTACCGCAGACAGACCGATCCATAACAGTACTACGACGATTTTTTTCATTCCTTCCCTCCTCTTTACAGGATCTTGAAACTGAAAAGGTTGTCCGAACGTTAGATTGTATAACAATTATACGTCACTTTACCGTATTGTCAATCAAAATTACAAACCGAATATCCTTAGATCAGCCCTTTATCCATGATCAGTTGCATAATGTAGGTGAGGAGTTTCAAATCCATTTCTCCAGCTGCTTCGGATACGGCTTCTTTGAGGAACTTCCATTCTTCCGTTGGAATGGGATCTTCCTTTTCATCATACCTCTTCCAGAACACATCGATGTAGGGTCCTAGCCGGTACGAATACGTAACGAATTTTTCCTCTGGCAGTTCCGAATGATTGAAGGAATCCAGAAAATGCAAAAAAATGGCCTCAATCAATGTTTCTGGTACATTGCCCATAGCCTCCTCAAAGGCTTTCTGTACTTCGCGAACAGCGGTACGAAAACTGACTGGAGGGTTGGCCTGTTGTAGTTTATCCAAGTGTCTATAGAATCGTTCTGCACTATCCATAGGAAAGAGAATATCCGATTCTACAAGAAAAAACTATTGCGAAAATGGTCGAATCATAAGAGAATAAGGGTATCCCTTGACAGTGAAATAGAGGATTCGTACTGTATGGACATGTCATTGTTAAAATACCTCACCTTGGATACTGTTACTCCTGATCTAAAAGGAACGAATAAACAGGAAATCATCGAAGAACTCCTGGATATCATCTGTCGCACGGGAAAGGTAAAGGATCGCAAAGCGGCTTTAGATGCCATCCTGGCACGAGAACACAAAATGTCCACAGGTATGGAGAACGGGATTGCCATCCCTCACGGGAAAACTGATGCGGTAGAAGAACTCGTTGCCTGTGTGGGAATATCCAAACATCCCGTAGATTTTAATTCTCTTGATGGAAAGCCCTGCAGGATCTTCATCATGACCGTTTCTCCCAGCCATCGTACGGGACCACACATTCAATTCTTGTCTGAGATCAGCACCCTCCTTCGGAGCGAGTCAAAACGGAACCGCTTGCTGGAAGCGAAGGACGCTAAAACGATCCTTCAAATCCTGGCCGAACGACCCTAAAAACGCATACACGAGTTAAGAATCTATCAAGCTCGAACCCTACAGCGTTACAGGGTATGCGCTCCTGCTACCTCCGCAATGATCTCGATTCCTCGTTTCACATCCTCTTCCGGGCCTGAATAGTTCAATCGAATGCATTGTGTGCTATGGTTCCAAGGTTGCGACAAACCGAAGAAAAAATACTCCCCCGGTACCACGATCACGTGCCGCTGTTTCAGTTTCTCGTACAGCTCCTTCGTAGTAATTCGAAGATTCTTAAACCAAATCCAGAGGAAAATAGCCCCTTCGCTCTTGTGAATCCGGTACTCCAGATGTTTAGGAAAGGCTTCTCGGATCCAATGGATTGTCTGGATGGATCGACGCTTGTAGAACGGATAAATGTACTCTTCGCTTACTCGCAGGATTTCTCCGTTCTGAATCAGGGGAGTTACCAGGATTTGACCAACACCACCATTCGCTAAATTGGCAATGGCATTGGCCGCAGAAATGGCTTTCACGATCTCTTTTCTTGCGATGAGAATCCCTGTACGTACTCCTGGCAGCCCCAACTTGGATAGACTCATGCTGAGAACGACATTCTCGTCCCAGTAAGGTTGGACATTCTCGAAAATAATCTTCGGAAAGGGTAACCCGTACGCATTGTCTAAGAACAGGGGGATGTTCCGTTCGGCTGATAGCCTCGCCAACTCTCGAACCTCCTCATCGGTTAGAACATTACCTGTGGGATTCGTAGGGCGAGATACACAGAGGGCTCCCGCATCTTCGGGAATCTCCAGCTGATCGAAATCGACCCGGTACTTAAAGAATCCTCCTTCCAATTCTTCGATTCGAGACGGAAAGGACACGAATTGATTCGGATGGATACCCTGGTCCGCGTATCCAATGTACTCAGGGCATAGAGGAAAAACGATCTTACGTATCTTTGCCCCTGCCCATCCGCCAAATAGATTGAAAAGAAGGAAGAAAGCCGTCTGGCTACCGTTCGTGACCGCGATGTTTTCTGAGCTAATGGGCCAGCTGAACCGATTCTTCAAAAAGGTAGCTAGTGCTTCGGCAAAGGATGCGTTGGCAGTGGCACTATCGTAATTCCCCAACATGGATTCGAGGGCTCGAGGTGTCTTGAGAATCTCCTCCATCCGGTTCCGAAATACCCGTTCTACTTCAGGGATATGGGCAGGGTTCCCTCCCCCTAACATGTACTTCTTCTCCGACCCCTGAAGCGCAAGACTCAGATCGTCCATTAAATCAAGAATCCCACTTCTTTCTGTAAACTTCTTTCCGAAATCAGATAGTTCCATGGATCTCCTCCCCAATCCCTGTTGGATACTGCTCCTGTAGGATAATCGGATTCCGTTGACAAAGCAATCGGGCCTACCGTACACTCGGAACAACAATGGAACGAACAGTGTTCCCTGCGCGGGTACAAGGAGAAGTTCTAATACCTGCCTCGAAATCCCATACGATTCGAGGCCTCCTGATTGCTTCCATGGCAGAGGGGGAAAGCCTTCTCATCAATCCCCTGGACTCCGAAGACGCCCGCTCCTGCATAGCAGCGTGTCAGCACTTGGGTGCATACATCGAGGAGGAAACAGATGTTCTTTCAGGTACTCGAACGTTAAAAGTTCGAGGAACAGGGGGAAATATCCTCTATCCAAGCCAACCAATCGATGTGGGAAACTCGGGGACCACCCTGTATCTAGCGTGTGGTCTTGCGGCACTAGGGTATGCTCCCATCCAATTCACCGGCGATGCTCAGATCCAATCCCGCCCAGCGAGGAATCTCCTGCGCGCTCTGGAAGATCTTGGCGCTAGGGTTACCTACCAAGGTAAGGAAGGGTTCGCACCATTTACCATTCAAGGTCCCTTGCGCGGAGGAAAGACCCGAATCGAATGCCCAACCAGTCAGTACCTCTCTAGTCTCTTGATCACTGCCCCTCTGATCGAAGGCGAAACTGAAATCGAAGTCCCTCTCCTCTATGAACGTCCTTATGTTGAAATGACCCTTCGTTGGCTGGAAGAACAGGGAATCCAACTTGAACGAAACGGATTGGAGTGGTTCCGGATTCCGGGCCGGCAACGGTTCCATAGATTCCAAAAGCAGATTCCTGGGGACTTCAGCTCTGCTACCTTCTTCTTCTGTGCTGCTGCCATCACCCGTTCTACCCTTACCCTCCTTGGTTTGGACATGGGGGACAGCCAGGGTGATAAGGAGGTGGTCCATATCCTGGAACAGATGGGATGTAGCGCCCGGATAGAAATAGATCGGATCACCCTGACGGGCCATCCATTGAAAGGCATAGAGATCGACCTAAACGCCATGCCCGATGCCCTTCCAGCCCTGGCAGCTACCGCTTGTTATGCAGAAGGGACTACCCGAATTGTGAACGTTCCCCAAGCGCGGCTGAAAGAAACGGACCGGATAGCCGTAATGGCACAAGAACTTTCCAAACTCGGGGCTCGGGTGAAAGAGCTCCCAGACGGCTTAGAGATCCATGGGCTTCCTCTCCAAGGAGGCCGGGTGAATGGGCATGGGGATCACCGGGTTGTGATGTCTCTTGCCATCGCAGCACTAGCTGCAGAGGGTCCTGTTACCATCGAAACTGCAGAGGCAGCCTCTGTCACCTTCCCTACCTTCTTCGAGTTACTGGAAAGAATCTCGGTACCTGAGTCTCCCTTCTAGCCAACCGATTCCCATCCAAGACTCCCTTACATTTCGTTACACCCCTTTACCTCCTGGAAAAAACCGGGTATGGTTTCGTATCCAACTTAATTATATGGATACCAGTCGGTTCGCGTTCTTCGATGTTGACCATACCCTTACCAGACATTCTACAGGTCGGAGGTTTGTCTTCCTGGGTGTCCAGAAGGGAGTGTTCCCGATTTCTGCCCTTCTGACGATGCCCTTTTACTACACTTGCTATCGGCTTGGCTTCATGCCTATTCGAAAACTGGATCGATCCTTCCCCTTTCTTCGGGGTAAAACACGGGAAGAACTGGAAGAACTTGCCGCAAAAACCTTTGATCAATGGATCAAAAAGGATATATATCCAGAAGCTGCTCAACTAATACAATCCCTCCAGGCTCGAGGTACTCGGGTAATCCTGGCAACCTCTTCCCTGGATATGCTGGTTCGACCCCTAGCCCAGTATCTAGGAGTGCCAGAATACATTTCTAGCAGCCTTGAGTTCCTAAACCATAGAAGCACAGGAAACCTGATTGGATTCCCTGCGTTCGGAGATGAGAAGAAGCGATTTGTCCTCGAGTTCCTGGAACAGAATGGAGGCACAGCAGAAGAATGTTCCTTCTATTCGGACAGTATCACTGACCTTCCTCTATTAGAAGAGGTAGCCCATCCCATGGCTGTAAATCCGGACCCCCGACTTTACTTCGTCGCCAAACGAAAGGGGTGGCCCATCTTAAGGTTTCACTGACGAAGAATAACGCTCACTATGGAAAGGAGATACTATGGAGTTAAAGAATAAGGTTGCCCTGATAACGGGTTCTACAGGAGGGCTGGGATGGAGGATCTGTTCAGCCCTCGCTAAAGAGGGGATGAAACTCTCTATGGTGTACTACAGTTCCGAAGAGAAAGCAAAGAAGAACCTTACTATCCTCCATGATGCTGGGCATGAAGCTAGGATCATTCGTGCCGACATCACGCAGGAAAAGGGCATCGAAACCATGGTAGAAGAAACTTTCAAAACCTTTGGACGGATCGATTGCCTGGTACTGGATGCAGCCTACAACATCTGGATTCCCTTTCAAAACCTTATGGCCTTGGACACTCAAACCTGGAACTACATCCTGAACTACAATCTGACGTCCCCTTACCTTACGGTTCGTAAAGTTGCACCTCTCATGAAACAACAGGGTTCAGGAAGAATTGTGCTGGTCACTTCCATCGCGGGATTATCTCCCACCGGGAGTTCCATTGCCTATGCTGTCTCTAAGGCAGCCTTAATCCATCTCACGAAATGTTTAGCCGTAGCTCTCGCACCAGAGATTTTGGTTAACAATGTGGCTCCTGGTATGATGGAGGGGACAAAGATGACGGAAAACCTTGCGCCAGATTATATTGAACAGGTGAATAAGAGTTCCGCCTTGAAGCGAGCAGCCGATAAAGATGATGTGGCCGATGCGGTGACCTTGTTGTTAAAAACGGATAGCATCACAGGCCAGACCCTGGTAATAGACTCTGGTCGAGTGTTTCACTGATCCACACCTAAAGGGTTTCAATCAAAGGTTCATTGAAGGATCAGTTTGCCTGTCGCAATTCGGCTGTTTCCCCATCGGGTCCTCGGAAATACACCACCCACACCCCGGGCCGAAACTCAACAGGTTCTCCATAGAACTCTACCCCTTGTTCTTTCAGTCGTTTGTAATCCGAGCGGACATCCGTAGAGGTGAGTCCCATGTGAATGAACCCGATATCCGCTTGGGTACGCTCTCTGGACAGGGGTCGCCCACGGGGATCCAAGTACTCGAAAAGTTCGAGCATGCAAGGCCCTAAACGAAGATGGGCGATCCGAGCAGAGCTTCCTGGCATCCCGTTGATCCTCCCTAGATCCCGCTCAGGGGAAGGTTCGAGGATCCTCTCCACAGTGAATCCGAGAATATCCCGGTAGAAGGCCAACGAACGTTCCAGATTGGACACGCTCAATGCGGTATGCTCCAGCGCAGTAATCATACAGTCTCCTATGGTTACACCGCTTTACTGAGGATTCGGTTCAACCGCTTCACGAAGTCCGCAGGATCCTTCACAGGGACCCCTTCCACTAACAAGGCCTGATCCAGGAGCAGGACACTGATATCGTCGATTAGGAGTGGATCTTCGATTCGGCTCAACCGTTGTACGATTTCGTGGTTGGGATTCACCTCGAGGATTGGTTTCACTTCTGGTAGATCTTTGTGTCCCATTGCTTTCAGCAAAGCCGCCACCTTGTAACTCGGATCGTTTTCGTCCGTGACGATACAGGAAGGAGAGTCGGATAGACGCACCGAGACTCGCACATCCTTCACCCTATCACCCAGGGCTCGTTTGATCTTTTCGACTGCAGGCTTTACCTCTTCCTTCGCCTTGACATCCTCTTCGGATTTTAAGTCTTCTCCCGCATCACTGCGGTTCACCGGCTTCAATTCGTAGTCCTTGTATTTCCCGATGGCAGGAATCACGATCTCGTCGATCTCATCATCCATAATAAGGACTTCGATATCCTTCTTCTTGTAGGCTTCCAGAAGAGGCGAGTTCCGTAAGGTAATTTCATTATCGCCCGTAATATAATAGATCGCTTTCTGATCCGGTAGCATCCGGTGCACGTACTCTTCAAGACTCGTGTACCCTTCCACCTTGGTGGATTTGAACCGCACTAGCTCAAGTAGGATATCTCGGTTCCCGTAATCGGTATACAACCCTTCCTTCAAAGGCCGATTGTATTGGGAGATAAAGTGACTATACTTCTCTTTATCCTCAAGAGCTAACCGTTGGAACTCACCCAAGACTTTTTTCACCGAGGCATTGCGGATGTTTACCATGATTCGGTTCTGCTGGAGAATTTCCCGACTTACGTTAAGGGGCAGGTCCTCCGAATCGATGACCCCCCGTAGAAACCGAAGGTAGGTTGGCATCAGTTCCTTATCGTCATCGGTGATGAAGACTCTCTTCACGTATAGTTTCACCCCTGGACGATAATCCACTTGGTACAGATCGAATGGTGCCTTCTTGGGGACATAGAACAGGGTAGTATACTCCAAAGTCCCCTCCGCCCGAGTATGAATGTACAGGAGGGGATCCTCTGTATCATGGGAAAGGGTCTTATAGAATTCGTAGTAATCCTCCTCCTTCAATTCTGACTTGGGCCGTTTCCATAGGGCAGAGGCACTATTGATCTGTTCCTCTACCTGTTTCTTCCCCTTCTCTTTCCCCTTATCGTCGTACTCTGTCTTCTCGTAGTGGAGGAAAATTGGGAAAGGCACGTGGTTGGAATACTTACGGATAATTTCTTCGATTCTCCAACGAGAAGCGAACTCTTTTCCTTCATCGTTGAGGAATAGGGTAACGGTAGTACCGAAGGAATCCCGTTCCGCCTCCTGGATCTCATACTCTCCCTTTCCATCGCTTTCCCATCGCCAAGCTTTTGCCTCACCTGCCTTTCGGGTTACCACCTCTACCCGATCTGCTACCATGAAGGAACTATAGAACCCTACCCCAAACTGCCCGATAAGGTTGGAATCCTTCTTCGCATCCCCTGTCATCTGGTTCAGGAAGATCCTTGTACCAGAACGAGCAATGGTCCCTAAGTTTTCCACCAAGTCCTGATCGTTCATCCCAATACCTGTATCAGAAACGGAGAGCCATTTGTGATCCTTTTCGTCCATACGAATGTCGATTCGAGGATTAAAGGGGAGTCCTTTGTAGCTCTCGTCTACCAGGGTAAGGTATTTCAGTTTATCCAGAGCATCCGAGGCATTGGATATCAGTTCCCGCAGGAAGATTTCCTTATGGGAATAGAGGGAGTGGATGATCAAATGAAGCAACTGGTTCACTTCCGTTTGAAAGGAATGTTTCGCCATGGACAGTTCTCCTATTTGTCGGATTCTTGAATCAGTAGATTGTCACTGTATACCTAAAAAGATATAAAAAATGTCCGTTTTAGGCAAAGACAACCGCTCTACTGGTACATAATCAGTTTTGGTTCTGGATCGAAGGACAGGACTTCTTTCGGCGAATAGAGGGGTACATCAAATCCGCCCTTCCGCCATGGTTTGGGAAGAAACAGTTTCAACCCTTTTATAGGCAGGTTTCGAGCTTCCCGGAGATAAGCCCAGGTTTTCTGCTTCTCCTCTGGGGTACCGAACCCATCCGCATTGTGGATCACCACCACTTGCGGGAAATCGCTCCGCACCTCTTTCAATCGGGAAATCATCTTCCAGTTGAACTGATGCACTACCAGGAGCTTCTCTCCGGTAATCTTCTCCTGTTCTAGGTACTGCTGCATCATCTGCTGTATCGTATTCAGATCCTCTGCCCGGACGGATCCAATTTCCTTTCCCGGTTTATCCGTAGCCCATTCAGGATCCACAGCCAAGTGAACGTGAGGATACTTTAAATAGGGGAGAAGGCTCTTCATCGCTTCGGTAACAGGATACTTCCCTATCTGATGATCCAGAAAGACGAGGATCCCCTGTTCCTCCGCATAGGAAAGGTATTGTTGCAGTCGGGCACGGTTGAGATACGCCAGTTCACCTTCTGGAAGGACCGTAGCAAAGATGATATGAAATGCAGGAATCACTCCCCGGTCTCCGTTCACCTCGTCGTACTCCCGCGTGTACCGCTTCAATTCTTCCACCATGGCGGGAAGGGTGTCGAACTCCCCTAGGATGCCCATCTTCTTCGAGTTAGGATGCCCATAGAATGCTACTATATGGTTCTGCGAAAGGAAGTCCCGCATGGCCAATGGGAAGAGGGGAGCAGATTGCACTTGAGGATTCTGTAGATTCTTCCCAGATAGAGAGGCAGGCTCCTCAGCAATAAGAGGAAAGAGGAAGCCATCCAATATACAAAGAACTGCCCAAAGAAGAAAAAACCACTGCCGATGTTTCATACGATTTGCAAACTCTACCCTGTCTTTCTATACTTGTAAATACGGTACGCCTCAATGAGAACCTTGTTCCTCGCTTTGACAACCCTATTCATTCTTCTAACTGTGGGTTGCCAACGATTTCCTTCCCTTCTCGAGGAAGAACTTTCCACTCGCATCCGTGCAATTCTAGAGCTCCCCTCAGTGGAGTATCGGTATAAAGAGATCGTGTATGTAGGGGAACAGAAAAGTTTTCTTTTCCTCCCCACCTCCAATAAGGAGGTACTGTTCTCCGTAGAGATTCGGGTACAGGCAGGGGTAGATCTTCAACAACCTTTCACGGTGAAGAGGGACATCCGAAATCCCCGAAAAATTCACGTCACCCTCCCACCTGCCAAGATCCTCCTTCTAGATGTGGATGAAACCACAATCCAGCAATACTTCGTTGTGGAACAGGGTAGCCGAATCCATCGAATGGATTATTCAAAGGAACTGGAATCAGCCAAACAACGGATCCTACAGGATGCTCTTAAACGGGGTATCCTGACGGAAGCGGAACAACAGACTCGGATCCTGATCAAAGGTATTCTGGAGACTGCTGGTTTCGAAGCAGGGGAAGTGGGTAGATCATGAAAATCAGAACTACCTTATTTGTTCTGTCTGCCGCTATCGGTATTTGGATGGTCTTGCTTGTGGTAGACCAGAGTCTATTCCCCTTGTTTACATCTACCAAGCGCACTCTGGCATCTCAAGCGATTTGGGAACGGGTACAAGCATTGAAAAGCTTGCAGACTGTCCGATACATCCAGAAAGTGGTATTCCCCTACGATTATTTAGATCCAGAACTGAACTTTGACGTAATCCTTACAACCCTGCGGAGGGGAAAAGGTTCTGTGAACACCCTCCTGAGCCCCCGAGAACGAGACTACTTAGAGGCCCGAGAACTAGCAGAAAGAGTCGGACTCAAGTTCACAGGGAGAAGACGCGAGTTCGTGGTGGTCACCGCTCAGATTTTGGTAGGATTCGACCTGGGAACTATTAAAATTCTCCCCCGGTCAGATACATCCATCCTTGCGATCCTTCCTCCTCCTAAAATCGTAGAACTAGCTATCGAGGATCCAACCCCCAGTACCTATCCGTACCCAGATGTACCCCTTTCCCCTGCTCATTGGAAACTTGTAGCTGGCCTAGTGGAACGGAAACTCCGGGAACGCCCTCTGGATCCATCGATCCTAGCTTCGGCTCGTGCTCAAATCTACCGTTTCCTCACGTCTCTTTTTCAACCATCGGGATTTACTGAAATCGTGGTCGAGGGAACTCTTGACCAACCAGAATATAAATATTAAATTATATATGAAAATATATATAAAGGATGGATGAAATGGTAGAACATTTAACAAAAGAAACATTCTTACAAAAAGTGTTTGATTACGAAAACAACAAGGAATGGAAGTATCAGGGCGATCTTCCAAGCATCATCGACTTCTATGCCGATTGGTGTGGTCCCTGCAAAATGGTAGCTCCTGTTTTAGAAGAGTTAGCAAAGGAGTACGAAGGGAAGCTGAGGGTCTATAAAGTAGACACGGATGCAGAACCGGAGTTAGCTCAAGCCTTTGGGATCGTCAGCATTCCTACTCTTATCTTCGCTCCAGTAGATGGGGAACCGCGAATGGCACAGGGCGCTCTTCCAAAAGAAATTTTAAAAAACGTTGTGAAAGACGTACTAAAGGTGGCTTAGCGATTCGTTTCATTGGAAAAGCTCCGCCTATGTAAAAAGCGGAGCTTTTTTATTGTGCACGAACGTATCAATCTGCAATCTGGGTACTGACCGTTCTACTCCCAAGGGAATCGTCCCTCTTTCATCACAGGTTCCCAGGTTCCCTTTGTAGTCTTTGCATAGATACTCGGCTTACTGACCAGGCCATCTAGATGGATCAGGGATGGCGCATCCTCATCGTAGTTGGATCCAATAGCGAAGTGACATGTCCCATATACCTTCTCATCTTCTAGCATGTTCCCTATTATTCGAGCCTGGCGATTCACTCCAATTCCAAGTTCTCCGAGATGGCGAGCATTCCTCGCGTACCGTTCCCCTTCACCCAGTTTTAGTTTGCCCTCCTCTTCGTATCTTAGAGCTCTTGTAGATGCTTCGTGTAAGGTTTGTTCCAAAGCTTTAGCCTCTTCTCCTCCCTCAATGGAGACCACGAACCCTTTTTCAAAGGTAACTCGAATGGGTGTCTCGATCTGGATCACCCCACCTGCTAATGCCATGCTACCATCGAACACGATCGTTCCTTCTGCTGACCCTACTACAGGTGAAAGGAAGGTTTCTCCTGCTGGAAGGTTACCTCCTGTTCCGGGTCGGGAGAAGTCTCCATCATCTGTAAACGATTTCCTTCCGTACGTATCGATCTTAACCTTCGTTCCCTTCGGATTTTCTATTTCCAGACACTCTGATTGATCCAGCAGGTTCTTCAGATTTTCACAATCCTGCTTCATTCGTTGGTAGTCTACCGGAACGGTCCGAATAAAAGATTCTACTGTGATTCCAGGGCTCCAAAAACTTCGGATCCTATGTACTCCATGGAGTAAATAGTGAAGGGTGCTGTCGTACGATTTTCCATTGATCCTGTAGGGTTCTTTGATGGCTCGCTTATCCTTTCCCATTTTTTCTGCACTGAGGGAAATCACCACATTGGGCTCTGTAGCGATGGCAGCAGAAACTTCTTCTTCACAAAAATCAAACTGCGTCTTCACCGGTTGAAATAACAGCACAGGAACAGCTCCTGCTTCCCGTACCGCATCGTGCACAGCAAAGGCTATGCTAGCCACCTCATGCATGGGATTCGTAATGATCAAAACTCGCTCACCTTCCCGAACCTTTAAGGATTCGACCACTGCTACGCGTGCTGCATGCTCTAATCCTTGGTTTCGAAATAGAAACTCCCCAAACGTTTGATTGGTATTTTTCTTCATACTCATGGTCCGATTATAGAGAACAGGTTCTGAGTCAACAAGAGGATTCGTTTTTTATTCTTAGACCGATTTAGTATTTTTAATCAAATACTTGACAATATTTTCAGAAATCTGTAAAAAAGGGATGATTTCCCTGTAACTAGGGAGAGAAAACGTTGTTCTTACTTATAGAAAAGGTATTCACTTCAAGTTGGAAATAGCGCTTTCCAGGTTTTCACCTCCTTTCCTGGAAGCCTTCAGATGATGTGAATCATCGCATTCTTGTACGTTGCCCTTCAGGTTTCTACCTCCTTTCCTGAAGGGCTTTTTTATTCGTACCCTAAAGCTTGTGGGTGAAAGGGAAGGGGTTAGTCCAGGATGAACCGAGGGAGGCACACCTCCCGGGCTAATCCCGCCACCCCCCATGGTAACGTGTATCCCTCTTTTCGGGTCGCAGGCGCTAGGATGGACGGTAGTTGTGTACCACCTGATTGAGGGCTAACCGGTTCATCAGATCCTTCACGTTGCGAGACCCTCGGGTAGTTTCTCGTACGTGGTTCGCCGCATCCTTTCGAACCTCCCGATCCAAGTAGTTCACCGCAAACAGCGGATTGGACCGGGTGCGGGCGCGGCGACTCCTCACCCACCGGTGCGTAAACCTCCCTTCCTACCTCAGTTGCTCTAACCCCCACATCCCTCCCCTGCCCCCCTTCGGTTCCATCGACCACCTCTTCACGGAAAGAAAGATAGAAGGCATCCATCACCCTTTACCCCTAAAGGCAGAACACTTTTCTCCTTTGCTTCAATTCCCAACAAGCTTCAGAGTACTAAGCTTGCTATTACAAACCCTTTTGGATATCATACCTTCCTATGAGCAAATACCCCTTTACTGAAATAGAGCGCAAATGGCAAACTTTTTGGGAAACCCACAAGACTTTCCGGACGGTGGAAGATCCCAGCATTCCTAAAGAGAAACGTAGGTATGTACTAGACATGTTTCCCTATCCCTCCGCTGCAGGCCTTCACGTAGGGCACCCTGAAGGATACACAGCCACTGATATCTATTGTCGATTCCTTAGAATGAAAGGGTACCATGTTTTACATCCCATGGGCTTCGACTCCTTCGGACTCCCCGCAGAAAACTATGCAATTAAAACTGGAACCCATCCTAAAACAACCACAGAAAAGAATATTGCCCGATTCCGACAACAGATCAAAGCATTGGGATTTTCATACGATTGGGACCGAGAGATTTCCACTCATCAACCAGAGTACTATAAATGGACTCAATGGATTTTCCTGAAACTATTCGAACAAGGGCTTGCCTACGAAGCGGAAGTTCCTATTAACTGGTGCCCATCCTGCAAGACCGGTCTTGCAAACGAGGAAGTGAAGGATGGCGGGTGCGATCGATGTGGAACCCCTGTGGTACGGAAGGATATCCGCCAGTGGATGCTCCGAATCACCAAGTATGCGGAGCGTTTATTGAAAGATCTGGATCTCCTAGATTGGCCCGAATCCATCAAATTGATGCAACGGAACTGGATCGGTCGTAGTGAGGGAGCCAACGTGCATTTCCCTCTAGAAAATGGACAAGGCACCATCGAAGTGTACACCACTCGGCCAGACACCCTCTTTGGTGCAACCTACATGGTGCTGGCACCTGAGCATCCCTTGGTAGACCGAATCACTACCCCTGAACAGAAAACAGCTGTAGAAGAATACAAAGAGAATGCTCGTCGAAAGTCAGACTTGGAGAGAACCGATCTAGCCAAGGAGAAAACCGGTGTATTTACCGGGGCGTATGCGATAAATCCTGTAAATAATGAACGAATCCCTGTTTGGATTTCGGATTACATTCTGATTTCCTATGGTACAGGGGCTATTATGGCTGTCCCTGCCCACGACGAACGAGACTGGGACTTTGCCAAGAAGTACAACCTTCCGATTGTGCAAGTGGTGTCAAAGGATGGCTCGTTGTACCCTATGGATCACGCAGAAACGGAAGATGGCATCGCTGTCAACTCGGGCCCGTTCAATGGCTTACCTACGGCTGAGTTCAAAAAGCAGATCGTTCAATGGCTGGAAGAACGGGGCTTAGGGAAACGGGCGGTGAACTACAAGCTTCGCGATTGGGTCTTTTCTAGACAGCGGTACTGGGGGGAACCCATACCCCTTGTCCACTGCCCTACTTGCGGGATCGTTCCCTTGCCTTACGACCAACTTCCCCTTCTCCTTCCTGAAGTGGAAAGCTACGCGCCTACGGGAACTGGGGAATCTCCTTTAGCTGCAATTACCAATTGGGTTCATACTTCCTGTCCCAAGTGCGGAGGCAAGGCAAAGAGGGAAACCAACACAATGCCCCAATGGGCGGGTTCCTGCTGGTACTACTTACGGTACCTGGATCCTCACAATACGAAAGAACTGGCTGCTAAGGAAAAGATCGAATACTGGATGCCTGTTGACCTATATGTAGGGGGTGCTGAGCATGCAGTACTGCACCTCTTGTACGCTCGGTTTTGGCATAAAGTCCTGTATGACATTGGAGTCGTGAATACTCCTGAACCCTTCATGCGATTGGTGAACCAGGGAATGATTCTGGGTGAGGATGGGCAAAAGATGTCCAAATCCCTCGGAAACGTGATTAACCCCGACGATATCGTTCGGGAGTATGGGGCGGATTCAATGCGGGTATACGAGATGTTCATGGGTCCCCTCCAAGTAACCAAACCTTGGTCAACCAACGGACTGATTGGGGTACATCGGTTCCTTGACCGGATCTGGCGCCTGTCGGAACGGACTTTAACAGACGAAACACTCCCTCGGGAACTGGAGCGACTCCTACATAAAACGATCCGGAAGGTAGCTCTCGATACAGAGAAACTAGAGTTCAATACCGCCATTTCGCAAATGATGATTTTCGTGAACGAACTGTTCAAGTTGGAAACTCTTCCCCGTAAGGCTTGGGAGCCCTTTGTACTCCTCCTCGCTCCTTACGCCCCTCATCTGGCAGAGGAACTGTGGGAAAAGCTGGGAAACCCTCCATCCATCTCGCAGGTGCCTTTCCCTAGCTGGGACGAAGAATTAGCGAAGGACGAAGAAGTAACGATTGTAATTCAGGTAAATGGGAAAGTACGGGCAAAGGTCCAGGCGAATGCAGGCCTTTCTGAAGAAGAATTGAAAACCCTTGCCTTGAATCAACAGAGGATCCAGGATCTCGTGAACGGGAAGACCCCGAGAAAGATCATCACGGTTCCGGATAAACTTGTCAACATCGTGCTTTAAACCTATGGACTTAGATTACCCAACCCCTTATGCGATCCGGCGACAACGGGTCGCCAGAGAAATGCAGGAGCAAGGAGTTTCCATCCTGCTTCTGGAAGATGCCGAGCATCTACGGGATTCTTCTCTGCGCTATCTTTCAGGGCATCCACAGGATGCCCTGCTGTTCCTCCGATCCGATGGTCATTCCCTCTTAGTTCCCTGGGATGTCCATCTCGCGAACTTGTATGCTCGGGTTGACGAAATCCTTCCGTATAACCAGTTCGATCGCTTACTTCCTCAGGCTGTCCTGGGAGTACTGAAACACTGGGGTTTCAACCCCTCAGAGTCCTTCAGCATAGAACTTGTAGGGCAGGAACCCTATGTAGCGGTGGTGGAACTAGAACAGAACTTAAAAAGAGAGTTTCCCAATGGGAAAATTCTTTGCCGGAGGGAAGGCATACACTCGTATCTCGAAGAGTGTAGGCAAATCAAAAGCGAGGAAGAACTAACCCTCTTGGAAAAAGCAACTAACATCACCAACGAGATTTTACATTCCCTGGAGGTGCTTCTTTCAGAGGAACGTGCTATCTCCGAAACCGAAGTAGCCCTTTTTATTGAGATAGAGGCCCGAAAACGAGGAGCCGAGGGTACCAGTTTTCAGACGATCGTCGCTGGGCCAACTCGAAGCTTCGCCATTCATGCGTATCCAACATTTGGATCCGGCTTATTCAAAGATCCCGAAACCCCTGGCCTATCCATCGTCGATTTTGGAATCTTCTATGAGGGGTATACATCGGATGTCACGTTTACCCTGGCATCCGGAACGCTTACCGCACGAAGGCGCTTTCTGATCGATCTAGTCGAGGAAGGATACCAGAAAGCCCTTTCCCTCTGTAAGCCGGGGATGGCTAGTTGGGAAATTGCCGAAGCAGTTCAGGATTTCTTTTCCCGACATTCCCTCACCATGCCCCATTCTTTAGGGCATGGGATTGGTCTAGAGGTACATGAGCGCCCTTTCTTTCGGGTGAAGAAAAATGGAGGAGCCGTTCTATCTCCTGGAATGGTAGTGACCATCGAACCTGGATTGTACGAAGAAGGGACAGGGGGTGTGCGGTTGGAAAATGATCTACTGATCACCGAAACAGGTCATCGAGTTCTTACCGAAGCGAGGATTCTCTATACATAAAAGATTCTGTAACGCATGAGGAGATATCTATCCTCGCTTCTTGAAGGAAATCATGTGCAACCCTTTTCTCCCCTAGCTGCCAACGATATTCGGTGGCCTCCACTCTTCCATTCTCCGAGAGGTGTAATGTGAGAGAACGGTCTAGACTCCAGTAGTGATGGATTCCCCAAGGCAGCCCCTGGATAAATGCTATTCCCTCCTCTCCTACCGTGAAGGATGGTTCCAGGAGGTTTTTACTAAACCAATCACCCGTCGAAAGAGTGAGAGCAATCGAGAACTTCTTTTTAAGTACGATTCGATCCGCCCGGAAAGAACCGGAAGCCAAAGTTTCCAACACTTGCTTTTGATTCAATTCCCAAGGATTCAAGCCTCCCCTTTTACGGGCTTCCTCGAAAAAACGAGCACAATTGAATGAATCTAGGGGAAAACCTCCTCGTGCAGCAACCAACAAGGTTTCTGCAGCAAACCCATCCTCCCACTGGATAAGGAGAATACTGGAACGAAAAAAGTCTGGATACAACCCCCCGGCAGGATATAAGGAGACTTTGCCAGACCTGCCATTCATGTATGGGTATACTACTAAAGGAGTTCGTTGCCCTAAGGAAAGGGAAAGCTCTATAGTTCCGCTTCCAGAGGAAACCGAATGTCTCACCTCTTTTCCATTCTGCGTATATACAATTTCAAATCCATCCGCCAACCCCCGACCTAACCAGGAGCGCGGAAACTGTGGCAAGAGGCAAGAAACCGTTTCTTCCTGCCCCACTAAAAATTGACAACCTTGGAGGCTTGCCAGGCCTAAAACTATCCCGAGGGAAACCGGAATAAGGAAGGATCGCCCACCATTCATCTATCCTAAGAACACAGCTTCATCGGTCGAGATGCTTCAATTGTTCTCTATAAAGGGCTCGAATTGTGAGCAGGATATCCCGATACGCTCTGGTTGCATAATCAGGGTACGTCCACGGCAAGGGTTGAAAATCCTTTTTCATGTATAGGAGGGTGAGTTCTCCCCATATTCCATCCCGTAAAGGGATCCGATGCCCACTTTCTTTCGTGGTCGCTAACACAAATCTAGAAAGAGCCAGCAATCCAGGATCGAGATTCACCCGTCTATTCCCATCCACTCCAAAGGACTCTTCTATCCTATTGGTTTCGATTTTTATCTGTGCTAGAGTGCTCGGATCTACCAAGGTTTGAAGGCTGAAAAAACAGCGATTTAGATCCTTCCCCATCTCTTTCTCATAGTAGTTGGTGAAATCGAAGGGGATCAGAGAACTTTGATAGTCGATGGGGCCAAACTTGTTCTCCAATACATTCCGAACCGGAGAAAGAAGATCCTCCTGGGAAAGAAGAGTGCAAACCACTAATTTATGAGGAGGAAACGAGCAGATCCGTCCCATACTTATAAAAATCCCTGCCGATTGCCCTTTTTGAGATTTTATCCCATAATGGAACTACATGGAAGAGGGAGTGAGTTTTGTTTCCCAATTACAGAACGCTCTGGAACAGTATCGGGAGCATCTGGATACCGTCGAATTGCCTCGCCTGAAAGAACAGTACAGGATCCTTCATACCTCCTTTACCTCTCTCTACAAAGTCCTGTTGAAAAAAGGGCTGATCCATGAAGATCCTTACAAGAAGGACCTCAAAATCTCTGAAATATCCACCCCTCCGGACGACAATTTCCTCGATTCGGAAAAAACGGAACAGATGAGTATTCGCCTATCCATGTATGAATCCCAATTAGACTTCCTCCTGAACTTTTACCAATTCAGGACAGATTTCCTTGATCTTGGCCGCATCAAACTCCTGTTAGGTCTTACCCGCTACATCGCTTGGGACCAATTCAGTGAAGTATCGGCACGAATAAACACCAAGGTCCTGGCAGAGTTCGTAGGAAAGATCACGAAGGGGGACGATCCTCTTTCCGCAGGGATCCTGAAGGACGCCATCGATCAGATTCAAAAGGCCTTTCGCAACTGTATGACTACCCTCAAGAAGCTTTCTGAATACCATAAAGAGATGTACAAGTTTGAGGTTCGGATCTCCCTATTGGCTAACCTTTCCATCGATCGAAGTCGAGCTCTGCAGGCAAAGGATGAGATCCTTAGAACCTTGAAGAAACAGTTTCCTCATACATTTCCAGGAAAACCCTTCTATCCTGAACTCATTGTAGAAATCCTGGAAGAAGACTATGGCCCCAATGGCCCAGAATCGAGAAAAGCTGCACTAGAGAAGTTCAAAATCGAGCAAACCCTTCAGCGTCCGAAGACTCAGGAGACCAATTTTAAAGAAATCCTTCTGGAAGGGATTCGAGCGATAGCCGCTGCCTCCCGTCCTCTGGAGGAAGCGTCCCAGAAACTTTTAGACAACAGCCTCATTCTTGAATCCCGCAAGCGATCCCTTATAGAGCGAATCAAAATTTGGATCCAACGGATGGTTCAAAAAGAGGAAGAAGCCCTGGTGTATGAGGTAGAGTTCTTCGATCTGACAACCTCCACCACGAAGAGAGAGCCTATTCGGTTTCATTCGCTTCTGGAAGATATAAGGAAGCGAGCCCGAATCTATAGTGGCATTCTCGCTCGTGCAGGGGCTGGGTACAAGCGACTGGAACAAGCAGGGGAGGAACAGCTTTTCACCTTCCTCCACAAACATATTGAAGAAATGCAGATGGTATACCGAAGGCTCTCTGGATTGGAAACCTTTTTCCGAAGTGAAATTCCGAGGGAAAACCGCGCTTCCATTCGAGGTATCAAGATCGAACTTACCGCCATTCAGAATTGTATTATGAAAGCGAATCAAAAACGTCATGATTACGTAGCCAAGAAAGAGGAAATGGAACAACTACGAAAATTGGGCGTAGATGTTTCTAGCCTTTAAATACTCGCCCGATACATCCCCAATATCCGAACTTCTTCCTCCGATAAAGTGCTTATTTCTGCCACCGCTTCTTTGAAGATATCCAAGTCTTCAGGGAGTTCGAGATCCACGTAGAACATGTACTGCCAGGGTTTTCCAGCAATAGGCCTAGACTCCAACTTTTTCATGTTGAGGTTCCGGTCTGCCAGTACTTTCATACATTTGAACAACGAACCCGGCTTATCAGGGGTTGAAAACACGATAGAGGCTTTGTTTGGATGTTCACCTACTTCTAGTTCCGCTCGGGCTAGAATGGCGAAGCGAGTATAATTCAAAGGATTTGTTTCGATTCCACTCTTTAGAACCTTCATTCCATAGATTCGGGCCGCCCCTTCATGGGCAATGGCAGCGTACTCTTTCTTCCCCTCTTTTGCTACATAGGCTACAGATCCAGCGGTATCGTAGAAAGGAACCTTTTCCATGTAGGGATGTTCATCGAGAAATCTAGCACATTGCGCCAATCCCTGAGGATGGGAAAACACCTTCCGGATGCCCTCCACAGTAGCGTCGGGCAAACCGATCAAGCTGTGTATGATCCGTAATTGCGTTTCACCCACGATCTTGATATCCGGGTATCGAAGGAACAAATCGTAATTCTCGTGGATCGAACCAGCCAACGAGTTTTCTAGGGGAACGATTCCATACTCTACCTTTCCTTCGAGAACAGCATCGAATACCGCTTGGAAGCTCCTCTGTGGGTAGGTCTCCACCTCGAAATGGAAGTAACTGAGGGTAGCCATTTCACTGTAGGCGCCCCGTTCTCCCTGGAACGCGATTCTAGGAACCTGTCCATGAGGCACTGGTCTGTCCACTGCAATCGAGTGAAGCCTAAAACCAGAGTTTAAGATTGAAGATTTTTCCGCTTCCCTTCCTCGTTGCCGTCCCTGCTCCAAGGAGGGCAGTTTGGCTACTTCTTTCCCTACTACCGGTGCCAATACCTCGATATCCCGCATGAGTTTCTCGAATTGTTCGGGATATAACGTTTGCGCTCCATCGGAGAGAGCTTTCGAGGGATCTGGGTGTACCTCGATGAGAAGACCATCCGCTCCTGCTGCAATGGCTGCCAAAGCCACAGGGGGTACTTTTTCTCGAATTCCCGTCGCATGGCTCGGGTCTACCAAGATGGGAAGATGGCTGAGTTTCTTAATAACCGGGATCGCAGAGATATCTAGGGTGTTCCTCGTATAGGTTTCAAAGGTACGGATTCCCCGCTCACAGAGGATCACGTTGTCTGTGCCATGAGCCAACAGGTACTCTGCTGCCATGAGCCATTCCTCTATCGTAGCGGACAACCCCCGCTTAAGAACAACCGGTTTCCCTGTGCGGCCTACTCGTTTCAAGAGTTCGAAGTTCTGCATGTTTCGGGCCCCTATCTGAAAGAGGTCCACGTATTCTTGCATCAACTCCACGTTCTCGGTAGCCACCACCTCTGTGACAATAGGCATTCCAAAAGTTTCCCCCGCCTCCTTCAGATACTTCAGCCCTTCCTCCCCTAAGCCCTGGAAGGAATAAGGAGATGTCCGAGGTTTGAACGCTCCTCCCCGCAGAGCAACGGCTCCTGAAGCCCGCACGATTCGAGCTGTTTCCAGGATCTGTTCCCTACTTTCCACCGCACAGGGCCCCGCAATCACCACGATACGTTTGCCCCCGACCTTTATCGGCCCCACCGGGACAATGGTATCCTCCTTCTTCAGTTCCCGAGACGCCAATTTATAAGGTTTGCTGATGGGAATGACTCGTTGAACTCCGGGTAAAAGCTCCACCTCCCTCGGATCCACCCTCGGGATTCCCACTGCCCCAAAGATCGTTTCCTCCTGACCCACGATCTCCCGGACCTGGTACCCTTTGCTCTCCAGGTAGGCACGAAGATCTCGCTTTTGCTCAGGGGTAATATGCTTTTCTAATACAACAACCATGGGTACACCTTAGACAGGGGCAGGTTCCCTGTCAAGAATACCAGTTCATGAATTTGAATCAGTGCTTTCTGCGGTTGAAAAGGGGCTTAGGGGGTACTTTTCCCAACAGGGATTCTTTCCCCTAGGGAAGCTACTTTACTTTCCCGGTATACGGATCGGAAGAATTCGCGGAAGGAACTTTCCAGTTTCTTTCGGTACTCTACATACTTACTGATATGTTCTAGGGTAGAAATAGGAGCACCCCGAGCCATCACCTGGGTGTTACCGGCATTGTACATGGCTAGAGCGATGATATCGTTTCCTCCGATTTCCAAACACTGGCGTAGATGCTCCAACCCGTACTTCGTGTTGAGTTCGATGTTAAAGAAATCATTCTCCTTCAAGTTAGGAAAGGACCGAGAATTGAGTTGAAACAGCCCCCGATCGATGGAACCGGAGTTACGATTCACGGCTCGGGGATTATAGTTACTTTCCACGTAGGCTACAGAAAAAGTTAGAAATAGGGAAAGATCCATCTCGTCCGAGTATCGCAAGATCGCCTTGGCTACCCGTTCTGACCCAGCCGCCCGAATAAAGAACTTCTCCACTAGATTCCGGGTCCCTTCGTTCCTATAGAGGGATAGGCTAGGATCCGGCAACTCGATCAGCTCCAGGACTCGATTCCGTTCAAGGGAGATCAAATGGGGACGTTCTTGTTCGTTTGTGTACGGTACCTGGGTGCATCCAAAGAGCACCCCCAACGTCAATGCCAGTACGTGGGTTTTCATGGTTTTCATGTCTTTTCCTTCAACTGCCGTTTCCATTCTAGCAATACTTGTTGGTGTGCTGCTATGGTAGCCGAACTGACAATATCACCTACTACACCCCGACCGCCCTGGTCATTCCCATCGTTCACGTAGAGGGTAGCCAACACGCGTTCGAGGTCTTTGATCGTAAAATTAGGATCCTTCATGATCCGATACCGAGTAGTGGCATATACGGTATCGAACACTTCTTTATACTTACGTTCTTCCCATTCTGTCATCGAAGCGGGAATATAACAAAATACTAGAGGAAAGTTAAGTGCTGATGATTATACTATATAGTATGATTATGATCCAACTTCCAGAACTAATAGGAAAGATTCTCCAAGATCTTTCCATTGTGGGGATCCAACCCACCGCAGAGCATACATACACGGATCCTGCCCGAAATTGTACGATTCATGATCCGGACCGAATTAGAAAAGTCCTCACAGTCTTTTTCATCCAGTTGGAATCCGCTTTACAGGGAAGATCCTGCACTCTCCATTGGGACTATCGGGAAGGAACCCTCCATGCCACTCTACCGACAAGTCTGCCACCGGAGCAAGAATCCGTCATTACCAGAACTCGTGTTTCTCTTCAATGCCTTGGGGGGACTCTAACACTAGAACAGCAAGGGTACTTCTTGACTCTACCCATTGAACCGTCATCTAACGATATATTACGGGCACCTCTCGAGGCTCCCTTTCGCGAATTCCCGAAGAACTCCATAGGGTACATGTCCAAGGACGACCAGCTTATATTCAATCCTGCTGTACTTCAACAAGCGTGCCCCGACGAAGAGTTTTCCCATCAATTGTTCGAAGAGTTCCTGTTGCGCTGCAAAGACCTTCTGGTGGAATTGGAACATCAGATTACCCTTGGAGAAGATCTTGTAAAAATCCATCGGATTGCCCACAGTATAAAGGGAGGTGGACTGAATGTAGGGGCTTTTCGGCTCGCCGAGGTAGCCAGATGGATAGAACAGCAGGCCAAAGCGGGCAGTACAGAAGGGCTCCAGAAAGCCCTGAAATACCTCAAGGACGAAGAACGTCTGCTGGAATCTGTATTTAGAGATTACTATGGATAAAAAGCAAATACTCCTGGCAGAGGATGAGTTTACATCCCGAAAACTATTGGAATTTCAATTGAACCGGTTGCACATTCTCTTCGATG
This sequence comes from Spirochaetota bacterium, assembly GCA_026418195.1. Classification (GTDB taxonomy): domain Bacteria; phylum Spirochaetota; class Spirochaetia; order DTKZ01; family DTKZ01; genus DTKZ01. Next base: position 28,673 of record JAOABU010000125.1, on the reverse strand, counting down.
CTGTAGCAACAGGGGTTGATGCACTGGAATACTTTCGGAGGGGGTCCTATAAACTAGTGCTACTAGACGAATATATGCCAGGCTTGAATGGAAGCGAAGTAGCTAAAGAAATCCGTAAAATAGATCCTAGCATCCCTCTACTAGCCATGACGAGTGACCCGGAGGCTGTTCCTCGCTTGAAAAACGCTGGATTTCAAGAAGTGTTCGTCAAACCCTTGCATGGGAAGGCCCATCTCGATATCATCATCGGGTACCTAGCATGAAACGATCTCTACTTTTGCTTTACTTATGGACTTGCTCCTTACCTAACGTCCATCCCCTTTCACCCCCTCAAGAATTAGTGGTAGCCTTTCTCCCTGGGCAGATTAGCTTAAATCCCCTCAATGCTTTTTCTGCCACAGAAGCCCAAGTGTATACTGCCCTATATGAAGGTCTTGTTTCCTATGATCCTGCTACCCTGGATCCTGTTCCTGGTTCGGCAAGTAGCTGGGAAGTGTCCTCCGACGGGAAAACATACACGTTCCGAATTCGAGAAGAGGCACGCTTCTCCAATGGTGATCCTGTAACTGCGATGGATTTTCGCAATTCTTGGTTAAAATTTCTTCATCCCGATACAAAGGCAGAATACTCCTTCTTGTACGACATTATCGCGGGAGCCAAGGACTACCGGACAGGTAAGAATTCCGACCCGAACTCTGTGCAGATTCGAGTTCTTTCAGAGAAGCGATTGCAGGTTGTGTTGGATCATCCATCCACCCATTTCCTGAAAATCCTGTGCCACCACAGCTTCGTGCCCATCCATCCCTCCCTTCTGGACCAGAAGGACTGGAACCGTCTTTCCTCCATTCCGGGGAATGGCCCCTACGTCCTAGTGGAACAAAAACCCGATACCTGGATTCTGAAAAAGAATCCTCGTTACTGGGACGCAGCAAAGGTACCCATCGAAACGATTCGGTTCCTCTTTGTTCAGGATCCTCTTTCTGTCACTAGGAGGTTCAACGATTATGAGATCCACTGGGTCTCAGGAGGAATGTCCCTAGATCACGTGTTGTACAAGGATACCATCATCGTGAACCCCATGTTTGCCACCTACTACTTTTTCTTCTCTACCCGCGAAGGGCCTTGGAGGGATGCTCGCGTACGGAGAGCTCTAGCTTTACTAATCCCCTGGGAAAAAGTCCGAACGAAAGATCTTCAGTTCATACCTGCAAAGACCCTTGTTCCTCCCTTGCCACGGTATCCGAAACCCGAAACGCTGGAAACCTATAACCGCGAAGAAGCCTTTACACTCTTGAAGGAGGCAGGGTTTCCCGAGGGGAAGGGGCTCCCTCAGGTGATTTTTAAGATTCCTGAAGGCGCGGAAAATCGAACGGTTGCTGCGTTGTTTGCCGCTGCGTGGAAAGAAGCTCTTAATCTCGATTCTGAGATTAAAACGTATCCCTATCCTGAGTATCTCACCCTTCTCAAAGAAGGGGGCTTTACCTTAGGCACGGTAAGCTGGATCGGAGACTTTGCCGATCCTCTTACCTTCCTTCAGATGTGGACTACTCACAGCAATCTGAATGATGCGGGATACTCCGATGAGGAGTTCGATGCATTAATTGAAAAAAGTTTCCAGCAGACAGGACAGGAACGGTACAAAACCCTAAGTGCTGCGGAATCGATCCTACTTAAAGGAGCTGTAGTCCTTCCTATCGGGCATTCACCGGCCATCAACTTGATCGATCTCCAATTCATAGAAGGTTGGTATCCAAATCCGTTGGATATCCACCCGTTCAAGTACCTCAAGTTCACCCCCTTCAAACCTCTTCCGGGGGTGATCCAGAGGAATGAGATCCTTCCCCTTCTGTCGCAGGGGTTTTGAGTCTCGAATGCCGGGAAAGAAACTTCTTTCTACCCCACAATCCTAACGCAAACAGAACAACCCCTATGACCAGAGCAATACTTGCCTCCTTCCATGCATAAAGAGCAGCCGCATCGCCTAAGTAACTACTGATCACTAAACCCGGTAATCGTCCTAGGGTAGAAACAAGAAGAAAATAGAGAAATCGGTATCGAGTGAGCCCTACCACGTAACAGAGTAGATCCTTGGGGAATCCAGGAAGAATGAAGAGAAATAATAGAACCCCTTTCGCCTGACTCGATTCCATCAGGTCAACAAACTTTTCCACCTTCTCCCGGCCAAAGATTTTTAAAACCACTGGTTTGCCCAACACCTTGGCCACAAAAAAATTGAACATTGCTCCAAGGGTGATGCCAACAAGGGAATAGAACAATCCAAACCAGAATCCGAAGAGGTAACCACCTGTTAGTTGGGTGATCTCGCCGGGGATAATGAACACGATCACCTGCAGGATCTGTAATCCAATAAACAGCAATGGCCCGTAGATGCCCCATTCCCGAATGTAGATTCTGAGGGCATAGGGAGATGAGTACAGAAGGCTTAATTCTGATCGATACCGGAAAACCAGGTACAGGGAAACGAAAAGGCCTAGTAAACTAATAAAAAAGAGAAGGAATCTCTTCAGGTTGATTCTATCCACACTGACACCGCCTGTATCCAATAATTAGAGATTCTTTAGAGATTTAACCCCTTTGACTCGAGAACTATTTTTTTGTATACTTGTACTCTATGAGTCATCACTCGAATACTTCTGTATCGTATCATACACCCTTCAAACTAAACCAACAAGTTGTATATCCTTTGCAAGGAGTAGGAAAAATCGTTTCTATAGAGGAAAGACCCTTCAAGGATAAAAAACTCCTCTACTACGTCATATACCTAGAAGTCTCTGACATGACAGTAATGGTTCCCGTAGAGAAAGCAGAATCCTTGGGTATACGAGCGATCGTAAGCAAAGAAGAAGCTGAAAAAGCTCTGAACTTCATTTCAGAGGAGTACGAACCGGTTCCTACAGATTGGAAACTCCGGTACCAGATGAATTTGGATCTCCTCAAGCAGGGTAGCGTAATTGACATTGCTCAGGTAGTTCGGACGCTGTACCATCGTTCCAAGATCAAGGAACTCCCCATCCTGGAGCGGAAATTGTTCGATAGTGCGTTGAAGCTCCTGGTGGACGAAATTTCTTACTCTCTAGGCTTGCGTAAGGAAGAGATCGAACACATGATCTTTTCCAAACTGGAAGCAGAAGCACCGGAAAAAGTAAAATCTAGCCATACCTCTTCTCTCGGAGACGAAGACGAGCCGGACCTGGATGAAACCTTCGATCTGGAGGAGGAAGAAGAGGAAGAAGAGGAAGAATCTTTCGAGTACTAAGGGAAGCAGGTGCAAGGTGGAACGGCATGCAGTGCTGATCACCGCAGCAGGGTCCAGCACCCGAATGGGTAATTCCGTAAAAAAAGAGTACCTCTTTCTCGGTAATACCTCCGTATTGGAACAATGTCTCCGAACGTTCGAATCCACAGGTCTTTTCGACTGGTTTGTCATCACGATTCCTCCCGGAGGGGTAAGTAAGGCCCGACAGGTCCTTGCTTTGTGGTTACAGGACCCTGGGCATCATCAACACACCCTATTCGTGGAAGGGGCAAGCAACCGACAGGGCTCCGTACGAAATGGCCTCCAAGCGTTATCCCCTTATGAACCTTCTACGGTTCTAATCCACGATGGAGCCCGGCCCTGGGTGAACCCCCAAACCATTCTCCGGGTGTTCGAAGGAACTCAGAAGTATGGAGCCTGCGCTCCCGTGGTTCCCCTGGTAGACTCTCTCAAACGCTTACATCCGGATGGCACCATAGCCGAGCATGTGGATCGATCGGCTTTCGTAGGAATTCAAACCCCCCAAGGGTTTCGATTTCCTGAAATCTATGAAGCTCACCTATTAGCAGCTACCGACGGCAAGGAATACTTAGACGACACAGAGATTTACCATCGATACATTGGAAACGTGCATACGGTTGAAGGCGACAGAGCGAATCGGAAGATCACGTATTGGGAGGACATCCACATGGCAAATCAAGCCGGAGGTGGCAAACAACGGATCAACCGGATTGGTTTTGGATACGACCTCCATCGGTTAGTCGAACAACGAACCCTTTGGGTGGGAGGGGTGGCTATTCCTTCCCCAAAAGGCGAAGAGGGACACTCGGATGGGGATGTGTTGATCCATGCCATCATCGATGCACTATTGGGTGCCATTAGCTGCGGAGATATTGGGTCCCATTTTCCACCTTCAGATCCCGCTTACAAAGATATTTCGAGCCGAATCCTACTCCAGAAGGCAGTATCCCTCATCCAGAGCGCTGGATGGAAGGTGATAAACCTCGATTGTACGGTGGTGTTGGAGACCCCCAAACTCCTTCCCTATCGTGAAAAGATTTGTCAGACTTTAGCAACGGATCTACAAATTTCCCCCTCTCAAATCTCGGTCAAAGGCAAGACCAAGGAAAAACAGGACGCGGTGGGAAAACAGGAAGCCATCGAAGCCTATGCAGTAGCTCTGCTGGAATCTGTTGGAGTTCCATCACTGAATCATTCTTTCACAGACCAACAGAAGGAATAGAAGATCGTGGACATTCCTCCTCGGGATTGGGAACGGATCCTCCACTTACTGCGAGGCCGTCTGGAAGGTGCAACCCTACCCTCGGTATCCATCGTGGCGAGAGAGTTTTCCCAGGATCCCTTTCGGATACTAGTTTCTACGATCCTATCCTTACGAACCAAAGACAAGGTAACCCTTGAAGCCTCCCAACGACTTTTAAAGCGAGCACCCACCCCGAAAGACCTTCTTGATCTGCCCGAGGAAGAAATCCAGTCATTGATCTACCCTGTAGGCTTCTATAGAGTGAAGGCGAAAAATCTGAAGGAGATCGCTCGACAGCTGATCGACCGGTTTGAAGGGTCAGTTCCCGCCAACCGGGACTTACTTCTGAGTCTTCCGGGGGTAGGGCGGAAAACTGCAAACCTCGTCCTAAACTTGGGGTACGGAATCCCTGCCATCTGCGTGGATACCCACGTGCATAGGATCTCTAACCGTCTTGGCTGGGTATCCACCCGAACACCAGAACAGACGGAGTATGCCCTCATGAAAGTGTTGCCTGAACCGTACTGGATCCCCATCAACGAAGTGCTCGTTGCATATGGACAGCACGTATGCACCCCCCAATCTCCTCGATGCTCCACCTGTCCCCTTGATCCGGAATGCCCTAAAGTAGGGGTAACACGCCAGAGGTAGGAAGTTCCAGTGCCCTCGATGGTAACACCGCTCGCCTGTGATTGGAACTATCTAAGATAGAGCACTCTTCCTTACAGAGGCAGGGATGGAATCTCGGTGTTTCTAAGTTTTCCCCACAGTATACTCTAGGGCTCTAAAATCACCTTGTAGAGAGGCTCTTTCCCTGAGAGAAGCCGATTGAACCACACTTGCCCATCCTCTAAAGGTGCCACCTGGCTAATGTAGGGATCCACCTGGATCCTACCCGAACCAATGAGGTCCACGCAGGTCTGGTATTCCCCCGAGGAAGCGGCAGAACCGTACACGTCGATTTCCCGGGTCACGATGGACTGTAGCCCGATGGGTACCGTAGGAGCGAGGTTTCCGATCAACACGAGCTTGCCTCCCTTCCGAACATAGGAAAGAGCTTCGTTCGGGGTCTTTTCCAATCCCACAGCCTCGAAAACCGCATCCGCCCCTTTGCCATTAGTGTGAGCGAGGATCTGTTGCAAAGCGCTTCCCTTGGCGGGATTGACGGTTAGGTCCGCCCCCACTTTTTTGGCCATCTCTAGGCGTGCTTCGTTCAAGTCAATAGCTAGGATGGTGCCCGCACCATTGAGTCGAGCACACTGGATCGCCATGAGCCCAATAATCCCACACCCCATTACCACCACGGAATCCCCGATTCGCAGGTGTGCCCGATTCACCGCATGGAGGGAGATGGAGAGTGGCTCGATCATAGCTCCCTGATGGAAGGACACGGCTTCCGGTAATTTGTACACAATGTGCTCTGGCACCACCACGTACTCGGCCATTGCACCATCCCGACGGTATTCGGCGCAGGAAACCCCCATCACCATCCGGTTGTTGCAGAGGTTAATCCTTCCCTGCAAGCAGTATTCGCAAGCGTTGCAGTAGATGGTGGAATCGAAGGTAACCCGATCCCCTACCTTCCATCGGGTAACGATAGAGCCGCATGCTTCCACCACACCGGAAGCCTCATGCCCCATGATGATGGGGGGAATCCGCCGACCTGTGTGACCTGTCATACCGTGCACATCGCTACCGCAAATGCCTACGGCCTTTACCCGCACAAGCACCTCATTTGGATTCGGTACAGGTTTGGGCACGTCTTTCAGTTCAAACGTATTTGGCGCTGTGTGAACGAGAGCTTTCATAAGTGAAGGTTGTACACTAAACCGCACGTTCCTTCAATCACTTGTTCCTATCCCCATGACTGATAGAACAGATGAGTTTCCCTGTTGTAATGAAGACTGAAGTTTCTCTTCTTCCTATTCTTCAGGGTCAGTTGCACTCCGATCGCGGAGACCCCTTCCTTGTCTCCAAAAACGGACAAGAGCTTCACCTCTGTGATCTCGGAAAGACTCTTTATCTCATCGAGGAAGCAGAAGCGCAGAAACATGTCTTCGGCAAGGTCTGGATCGATACTACCAACGGCGGCAAAGGGATCGGTCTTTATCCCAAGCATTTCATAGAGACCTCCCTGCTGTGCATACTGGATCAATCGCACCACATCCTTCTTCTCCAGATCGTACAGGAAATAGGCGATCCGGGTTCGAGTCCAGCTGTCCAGCTTAACCCCGGAATCGATCTTGACGTCCTTGAAATATCCCTCGACATCGATCTTTCCCCGCGTCTGTCCGTACAGGGCCATTCCCACCCACAGAATCAATCCCAGACACATCAACATCCCTTTCCTCAACTTCCGCACATCCTGCATAGTACCTTCTCCTTGTAATTGGTAATTGTTCGTCCCTCTTCGAGGGATCATCTATTTCTCAGGTAGTAGGGACAACTGCACCTTCTGGTACAGGTTGTCCCGGTCCACCGTCGGATTCTGTTTCCCTTCGCTCAGCTCCGCCACCTTCCGGCTCACATACTTCCGCAGTTCGTCCGAACTGATCACCTCATCCCCATCCTGATCCGCTTCCGAATCCTTCACGCATTCCAGAATCTTCGCCGTGAAAAACCCGTTCTTCACCGGACCCCCTTCGTACGACACCTCCCCCCCTTTGGAAGAGGAAAACACGATCGCTCCGCTACGTCGGTTCAGATCGTTGTACAGATATCGATCCCGGAACATGGACGCCTGCACCTGCGACTGCCGACCCTCCTGCGTCCCCGTCACCGTCAGCCCCCGTACCGCCCGTGCTGAAGAACCCGGAATCGCCTGCGCACTCAATGACGCCACCATCTCCGGCTCCAAGTCCCCCGATTCGCAGGTGTCCATCAGAAACAGCTTCTTCCGCTGCGGAATCCCCTGCAGCAACTCCTCAAAAGCGGCAAAATCAATACAGGTCCCCTTCAGATTGTTCACCTCCGCCCCATGACTCAGATAGTAGTACGTGAGATCCCTGTCCGTGTCGTGCATCCCATGCCCCGCAATGAACAGCACCACCGTATCCTCCACCTTCCCCCCTAAAAGAATCTTCTTCGCCTCCTCCAGCGCCTGCTTCGTCACCCCTTCGTTCACCCACACGTGCGCCTTCACCTTCTCGTACTCCTTCCCTTCCATCCGGCGAAACATCCCCTCCAAGTCCTTCACGTCCTTGTCCGCATACTGCAGGTTCAACCTCCCATCCCTGTACCGGGATACCCCAAACCCCAGAAAGTAGAGGTCCCCAGCCCGCTCCTCCTCCAAACTCTCGTACCGCACCGCCCGGTAGGACTCCACCCCCTGAGCGTTCACCACCGACACCTCGATCTTGTTCCTCCCCGGCGCCAACTTCACCCTCTCCGACACCACCACCCCTCTCCCCGTTACCTCCTTCCCTACTGCCCCCAGTAACGGCACATCGTTCACGTACACCTGGTACCGCCGTAGCTCATACCGACTGTCGAAAAGCTCCGCCGTAAGAGCCACATCCTCCCCCTTCCTCTCTACCCGTTGGATCCGGGCCTCCGGCAGATGAAACTCCTCCTTCAGCTGATCCTCCCTTAAGCCCGCCTTCCTAAGCCTCCTCTGAAACTGAGCGTACAGTTCCTTCACCACCCGCGGTTCCCCCGTTCCCAGTCTATTCAAAATCAGGTCCGGCCGGTTGTACCGGTAGGCAAACTGCTCGATGTTCCACGCCGTCATCCCCTTCACCATCTTGATGATGTCCCCCGCGTTCCTCGAACTGTCAAAATACCCCTCATCCGTGTACACCACCCATTCGGATCCGTAACTCACAAGACTCACCCGCTTCCCCGTTTCCACTTCCAGGATATGGGTAACCCCTTCCCCACACACGAATACCCTCTTCCCGTCCGAGCTACTCAGCGCTTCCTTGAGAACCATAGGATCCCCATACCGGATCGCCTTCGTCCGATTAGGATTCCCCTTATCCACCAACACCACCTGATCCTGGTTATCCCCATCATTCCCTAGAATCCAGGGCCCGGGGGAGAAAAAGCCACCCTGAAATGTCTGATACATACTTTTCGTAAGAGGAATTCTCTTTTCTACCGTCTCACGTTCCAGGTTGAACAGAGCCAGTTCATTCGTATACTTATTAGGTTCTCGATATGGGTAGCTTACCAGGTTCCCTTTGGAATTGAACACGGGTTTATGTTCTGCTGAAATACTGTAATAATTCGGTATAAAAGCGAATTTCCCGCTCGAGCTCTCCATGACTGCGTATTTGGGTTCTTTTTTTTGAAGGTATTTCTCGTTCTCGAGAATCAGATACTTTCCCGCCGAACTTACGGACGTTACATTGAAGACTCTGGAATCCAGTTCCAGCTTCCGAACCTGCGTCATGCCGGGTAACTGATAGATCTCGATGATCCATTTGTTTTCCTCCGCACGGTAGTACTTCTTCGCCACTACGGAATGGTCCTCTGCCAGAAGCATGCTGTACAGGGGACTCGAAGTTGGTTGATTCGGAGTGGCGGGAGGAACTTTATCCAAAAACAGTCGATTCCCACTCCGGGGATCATAGATACTTAAAGACCAGGGAGTGAGGACCCACAGCTTCTTTCCATCCTCAGAGAATCGAATCTTTTCGATCACCCAGGTGCCGGGAGGCGTGAATGTATGGATGGGTCGCAGTTCTTTCAGGTCCCAGAGCACCACCCCTTCATCGGTCCCTACTGCCAGGAGCTTTTCCCCCTCATGGAACGCAAGGGCTTTAGTCGATCCAAGACGTATGGGATTGAAGGATTCTAGCTTCTTTCCCTCCGTAACATCCCACAGGGACAGGGTGGATCCATCCTGCATCGGATCATGAGCTGCCAGGAGTCGTTTCCCATCCGGGGTAAAGGCATGGGCGAACCCATAGGTGGAAGAGCTGAAATCCCGGAGCTTGGTCTTAATCTTTCCCGTCTGCGCGTCGAATACTACGATCATCCGATTGCCTACCTTTGCGGCAGATAGGGTTCCGTCCGGACTGACTATCAAACGGCTGTAATCTCCTAAAGATACCGTATACCGGATGGATCCGTCCTCGAGGTTCAGTCCCACGGTACCGGAATCCTTTTTCACCAGAACCAGGGTATCCGAAATAAAAACCTCGATAGAACTGACATTCAGCGTGTAACTCTTGATGTTCTTGCCTTCTGCAACATCCCAGACTTTGAGGATCTGTTTATGGACGGACATGAGTTTCCCATCCTTTGTCCAATGGAGTCTTTCGATTCCCCCCTCATGCGCGTTCCGAAACTCCCGCAGAAGCACGCCCTTCACAGGATCGTACAGAAAGATTCCCCCTTTCTCGGACCCCAATGCGACTCGGGAACCATTCGGATCCAGGCAGAACACGACCGCTCTTCCCCCATCAGGTATCTTTGGGTTGAATTCCCGCACAAGGGAACCATCGTTCGACTTTCGAACCTGCAGGGATGTATAGTACCCGGGTTCTCCCATGTAAAAGAAAGACCCCCCCGACCAGAGAATTACGTAATTCCCATCCGAAGAAAACCCGCCCTGGGTGGCAGCGCAAACCACAGTGCGGAGCAGTACTCCATCGTCGGTCCTCCAGATCTTGTAACTATGCTCGTTCATGGTGATGAAGAACTTGCCGTCCCGACTCATGGAAAGGGAACAGACACTCTCATGCCGGGTCTGCAGGTACATCTGGAAGGGCGTATTGGTTCCCATCGAATCCCAGGCGATGGGTGATTCCTGGCAGAATCCATGGGCCACTGTAAGAGATCCCAAGATCAGAACTGTCAGCAGAATCTGAAAAAAAGAACGATGATAGGTAGTATACATAAAGGAAAGTGTATCATAATAGCTTTCGGTTTTCAAAAAAAAGTAAATATTTATAGATTCTCCTATTTGACGAGATGCCTGTTGTTTAGTACATTAACAACGAAACGATCCCATGGACATTACAAAGTATCTTTCTAAAGATTGTATCCTGTTCATTCAGGATACGCACGATAGGGGCCGTGTACTCGAACTCTTGATCGAAGCTGCACATGCTGCGGGTAAAGTGAAGGATAAGTTACGATTCGCCGAGGCAGTAGCGGCCCGAGAACTCATAGTGAGCACGGGAATAGGACTAGGGGTTGCAGTGCCCCATGCGAAGGTAAAAAGTATCGATTCATTCTTCATCTGTCTCGGAATTGTCGAAAAAGGGGTCGATTGGGAATCCATTGATGGACAGCCCGTTCACATCGTGTTCCTCATCGGTGGCCCGGACGATAACCAGAAAGAGTACCTACATATTCTTGCGCAAATCGTTCAAGTGGTAAAAAACGCGGAGAAAAGAGAAAAGCTTCGGAACTCTCGAACTACCGAACATGTTCTGTCACTCCTATTGAGCTGACATTTAATTCTACCCTCAGGAGGTGTCCTGTGATAGAAGCGAAAGATCTAGTGAAACGGTACGGCCCGCATACCGCAGTGGATCACGCAACCTTCAAAATCGAGCGGGGAGAAATCGTTGGATTCCTTGGTCCCAATGGGGCTGGAAAAACCACAACGATGAACATGCTCACCGGTTACCTGTCTTCTACCGAAGGCACCGTCACGGTGGACGGGATGAACATCCTGGAACACCCGCTGGAGGTGAAAAAACGAATTGGGTATCTTCCGGAAAACCCACCCCTGTATCCGGAAATGACTGTTCGAGAATACCTCCAATTCGCCGGAGAAATCAAAAAGGTGCCCAAACAAGAATTAGGGAAACGGATCGATGAGGTGATGCACACGGTAGGAATCACCGACGTGGCAGGCAGGCTCGTGAAGAACCTATCCAAAGGGTACAAGCAGCGGGTAGGGCTCGCCCAGGCCATGATCGGCAAGCCCGACATCCTGATTCTGGATGAACCTACCGCAGGGTTGGATCCCAAACAGATCCTGGAAATCCGATCGTTGATCAAGGATCTTGGGAAAACCCACACCGTGATCCTTAGCTCCCACATCCTTCCCGAAGTGAGCGCGGTTTGTAGACGAGTCCTTATCATCAATCAGGGCAAGATCGTGGCAGACGACACCCCAGAAAACCTGGCCAAACGCTTGCTGGGAGGAAGCCAACTGCAACTCCGTGTGGATGGTAGCGTTCAACAGGTGGAAGAGGTGCTCCGGAAAATCCCAACTGTCAAGAATCTCTCCTTTAAGGAATCTCAGGAACCCGGCACCGTGGAACTCATTGTGGAATCGGATAAGGATAAAGACATTCGTAGGGATATTTCCAAAGCTCTCGGTAGTGCAGGACTTCCCATCCTCATGATGCGGTCCCTCGATATGACTCTGGAAGAAATCTTCCTGCACCTGACCACGAAAGAAGAGGAGGTAGCGAAGGTATGATGGCTATACTCAAGCGCGAACTGAAAAGTTATTTTCTCACTCCAATTGGATACATCTACATGGGATTCTTCCTACTGGTAGCGGGAGTTTTCTTTACCTTCGGAAATCTGATCACCCGCAGTTCTCAGTATACCGGCTTTTTAGGGGGAATCCTCTTTATCTATCTATTCGCAGTGCCCCTTCTCACGATGAGGCTTTTCTCCGAAGAAAAGAGACAGAGGACCGACCAGCTGCTTCTTACCAGCCCCATTTCGATTCCGGAGATCGTGCTGGGGAAATTCCTCGCTGCCTTTATCGTGTACCTGATTACCCTTGCCATTACGGTAATGTACGCCCTAGTAGTAGGATTTTTCGGTGACCTTTCCTTTTGGGAAACCCTGGGAGCCTATATCGGATTCATCTTCCTGGGAGCCTCCTACATTTCAGTAGGAGTTTTCGTATCCGCGGGCACAGAGAACCAGCTGACCTCCGCTCTGGTTTCCTTCTTTTCCCTTCTCCTGATCTGGCTGATTGATCCCATCAGTAACTCCCTTCCCGTTGAACTGGTCGCAGGAGTGATCTTTGCCGGGCTTCTAGTGTTATCCCTCTGTGGGTACATCTACCTCAATACAAAGAACCTCTATATTACAGTAGCTGTGCTCCTGATCGGTGCTATCATCATTGCCGCAGCGTACTTTATCGAAAAGGGTGTTTTCATTGGATTCATGCGGAAGTTCTTCTCCTGGTTTTCCCTCAACAAACGGTACGAGAACTTCTCCATGGGATTGCTGAAGGTAGATAGTCTTGTGTACTACCTATCCTTTACCGGTCTTTTTCTCTTCCTTACGGTCCGGCTGATCGAAAAGCAACGTTGGGTTTAAGGAGGTAGGCCGTGAAGATTAAAAACCTGAGTGTAAAAAACATGAATCTAAAGACTCTGTTTCTAGAATCCCTGCAAACCAAACGGGTTCGGTACGGAGGGTACGCAGCCCTTCTAACCCTTTCCCTAGTCATTGGATTGATGCTGTTGAACTTGATCCTTCAACAGTTCTCACCCCAGATAGACCTTACAAGGAACAAACTCTTTTCTCTATCAGAACAGACCTTGAAAGTCCTGGAAGGAATCAAGTCTCCGGTGACTATCTACGGTCTTTGGGAACCGGGGAAAGAGTCCCGGCAGGTGAAGGAAGTACTGGATAAGTACGTAGCGAAGAACAAAAACATTCGTCTGGAAGTTGTGGATCCGGATAAGAATCCCGGTCTCATCGCTAAATACGATAAGACCAAAAAGGGGATCGAGAAAGGGTCCCTCATCATTGAAGGGGAAAAAGGATTTAAGGTAATTCCTCAGGTTGATCTGTACGAGATCAACTGGATGAACTTCCAGAACCCCGAAATCACGGGCTTCTCCGTAGAGAAACGGGTTACAGGAACCCTCCTCTACGTAACATCCGGTACTACGCCCGTAATATACGATCTCACCGGCCACAAGGAAAAAGCCCTCTTTGACCTACAGATGAAACCGGTGATCGAACGCGAGAACTTTACCTATAAGCAGCTAACCCTCTTACAGTCGGACGTTCCCGAGGACGCTGGTCTTTTGGTAATCAACAACCCTAAACAGGACCTAACCCCTGCGGAGCGGGACCGTATCCTAAGCTACCTGCAGAAAGGGGGTCGGCTCCTCGTGATGGCAGACTTTCAGAGTGGTAATCCGAAAAACTTGAAGGAAATCCTCGCTAGCTATGGAGTGGATTTCGACTTCGGTGTAGTGGTGGAGATGAACAAGAGCTACAACACGGGCAACCCCTTCCATGTGATCCCCGAGTTCAGCCTTCACGAGATCGTTCGGCCTTTGAAGGAGAATAATGTTCCGGTAGTACTACAGTTTGCCCAGGGAGTGAAAACCCTTGAACTAAAACGCCGTACCATCGAAATGGAACCCCTCTTAACCTCTTCCAAGGATTCTTTCCTACGGGTGGACCTAAACAACAATTCTCCTAGTTTGTCTGCAACGGACAAGAAAGGGCCTATCACCCTTGGATTCGCCATCAAGGAACCGATAGAAGGGAAAGAGGGAAAGGAAACCCGGATCGTGGTTCTTGGTAGCGGTACCCTTTTGGAGCCGCTAGGACTTTTCGGGCAGATCCAGGGGAACTTTGACCTCTTCATGAACGCCCTTACCTGGCTTCAGGATAGGCCTGAGTCCATCTCTGTGCGCTCCAAGAGCCTCATCACCCTTCCCATGAGACTTTCCGGCCTACAGGTAATCATTTTCGGCTTGCTCTTCACAGCTATCATCCCCATAAGCCTGTTCGCATCAGGGCTCATTGTCTGGCTCAAGCGACGCCATCTGTAACTAAAGCGGGAGGTGGGTATGTCCAGGCAGAAGAACCTCATGATCGCGGGCATTGCATTGGTGATTCTTATCGGCGGATACTTTGGGGCTACAGCTTACAAGAGACATCAGATCGACAAACAGGCGGAGCAGTATAAATCCGTTTATATGACGGAAATCGATACGAAAAAGGTGACCCGTATAGAACTCCCCTTAAAAGGGGTCATTCTGGAGCGAAAGGGAGAAGTGTGGACTTCCCCCGCCGAAGCTCTCGGGGTACAACTGGACCAGGAAGAGATAAAAAGTATCCTTTGGTCCCTCTGTAACATGCGGTATGAACGGGTAGCCGATGAAAACCCCAAGGATCTGGGGCCCTTCGGACTCTCCAACCCCAAAGCAAGGGTGATCCTGACCTTGGAAGACGGGAGCAAGGTGGAACTTTTGGGAGGAGAAAAAACACCCACCGGGATGGGATACTATGGGATGAAAGCTGGCGAGCCAAAGGTGTACATCCTTCCTTCCTATCCTGGGGAACGGCTCTATGTGTCCTTAACTGATTTTCGAGATCGAAAACTCCCCTCCTTCAATCCGGATGAGGTGGAACGCCTGAACCTTGTTTATGGAAACACTCGTATTTCGATCGAGCCGAAACCGAGGACCGGGGTACAAGAAACCTCATTCACAACCCATATCATTACCTCTCCCTATAAGCTTCCCCGAGGGGTTGATTCCCAAGCCTTCAATAAGCTAGTGTCTGCGTTGGGTAAACTTCGGATTAAGGATTTCGTGAGCGACAAACCCACATCCCTCACCCCCTATGGACTGGATAAGCCTGAGTACGAAATCTATGTGAAGGCTAAAGTGAAGGAGAAGGTAAAGGAAAAAGAAGGGGAAAAGGAAGTAGAGAAAGAGATACAGAAAGATGTGGTTTTCCATCTCTTCCTAGGCAAAGAAGCGGCTAAAACTGGACCTGAATGGGAAAAGAACCGAGTGTTTGCTAAATTGAAGGACTCCCCCACCGTATTCCTTATTGAGGACATTCGCTCCGATATTACCGTAAAACCTTTTGACTTGATTGATAAGTTCGCGTTTATCATCAACATCGATAAGGTAGACAAACTTTCCATCGACTATTTAGGTTCCCGACACATCGGAGAGATCAAACGGGAAAAAGTCACTGTTACGGAAAAGGATAAGGACGGTAAAGAGACTAAGAAGGAAGAAACGAAAGAAACCTTCCTATTCGACGGGAAAGAAGTAAAAGCAGAAAAGTTCAAGGATTTGTACCAGAACTGTATTGGCCTCCTTATAGAAGCGGAGATTCCTCCGGGCGGAAAAGCAACGGGAAAGGCGGAAGTCACCCTCGAGTACCAGCTGAACGATCCAGCGGGGAAAATCCAACGGGTACAGTACCTCCCCTTCAATCGGGATTTCTATGCTCTATCTAGGGAAGGGGTAGTGGAGTTCCTCGTTTCCAAACGACAAGTAGAAAAGATTGCCGAGAGTTTAAAAAAAGTTACAGAACCATAATCCGCTCGCCGCTTTTGAAGATACTCACGCGGCGAGTAGATTCTGAAAGCACTACGGCTACCGCCCGACTCACTACCGTGATGGCGGCAGCCGCAGTGTGCCGTGCTCCTAACCCAGAGGGTAACTCCGCAGGAGGTACTCGGCTACGAAGGTAGGTTCCCGCGGATACGATCACTCCATTCCCGCGGATCACAAAAGCACCGTCTAGTTTGGAAAGTTCCTTTATAGTTTCCTTCAAACTGGGATCCAGTATGTTTCGGTCTGACTCCGGATACCCTGCAAAGGGGTTGATGATCATCTGCTGACAGTGATGTTGGACCTGCTCATAATCCCCAAGGACAAAGATCGTCCCAGAAGGTTTTCCTTCCCGGCCCTCCTCTGCTAATTCTCCCGCTATTTCTATCACTCGCATCAGTACCTGGTTCTCTAAATCCTGCCCTTCCTTATCCTTCCCAAAGGCAAAGAACACCTTGAACTCTCGACCAATATCCGTTACCCGCACCGAATCCAGGATACCGGAGAAGGGAACGCCGAAAATGCTCACCACTCGTTCTTCCTGCCGAAGCAATCCCCGGGAAAGGGCAAAGATGATGGAGAGTTCTACCTGATTTGCCCGCGTCACCCCCTTGAAGGGAATTTGTACCACCGGATGATCCGGGAACTGTTCCCGAATCCGTTCCACCCGACTCACCGCTACAAAACAGATTTTTCTCGGCAAGTCCTTGGGGAAAAAGTCCAATTCCTCAAGACAATCGGCATGGACGAAAATATGGGAAGCCTCTATCCGTTCTGCGAGAATCAAGCCCTGGTCCCAACACGCTTGGGACAGGAAAAACCTTCCTTCCCGATCCATCGGGAGTTCTTTTTCCTGCTGGGAAAGTTCTGCTCCGCCCTTTCCTACAAAGGCACGGTATGCTTCTATGGGATGATGGGCAAATACGATCTGTTCGTACACCTGAGGGGTCTCTAACCGGATCGCTACCTGCCGGAGCACCTGCAAGTGCTCAATTCCATCCCCAACGATCAGGATCAACAGATGAACAGGCCGTTCATCCGGTGCTCCGTAAGGAATCCCTTCCTTACTGATACCAAGAAGAATTCTAGAAGGGCCGAACCCCGGTACAATTGCATGGGGAATCGCGATTCCTGAAGCAATCCAAGTGGAAAGAACCGATTCCCGTTCCAAGATTCTTTTCAATAACTCATCTGCATCGATGTTCCCATACACCTCAGCAAATTTTTTAGATAGTTCTTCGAAGGCTCCCTGTTTGGTTCGGCTTTCAATGAAATGCACTCCTTCAGGAATGCAGTAGTCTCGAAGAAGCATCCCTTCCTCCTAGATCAAGCCGTACAGATCGTTCCCCTTGTCGTCGATCAGAATGAAAGCAGGAAAATCCTTCACCCAAATCAATCGTACCGCTTCCATATCCAGATCTGGATAATCCAGCACTTCAGAAGAGACGATGTGTTCTTTAGCCAGTAACGCAGCAGCTCCTCCAATTGTTCCAAGGTAGAACCCCCCAAATGTTCGGCATAATTCCACAGTGCTTTTTGCCCGATTCCCCTTTGCCAAGGTTACAAGGGAAGCTCCTTCACGCATAAAAGCCTCTAGGTAGCTGTCCATCCGTTGAGCCGTAGTAGGGCCAAAGCTACCGATGGGATATCCCGGAGGTGTCTTTGCAGGACCTGCATAGTAAACTCCATACCGATAGAGGTAATCGGGTAGTCCTTTCCCTTCCTGGAGGCGTTTGAAGAATCGTGCATGAGCGATGTCCCGAGCCACTACGAGGGGGCCTGAAAGCAGGACAAGGCTCCCAACTGGGAGTTTGGAAAGATCCTTACGCACCTCATCGAGACTTCGATCCAGATCTATTTTTATACCAATGGATCGATCGACTCGTTGGGTACCTAAGTCCTTCAGAAAGCGAGAAGGATTCTTTTCCAGCTGCTCTAGGAACATTCCCTCCTGAGTAATTCGACCTAGAATGTTCCGATCCGCACTGCAGGAAACCCCGATACTCACCGGACAAGCTCCCGCATGCCGGGCTATTCGAATTACCCGAGCATCTAGTGCCAGGTACTTCCCCCCAAACTGAGCTCCTAAACCGGATTCCTGCGCCAATTGGAGAAGGATACCGCTCCATTCTCGATCCAGGTACATCATTTCTTTCCCATCTCCCTGTTCGGGCAACCTATCCAACAGACCGGTAGTGGCTAGTTTCAGGACTTTCAGATTCATCTCTGGAGAAAGGCCTCCAATTACCACAGCCAACCGATAGGGCGGACAAGCAGCCGTACCTAACGCCCGAACTTTTTCCCGAAGGAAGGAACGGAGTTTCTCGGGTTCCAGCAACGCTCGCGATTCCTGAAAAAAGGATGTCTTGTTCGCACTTCCCGCTCCCTTGGCAATGAAGAGAAACCGGTACTCGGTTCCTTCCGATGCATAGATGTCGATCTGAGGAGGGAGGTTCGTTCCTGTGTTCACTTCTTCGAACATAGTGATGGGGGCAATCTGAGAGTAGCGAAGGTATCGAGTACGATACACTTCCTCTATCCCCTTCCAAAGGGCTTCCTCATCCAGGGAGCTCTGTGGAAGATTTGACTCGCCCACAGAGCCTATTCCACCATTCACCAGGGGTTGAACCCACACACGATCCCCTTTCCACGCGATCACTGTGGCAGTGCCCGTATCCTGACACAAGGGAAGAAATCCTTCGGCTGCTACTACAGCGTTCTGAAGAAGCGTTTCGGCCACATACCGATCATTTGCTGAAGCTTCTGGATCTAAAAGGATCCTGTTGAGTTTCTCCAAGAACGAGGGACGAAGGAAAAAGGAGACATCCTGGAATGCCTCTTTTGCTAATTTCTGAATTCCCAGTGGATCTATCTGTAAGAACGAACACCCATCGATGATTCGAGTTCGAACGTAATCTCCCTCCACTTTCCGGTACCTTGCATGGGTAAAGGGGTCCTCTCCTGGGATTTTAGTCATTCTATTTTCGCCTCCCACATCTGTAGGAGTATACCACGAAAAATCAATCCGTTTCGAGAAGCTCGTTGATTTCTTCGAAGCCCACGATCTCTTTTCTTCCTACAATACCTACCAGTAGGTACTCTCTGCGTATAGGGTCATACTTGTAGTTCTTTAGAAGGCGAAAATTTTCAATCTGTCCAGTAGATTTTACATGGGTCCTTATTCCAGTACAGTAGATTTCATCGGTACCAAACCGAATACGGTCCTCCCCAGCAATGGAAATAGGAATATCCTGCTGAATGAGTTCTTTCACCCGTTCTTCCAGCTCCTGAATTGGTATCGTGGGCTTTTCCGGGAAACTGATCACGAATCCATGTTTCACGTCGGAATGGAGGACTGGCGGAGTATAGTGGTAATCCCTAGCGAGCACATAACTGGTGAGATCCTCCGCAGAGTGAGCCATCAAACGATACTTGATGGTCCGGTCCACCACGTCCTTGATTCGGTTTGGAACAGGGCCGAATACAGAAGGCCTACTGACGATCACTTCCTCCCCGATACCGAAAATGATCTGAGCATTGTACCCTAAGGCTTCGTAGATCAAATCGAAGTGTTCCACAATCACCCTTCTTCCATGGGATACCACCTTGGAGATCGCCTCGGCTATTTCATACTTTTGTTTGAAGGCAAGTTCGTATCTCACATCAATGTGGAAGGTGTGAGGAGCAAAATAATCCTCTGGTTCAAAGGAGTAAATGGGGGTAGGTCGAAGGTTCACCCCATCGTCATCGTTGGTCAATTCCAATCCAGGGAAAAGTCCTCGTATCAGGGTAGACTTTCCCGAACCCTCTGCACCGATGATCCCGATCAACAGATCCGTGGGATACAGGTACCTCCGCGCCAACTCTCCCCCCAGCATGTATAGGCGCAACCTCCCCCGAGGGGCGTAGTAGGTAGCATAGATGAGGGTCTCGTGGTAGCCGAAACGCCCTGAAGGCGGTGGTGGTGTTCTATCCATAGGGCATCGTTCATTCCTCTGATTCGAACTCGATTCCTAAGAGGGGGGCATGTTGTTGGGCCCCGTAAATGTCTGTATCCCCAGGTGAGCCTGAAGGGCAGGGTCGGCGTATGGTGATTTTGACCGCAGAAACAGGCTCGAACCAGATGATCCCCAGTATTTCATCCTGCTTCACCTTATAGAGCTGGGAAATCAATTCTTCGTTCACAATCTTCCGGTTTTTAAAGAGGTCGTACCATTTCCGATCTTTAAACAGAATATCCAACGTCAATTCATAAGGGCCTGAGTTCTTAGAGCGGATCACCCGGGCTACGTCGAGGATGTTTCGTTTCATCCCTTTCCTCCTACTTGTTCTACCTTTAAGGGAAAGAGCCGCTGGCTAGGAATCTCCATCAGGTGGTAAACGGAGAACTCATACACTTCTCCCATAGGGGTATCCGAAGGCGAGAAGGGAAAGGCTAGGTTTCCTGCTGTAGCGATCCTTCCCTTGTACCCATAGTGGAGAAGGGTAGAACGGGTGACACTACAGAGGGTATCTGCATCCTTCTGAGTTTCCCCTATTGCATCGATCAGGACACCCAACTCATGACCAAAGCTCTGGATAGGCTCCCGGCTTCCCATCACCCCATTCTTTCCATAGAGGTGAAAATATATGGCACCCCTAATTCCTTCCTTTTCCATAAGAGATGAAACCTGGGCTCTCACTTCTTCCAGGATACCATCGATTCCCTGGATCATAATCGGGTCTCGTACACCCGCAAGGCAGATAGTACGAAAACCGATGGGCCGGGATCCTTCCAGCTTTATCGTATATGGCTGAATCGGTTCAAACCTACTTCCCCGAACCTCTACCCGTCCATCTCCCAACTCGATAAAGGTGGTTTTCTCCAAATTAATCATCCCTCCCGGACCATACAGGTGATAGGGATCGGATTTCTCATAGAGAGTATGAGCAGCAGTAGATGCGCTGGTAAAGACCCTAGCCGGATTCAGACTTTCCAGGATAAAACAATCCCCCTTGAGAATTCCCAGAACACAATCTGCTCCTGATCCTGGAGTAGCGGCAATAGCAGCACACTCGAGGATCTTTCCCATGTGGAGAGCCAGCCCCGGATCGTAGCCTAACATGATGGGTAAGGCAGCGAACACAGCAGGATCAAAGCATCGACCACAGAGGATCACTTCACACCCTTTTCGGTGGGCTTCGATGATGGGTTCTACACCGAACTGGGCTACGATATAAGGACTCTCCTCAATGGCTCGCCGATTCACGGGAGGAACGAACGGAAGGGGTCGTAGCGCACCCTCCTCAAAGGCCTTCAACACAACGGGTTTGGGAATATCCGCTGGAATAATGCCCAGTTGGAAGGACAATCCCTCTTCCTTTGCGATCTCAAGGATAATTTCTTTACACCATTCCAGATGGGGCAATGCCCCTGATCCTCCGGCCGTACCTATCACGACGGGTATCTGGTGTTTGAGTCCTTCTACCAACATGAATCGGAGGTCTCGTTTGACAAAAGCTCGGTTAGTGAAGGATTTACCAGCCCCTAGGTAGTAGGGTCCCGGATCCGTAGACCCACCATCTACAGCGATCAGCTGTGGATTTCGCTCGATTCCACGAAAGAAAGATTCTGGAGGGAATCCATATCCCAGAATAGCTGTAGGACTTAGCACCTTGAACCCCTCTGGAAACAACCGATCTAGTTCTTTCGGATCTCGCCTTTCTAGATCCAAAGCGGCATTTAGGAGCTTTTGCTTCCTCCCCTCCCTCTCCTCTGTTTCCCGGACAGTAGAAGTCGATTTACGATGGATTGCTTTTTTGTTTTTTTTATCCTTCTCCTTCTGATGCTTCTTTTCCTTCATTCTCGATCCTCCTTCCGATACCGCAAAACAGCCAGCGCTCTCTCCATTTCGTTCCGAACGATGGTAAACCCTTCATCGAATCCCATCCCCGGCTTTGCCAACATCCGATGGGGTTGGGTAGCAAGGGCTATATGGACACATACCCGGGCAGAGACATCCGTTTCGTTGCAGGTTCCTCCCTGATATGCCTCCATTCCATGCGATTTGCAGTACAATACACTCTCCACGATGTTCTCTATACCTCCAAGATCCGGTGTCTTTATTTGCACCATGTGACAGCACTGAGCATCGGTGAATTCCCGGATATCTTCGTAGGTGTTACACCATTCGTCCGCCACAATCTTTACCCGAGAACCAAGGACTGCAAGTCGCTCCTTAATTCGTTGGAGCGCTTCTATCTGTCTTCCTTTTTCTTCCATATCCACCGGACCTTCTATATATAGGGGTAAGCCTGCGGCATCCCTCTCTAAACTCGCGATGTAGGAAGCGACACGATCCAGTTTTCCGTCAAAGGCAAGTCCCAATGTGCCATACACATCGAAGTGGAGGGTGGGACAATACTTTTCTCCAGGACGGAGTGTTTCGATCCGATTTACGATCCACCGAATATACTCACGAAGTTTTTCCCCTTGATACCCAAGTTTGTCCGGGATGTTGTTGATCAACCCATGAGGCAGGACATCCACCTTTTTTAGGATCATTTTGTCCACATTGTTGTATCGTTCATCCCCTGTCTGGGCAAAGATAGGAATCCGTTCCAGAACCAGGGGTAAACCATACTCTTCAGCGATCACCTCACACATAAGTTTGCGCTGAGATTGGGCGCAGGCATCTAAAAGCGCTTGGGTCAACCCATACAGGATCGCCGTATGTAGCCTCTGAGCTCCTTGCTCAAAGGGTTTCAACTCTTCCACCAAGGTTCGGAAGGATCTCACCTCTCTTCCTTCCAGGAAAGGTTTCACCTTTTGTTCTAAGATGGGAAGGTACTGGGGAGCGAGGAACAAGGGGTCCCTTCCCCCTGCACCCGAGTACTGCACGGCAGCACAGTCTCCCACTGCTAACGATCCATCCTCCAGGATCAGAAGGATCGAGATACTCTGACCTGCTTCCCGTATGCGAGAGAACCCTGGAGTCACGGGCTTCCCCATGTAAACGAACCCATCGTGTTCCGCTCCTGCTTTGATGGCTCGTTGATCATCGAAAAAGAATGCAGAAGTGCCTGGAGCGAACAGTACTCGTTTGATCTTCATTGTAAACCTACCTCTGAGACCCAATTTTTATACTTGAGCTAGACCTTGGTCTTCCCACTAGATGACCTTTACTGATGGCGTAAATATCATCCGTCACCATTTGGAAATTCACCGGTCTGCCCTCTACCTTGGCCCTTTCTTCCAAGCGTTCCCGATGGTAAGCTAGAATCTTGTTCCCCAAAGGGACATTTCCTGGTTGTAGGATCCGTATGAAACCATCGTTATCACGGGCTGGAAGAATTTTTCCTAAATTGAACAGGGATGGTGCAAAAGGAACATCCAGCACTCCCGATTGAAAGGCCCGGATCGTTCCCGTCTCCCAATTCCCTTCTCCTAGTTTCCATACTCCATCGAGAATTGCTTTCACTTCCTCACGGATCAGGTCGCTTTCCCGAGTCAACTCAGAACTTTCCGGCATCGATTGGTCAGTTAGCATGTGGATCAACTGACGTGTTGCCCGCAAACCCTCTGCATTGGCCTCTTTCGTAGGAATCCCAAAGGCCTCATGAGGGGACTTCACGATCACCTTTTCTGCGCCAGAGAACACGGCTGCTACAGTGCCCCAACCAATCACAGCAAATGCCTTTGCTTCATCTTCAGGGAAGCCGCCCATCCATTGGTGGAACACGATAGTCAGATGGTAATCGGTAAAGCCTTCCGAGGTGAAATACTCCTCAGCCAGTTGGCGTAAGGTTCGAACCGCTGCCACATCTTGGATAAGGTTCCCTCCCTGTCCATACCCTAAGGTGATGGATTTTACCCCTTGTGCCAGGGCAAAGAGACCCTCCAGGATCCCTACCGCATGGCTGATACAGGGAGGGACCAGGGTTCCTGTTAGTGGTCCGAAAGGTTCCCGATTGATCCGTACCCCTTCTTCTTCGTAGTACCCCACCAAAGCATCCACATACTTCCAGTATTTTATGGATTGTTCTAGGGGGACCTTCTTCGCATAGGGGATGTTGTACGATATACCACCACCTTCAAAGCTGGTGAACCCTCCCGCTAGAGTAATTTCCGCTAGTAACCGGGCATCAGGAGTCCCGTGTCGAACTTGAACAGGTCTTGCCACTGCTTCGGTAACCTGCCGGCAGACCTTCACTCCATGGTTTACTGCAGGGAATCCGTTCAGGAGGGATTTTCCTGCTGCCTGGGATTTTTCGATTCCTTCCTGAGCCTCAGTGTAACGGTTCTGCCGGGTGTAGGCATCGATCGTAGTGGGTAGAAGATCTGCCTCCCCTTCTACCTCTAAGTATTTCAGTAGCCGGATATGCTCTTCCGGCAACGCCACTCCGGCCCTCGGTTGAGTAAGAAGAGTTTTCGTTCTTTTTGCCTCTTCCATGGCAAGGGAAAACCGTTTAGATTCTGGGATCTGTTTCTGGTAGGCAATCGCTTCCTTCAGATCCACATCCTTCCCTGTAGGCCAACTCGTCAGTACCGTTTCCCGTTCCTGTAGAAATGCTTCCTTCTGAATCCGTTCTAACCCCTTCATCCCACCTCCTGATTCAACTCAAGTCTAGACTCCGGAACCAAGGTCTCGATCGCCAATCTGGAGACTTCCTTCGGATACTCTTTCGCATAGTTTCCAAGTAACGGGAAAATATACGAAGCATCCCGATAGTATGCAGGATGTTTCGGAACCAAATGAATACGGGGGCTGGTGCTGAATCCCCGATGTACTAAAGAGCCCTCCTCGTCCCTTTCCCTTGACTCCTGCACCCCCATGGTAACCTGGTGAAACAAGTTCCTGAGCGGTTCACCTAAGTCAAACAAGGATAGGTATCCTCCGCTTCCAATGATGGCTTTCACAGGTCGTAAGTCTTTCCCCGATTGTAGGAAGATCCGCCCTGCAGGAGTGTACGTTTCTTCCAGGACCCCTGCATGTCGAAGGGTAGCAATCGTCACTGCAGAAAGTACTAGAAACTGATCGATCTTTTTCTCCCTCTCTGAATCAGGTAAATAAGAGGTATCCAAGGTCACTTTTTCCACATACTGATGGATTTCCTCCTCGGTAGGTATTTCCTTGAAAACAGTTGATTCGGTTCCCGTAGATGTATCTAACCCCGGAAGTCCTTTTGTCATTGAATTGTTCCAGATGCATCGTACTAGGAAAGGGAAAAAGGGCTGAACTGTTTCCCAGAGGGTAGTTGCGCTTACCCGAATTCCAAGATCTCCTTCCACAGTACGCTTTACCCGAGGCTCTCGTATTCCTTTTAGGACCACCCCCTCCTCTCCCCAGAAAGCCTCTCCCACTGAATACACGTCCGTGGTTGCACCCCCAAGATCAATTACGCAGAATCGGTCCCATCCCTCCTGATGGATCCCAATCGCTTCTACTAAATCGAACACTGCTGCAGGTGTTGGAACAGGTTCTGTTCCACAAAACTCTTGCACGTGTTTCAGCCCTTTTCCTTCTACAATCGTATCTAAAAAAATCCGTTGGATAGCTTGTCGGGTTTCATCGATTCTAATTTCGCCTACCCGTGGCATCACATTTGGGGCTACTACTATTCGTTTCCCCTCCAGAATCCTGAGAATTTCCCCTCGAATCGCTGCGTTCCCTGCATACAAAATCGTTCCCTGGAAGGGAGAGCTTGCCAGTTGCTTCGCATTCCAGAGGACTGTTTCTTCATTTCCCCCATCTGTACCCCCGGTAAAAAGAAGAATGTCCGGGGAAGTTTTAAGGATGGAAGCTAATTGTTCACTTCGAAGCTTATAGGATGAATCTGCAACGACTTTTCCCCCTGCAGACCAAGCAGCTAAACGGGCAATTTGTAGTGTCAGATCAGGAACCAGACCAACCGCAGCAATCCGTAATCCCCCTTTAGCAGAGCTGGAAAACCGAATCCTGGGAGTCTCCTTTGCTTTTCTTGTATCTTTCCTGTGCTCCCCTTCGTACGGTAGACCTGTCAACTGGGTGTACACCTTTCCAAACCCCTTGGATAGATCTTCCTGTGTAGTTGGAGTTATAGATCTACGAACGCAATGGAGTCCCTCTTCCGAGCGGATAAACAAGGCTCCCTTCGTGTAGGTAGACCCAATATCAATGCTTACCAGTTCTTCGTGCATGAATGTCCTGCTCCAATAATCGTGCCACTTCCTCCAGGTCCACATCCGGCGGGAACACCCGGTCAAACCCCATCTGTTTGAATTTTTCTTCCACTTCCGAGAAAGGAGTTTTCCCTACCACTAGATTCCCTCCCACGTAGAGGATGATATCCTCCATCCCCCGTTCCACACATCGATCCCGAAATCCTTGACAATCAATCAGACCATGCCCATAGAGAGAAGAGACGAGGATTGCATCGGCAGCCGTTTCGATGGCTGCATCGATAAACTCATCCTGACTTACCATGACCCCTAGATTGGTCACTTGGAACCCTTTTTCGGTAAAAAATACTTCCAAAATCTTGTTTCCCACCGAATGGCAATCATACCCAATGACTCCCAGAACGATCTTTCCTTTCGAGGTGTTGCCATTGTTACTCATTTCCACACCTCTTTGATCCGCTCTTCCAAGTGTAACAGTGACCCTCGCTCGATCCGATACTCGAACTGTATTGTTCTTCCTCCTTCCTCGTGGAATCGTTGGAACAAGGCCTTGTTTTCTTTACTGACCTGAAAGGAGTAGCCAGGCGGGATAATGATCACGTCCTTATCCTTAATAAACTCCATCACATCCATCTTCCCACCAATCAGCAAAGTCTCAATCCGTTTGGGGATGATGCGTAGTTCCTTCAATTTATTCTGGATGATCTGTGAAAACGTTTTACTTTCACAAACGATCCCCACTGTATCTTCCGGTCCTATGTTTCCAATTTCCAGGATCGTCTCCGGGCTAGGGGATACAGCCACCTGGACAATCCGTTCCTCCAGGGAAGGAAAGGCTCGAATCAGATCACCGTAATGGGTAGAGGTTACGATGATGAGCCTGAAGGGTTCCAAACGGTAGATTGTAGAGGGATTCTCCAGAATTTCATTCAGGAGGAACTTCTTCAAATCGATACCCTTCATGTAAGCGATTTGTTTATGGAACATGTCTAAAGACTCCGTATTACAGTCCACTGCCGCTACATGAAAGGTTTCCTTTTTTTCCAATCGTTCCAGAAGACTGATGTGAATGAGGGTTTCTATTTCTCGAGGAGAGAATCGCATGTGTTCCAGTTCATCCAACAGACGACCGATTTGAAGCAAGGCCCGTTCTTTCCTCCCTGCCTCCACAGGCTCTAAGATTCTTCCCACAAAGGTACCCTGCCCCCTTCGAACTTCGATAATCCCTTCCCGGGCAAGTTCTTCGTACGCTTTTTTTACAGTGCCACGGGCAAGGTGTAACTCCTCGCTCAGTTCACGTTCTGAAGGCAGACGGCTCCCCTCCGGAAGTTTCCCTTCCCGAACAAACCGAGAAATCTGTTCTACGATCTGACGAAACAGAGGTACATGACTCTTAGGATCCAACTGTATCGGAATCATACGTATCCCCATTGGTATAGATGACTATACCAAATAGTATACCATTAAGATGTTAAACCTTCAAGGGGAAATATACTCGGGGGATCGTTATGAAGCCGTGTGTTTGATTTATCACGAGGCATGTAGTACATTATATTACTGATTTAATAAGAAAGGAGGTGTAAACAATGAGAATAGCTTCTATATTTGCTATATCTGCTATAGCAAATATCTTCATGATATCCTGCCAATTACAGGTTTCCCCTGTAAGAGCGGTAGACGAACCTTCTTCTCCGGAAGGGTCCTTTTCCCGCAGCATCTATGCAACTGGATCAGCCTATTTTGAGAATGAACTATACAAACCTATCCTCTGGGTAAACGGAAACCCAACGCTCCTCCCCATCCCAGCCGGAAAAACAGAAGGACGAACCTATGCCTTACAAATCGCATCAGGAACTATTTACATCGCTGGAGATGTAATGGATAGCGAAGGGATAAAGTATCCCTGCATCTGGACTTTCCCCATAGGGTCCGAACCCACTGAGCCCTTCCTTCTTCCTTTGCCCACAAACCATGTAGGCGGAGATCCCGCTTTAACCACCCTCTTTATTGAGAATGGGGACGTGTATGCTGCAGGTGTGTTGGTAGATTTGTCAGATCTCGAAAACCCCCAACGCAAGCTGTGTTACTGGAAAAACAATGCATCCCCTACATTCCCCAATCTACCGGAATCGTTTAGCATGGGTTCCGTAGGGTTCGGAGGTTTAAGCATATTGAATGGGGTTGTATATATTGCGGGGGTAGCGAACTCAGAAACATATTCAGTCCCCTACCTATGGAAGAATGAAACCCCCCATCCCCTAGCCCTACCCAATGGAATTAACGAAGGACGTGTCTATGGTATTACCTTTGCCAATGGGTTCCTTTACCTGGCTGGACATTATATTGATGGTTCTAGCGGGATCCCGTGTTATTGGAGATATAATACAAGTAGCGAAAACAGTTCTTCCATTCCTCTTTCTGGATATACTTCCAACACTTCCAATTTTGCTATAGTTCCCTTTACAGATGGTTCGAATGTGTATATGGGTGGTGGACTCGGAATCCCCAATGAAGACGGGTGGACGCCTCCCTATTGGAAGAACGGAACTCCCATCCCCGTTCCATTCCCCCAAGCCTTGAAAGGAGGATTGGTGGTAAGCCTCACTATAAAAGATGGCATCGTGTATGTCGCAGGTTTCTATGGAGATCCGGAAGGGATCGGTTCTGAAGCGTTCATCTGGAAAGGAGCCACAAAACTGACGGTTCATTCACCCGCCGGTTCAGGAGGAACCCAGATCTATG
>JAOABU010000071.1 GCA_026418195.1 Spirochaetota bacterium | reverse complement strand
AAAAGCCCTGTACGACACTTCCCAACATGTACGGTTCCTATCGGAAGCTTTGAGATCTGGCGAACCGGTGCTTTTTCACCAGTACACTGGTTGGTTAAAAACTTTGTTCATGGGTCTCGATTTCCCACCCGATACCCTTACAGTCACGCTCCAAGCTTTGCGGGAAACCGTTTTTTCAACGAACCCAGAGGGAAGTAGGCAGATTATGGCAACTCAACCGGATTTCTGTAGCCCAAGAGCATTTCTGCACCGCTGCAACCCAACAGATCATGGCTTTCCTATACCCGTATGTTTTTCAAGGGGGAAAGAAGACGAAACGAGTGCTCGTAGCTTGTATCGGTAAAGAACTCCATGAAATTGGAGCCCGGATGGTGGCAGATTTCTTTGAACTGGAAGGGTGGGATTCCTACTTTATCGGTGCAAATACTCCTTCCGAGAGCATCCTTCAGACCGTGAGCGATCGAAGACCCGATGTGGTAGGACTCTCCGTCACTCTTACGGTGCATCTATCTGAACTACGATCCCTAGTGCCCCGCTTAAAAGCTATCAATCCTGTACCCAAAATTCTCGTAGGTGGATACCCGTTTAACCTAGCTCCAACCTTATTCAAGCGGGTGGGAGCCGACGGTTACGGAGCTGACGCTGAATCGGCGGTACTCGTAGCAAACAAGCTTGTAGGATCTGCACCATGAAGTCTCAGCTATCCGAAGGAATGGTACTCTTCCTCACATCTACCGGAATGATAAAGGAAGTTCTTCACTTTCCTTCCCGCTGGGGAGAACGCCCCCAGCCTGGGTCCCTCTGGATACGGCTTTTAGATCAAGGAAGCATTCGAAAGGGGTTGAACTTCTATACTGAACTACAGGCTACAGGAGCCGTGTATGGATGGGAATTGGACTTCTCCTTTTCAACGGGCATTAAGACTCTTCACCTTTCAGGCAGTTCTTATGGAACCCTTTTCATTCTGGTAGCAACGGATACACTGAATGGCTCACGGCAACTGTTGGACGAAATGCTATCCCTCCATAATGAGCAGACCAACGAAATACGCCAGCTAGTAAAGGAACGGGAGAAGGAAAAATCAGAATCCCACTTGCTGGAGGAGGTTTCCCGTCTCAACAATGAACTGGTTACCGCTCAGAGAGATCTGGCAAAGAAGGTTGCCGAGCTAGAGGCCCTGAATAAGGAGAAGAACCAGCTGTTAGGAATCGTCGCGCATGACTTGAGGAATCCTCTTTACGCCATCGTAAATGTATGCAATTTTCTATTGGAGGAGAACCAAACCCTTGCACAGGAAGGGAAAGAAGTGATCCGCATGATCCAATCTTCCTGCGCGTTCATGGCTGAGTTGGTAGACAACCTGCTGGATGTATCCAAGATTGAAGCAGGACAATTATGGTTGCAGTGGACTGAATTGGACCTCTCGGAAATTGTCAACCGTACGGTAGAAATGAATCGATTAACTGCTGAAAAGAAGCGAATCTCCCTCTTGTTCGAGAAGCCGACAAAACCTTGTATCCTTCGCGGAGACGGTCCTAAACTCCAACAAGTATTTCATAACCTTATCGCTAACGCCATTAAGTTCACCCGGCCCGGAGGAGATATTTATGTCAACGTGCGGGAAAAGGAGTCCCACGTGTTTGTGGACGTTAGAGACACGGGAATTGGGATCCCTTTAGAAGAGCAAAGCAAACTCTTCACACCAGCCCATCGAGGCAGGGCAGGAACCTTGGGAGAACGGTCTACAGGGTTTGGACTTTTGATCGTCAAGCGCATCGTGGAAGGTCATGACGGAACCCTTACGTTTTCCAGCAAGGAGGGAGAAGGAACTACCTTTACTGTTTCCCTCCCAAAGAGGAACCTCCAGGCCCCCGACACCTCTATGGCCTGAAGGTGCGTTTTGCTTTAATGAAGAATCTAGGTTTGACTTTGCATTATTTTTTAATTTAAATTTTAACGAGACAATCCTTCCAGGAGGTTTCTATGGGTGAAAAGAAACTTTACAAAAAGGAAAGCAAGAAGCCACCGCAGAAAACCATCAAAGAAAAACGGAGAGAAAAAAAGGAAAAACACAAACAGCAGTCCAACGTGCCGAATGCGTAATCGAGAGGGAAACACGGTAGGGGGTGGACCAGGGACACCCCCTATTTTTTTACTCTCCCCATCTATTCTTCTGTGACAAGCATATGCTCTTTGAGAATTTCCTCTGGTATTTCGGGGCGTTGGAGAAGGATTTCCGGATTTTCCACGAACTGTTTGAACATTTCGATCCCTTTCGCTGCGTACAGACCTTCAGATATTCGGTCGTCGAAGGTGTACTTCATGGTGAGTAGATCTTCTACTACCAGGTTGCCTCCCTCACCCACCACGAATCCCTTCCGGAGTTTTCCGATTACCGCAAAGATCGAGGCATTTCCCCATTCATACAAGTGATGATAGGGCGCATCCAACCCTACACTACCGAGATTTGCTACGTATACGCTGGTATAAAGGGGGTCTAAACGGATCATCTCAGAGGGAGCGATTCCAAAGTAGTCGAGGGCTTTGAACACCCAGATCACCAGAGTCAGAACAGAACGGGGAAGTTTGGTGAAGAACTCGATTTCATGGTCACTCTCATTCCCGGACAGGTCTCTTGCTTTTTCTACTTCCCGGTTCACTTTATCGATCACATCTTCCAACGTGTCAAAGGGGCTGAAGGTGATCTTCACATTGGTTTCTAGTCCCTCGTCGGTAAGTTGTTTCTTCACGATAAAAGAGAGTTGAATCCGGTTCCGTTGATAGATCTTCTTCCCTGAAATGAATCGGTTCAACTGAGGTCTGAAGGCAATGGCCCGCACGATTCCGCATAGAATTACATGGAACAACGTGAGACGCTTCCCGTTCCCCTTGTTGTCTTTATTGTACTGCCGAATGAACTCGATCGTTTTCTTCATGCGGAGCTCATGGGTGAAATATACCGCAGACTCGTTGCGCCCCTTCATCACGTAGGGGTTGATCAGGCGAAAGGCGGGAAGCCCTTTAATCAAGGTCCCATCGTACCGTTTTCGAATACCCATTCTTTCAGCCTCCGGCCGAAGTATACGGTTCCCTATCTAGGGTGGTCAAGGCTATCTTACTCGCTTCTATCGGTAATATATTTGAAGGAGAGTATAGAGAAAAAAAGAACAATGCACTGCCCTTCCAAACCGGAAAAACAGTGCATTCCTGTAGTTACTCGAGATCGGTTCTGTCCTTACCGATTATCGCCAAACATACTTGCGAAACGTGACAGAAGGATTTTTAGAGATCTCCTGTGCAGATCCATCGTAACTTGAGACCTTCTGCCAACCGAGGACTTCGTGCAGCACCCACCAGGCGGCAGTACAGAATACTCCAGAGTTGCAGTAGGTGATGATTTCCTGGTTTCCGTTCAGTCCCAGAGCAGAAACCACTTCCTCGATGGCACTCTTGGGAACAAACTTATCTTCCGGAGTGAAGAACCAGTCACTCGGTAATGGATACGCGCCCGGCAGGTGGCCAAACTGAGCCACAAAAGCGGGTTTGGTTACACCAAAGTAATCGGTGTAAGGCCGAGCATCCACGATGATTCCTCCGTTCATGGCTTTGAGCACATCGTTCATGGTTACTAGATACTGTTTCCGTGGCTTTACGGTGAACTTCCCAGCGGGTTTCTTTGTTGCTTCGGTGCTCACCTTCTTCCCTGCTTTCGTCCAACCTTCGTACCCTTCCGCTAGCACGGCTACGTTATCCAATCCTGCATAGGCGAGGGTCCAGGCAATTCGGGTAGCGAAATGGAACCGGCTCTTACCCGACGATTCCACTACCACTACCCAGCTATCCGAAGAAATCCCAGCACCCGTAATGAGGTCCTGCAAGTCGTCTTGTTCGGGAAGTTCGGCGGAAAGCTGCCCCTTATTGGGTGCCCACGGTCCGTAGAAGCTGTTCACAGAACCGGGAATATTACCCGCTTTATAATCCTCCGCTTTCCGTACATCCAACACGATCAGCTTTGGATTGTTCAGGTTGGCTTCCAGCCACGCGACATCCACCACCGCGGGAATATCCCGAGCAAATACTGTTCCACCCAGGATGAGCCCCAGCACCACTACTAGTAACAGGCTTCGATTCGTTCTCATTCCTTTCTCCTTTACTGTAAGAATTACAAATTTTTTATATTCAATTTTTATCTATATTACTGGATAGAATCCATAAACGCAAGAGGGAATCGAAGAAGGTAGGAGAACGGCTCTCCTCTTCTTAATCATTTCTATATTTAAGCATGGAAGAGCTGGCCACCTAGAAAAGAAGTAGGTATGATAGAAGGATGATTCCTGCAATCTTAAACACCAGGGATGACCTCGAAAAAACCCTTCTTAGCCTTTTAGAACCTCTGCAGACACATTATGTACCGGACGGCTTACATCTTGGCTACTCAGGTTGTAGCTACTCTCCTCGGGTAGCCCGATTGGAAGCATGGAGTCGATTACTCTGGGGTATCGCTCCCCTTCTGGCTGGGGGTGGAACTTACCCCCTTTTAAAACAGCACAGGGAAATCCTGATCCGCTGCACGAATCCCGAATCGCCTTACTATTGGGGGACTCCTGGGAACAAAGATCAACGCTTGGTCGAGATGGCCCCACTGGCCTTTGCCCTCCTTTTGGCAAGGGAATGGTTCTGGGATCCGTTGACGGAGCGGGAAAAAGAAAATCTCTACCGCTGGCTTTCTACGATTCAGTATAGGGAGCTTCCCAGAAACAACTGGCACTTCTTTCGGATTCTTGTCTGTACCGCTTTTCGATTCCTAGACTTACCCATAGAGAAAGAGGCTGAAGAAGAGTCTTTTCAGATCCTAGAACAGTGTTATCGAGGAAATGGATGGTACATCGATGGTACGAATGCCACGTACGATCTCTACAATCCTTCAGGATTCCATTTTTATGGACTTTTATATGCCAAGTTCTTTTCAGAATGGGTTCAGAGGTTACCGAAACAATACCGCTCACTCAAAGGACAAACTGATGCATACATGGAGCGAGCCCGCCAATTCACGGAACGAACCCAACTATTTGCTCCTCAGTACCTTGCCTGGTTCAGAGAAGACGGCTCTTTCGTGCCCTTTGGGCGAAGCCTTACATACCGGTTCGTGGCAGCCTCGTTCTTCAGTGCATGTGCCTTCGCGGAACTGTCCACCCTTTCCATGGGTGTGCTGAAAGGAGTGATTCTTCGACACCTGCGGTACTGGTTCAGCCGACCCATCCTTGATTCAGAAGGACTCCTGACCATCGGATACGGGTATCCCAATCTGGTGATGGCTGAACAGTACAACGCTCCAGGGTCTCCGTACTGGGGATTGAAGACCTTCCTTATCCTGGCACTTCCTCCCCATCACCCCTTCTGGACTGCTATCGAAGAACCGCTACCCACCCTACCGGAAGTTACCCTACAGGGCCCACCCGGATTCATCGTATCGCGCACCAAAGAAGATGTACTGGTCTTGAATCCGGGCTACTACCCCGGGTGGGAATCGATACATTCCTCCGCAAAATATGGAAAGTTTTCCTACTCGGCCCGATTTGGATTCTGCGTGTCCCATGGATCCTATGGCCTCGAAAAGACTGGTTGCGACTCTATGCTGGTTCTGTCTGAAGGAGATGGATACTGGAGGGAACGGCGACAAACCCATAATGTACGGTATGGGGATCGGTGGACGGCAAGCACCTGGTATCCCTGGCCAGAGGTGCAGATAGAAACCCTCCTGATTTCCTTAGGTTTTTGGCACGTAAGGATCCATCGCATCAAAACACTTCGTCCCCTACAGAGCGTGGAAGGCGGATTCTCGGTAACGCGGTATCTGGTCACGCAGGGCAGGATAGTAGATCCCGAACCAGCCGTGAATTATGTGACTGACCCGCCAGGAGTTACTGTCTCGTTCCCCTGGGCCGCTTCCCGGATTGTAGAGTTATCTCCATCGCAGCGGATAGGGGAAAATAGAAAAAGCATAAAGCCTATTCACCTTCCCCGGAGTGCAGACCTTCTATATCCTGAACCGAATCTGAACGTTTTGGAACCTTCTGTGGTAGTCCCTGTCTTGAAAGGAACGGTAGAAGCGGGGGTCACCCTTTGGGCGTGTGCGGTGCGAGCGGGAGATTCTGAATCGACCGTACATGATTCTATCCCTTATCTTAGTTGTGCACCGGATGGTACCCTATCCCTATCCTATAAATCTGATCTGATACCCCTACCCTTTTTCAAAGGTTTTTTGGAGTGATCGGATTCTCTCGACACAGTATTCTACCAAGAGACCAAAGAATCGTTTCCCTTTTTCCGCCGTACTTTTTGTGGGATATCCCCAAACCCCCTCAGGACTCAGATCTTTCATGGAAAAGTGAGAAAGATCAGACCGGGGAAAAGAAGGAACATAATCGACAGCCTGTTCCATTCGGACCGATTCCGGTTTTAAATAGAGCATGAGGGAAGTCTCTATCTCACAAGCATGGAGGTTTTGCCCCATTTCTTCGCTAAGGCCCATGTACGGTTCAATATGGAGCAAATGGGGCAGTTTACCTTCGAGGTTCCATTCCCGAATAGTGGGAGTCAGGGTGTAATTCCCACCATGACAGTTTATGATGGATAGGTACTGTACCTTCCATTCCCGAAGGGATTCGGCAATATCCTCAATCACCGACCGCAAGGTAGAAGATCGAAGATACACTGTACCGCTGAACCCCCGATGCACGAGAGATTCCGAAAACGGAAGGGGAGGAAGGGAAAAAGCTCCAAGCTGTTCGGAAACGGCCTGAGCCAGAGCAGAGGCAATATCGAAATCAGTGCTAATCGGCAGATGATGGGAATGTTGTTCCATCGCTCCGATCCCCAGCACCACAAGAGAAGGGGGATTCCTTTCTAGGGCGAAGGTTGTATAGGCTACATACATGATAAACCTCTTGATATGCGAAAATTTTCAAAAGGATCGAACCTTCAGGAGAGTCTCCAAACGCTTCTGGAAAAAGGGATACACACTGCTCCGGATGCATCCCTTGAACCCTCCTATCAAAGCAAGGAACTCGATCCGATCCCGCGCATACGTAGGAAGTTCCCTCTGCATAAACCAAGCGATGGATTGAAACACCCCGTTATTCTCTGTCACAGGTCCGATGAACAGGACAGTATCCGGATAGAACACCTGGATGAAATTGTAGAGAGCCAAACAGAAATGCTCCAATGCGTGTCCAATCAAAGGATCTCCAACAATCTCACTTTCCCGAAAATGCTGACTGAGTTCATCCTCGTCGAGGATTCCCTCGGGAACCAGAGGTGTGTTTCCCTGTAGAGCCCAGAGGGCAGCCTCCGTTTCCAAGCATCCATAGGCACCGCACTGACATTGTTTGGTAGAAGAGGAGGACACCCGTACGTGTCCAATCTCACAGGTCCTCCCTACTGTAGAATCCAGCAAACTCCCCCTCGATGCAAAGGAGGCTCCGATCCCGAATCCCCAATGCACGAGGAGAACGTTCTTTTCCCTGTAGGATGGATTCTTTTGAATAAAGTACAGGAGTTCCGCATCCTGCATTCGATTCACCAGCAAAGGGATTCCCAAAGATAACTCCAGTTTCCCGAGGTCTAGATTACGGATGTTCTTCCAACGAGCGGTAGAGATCCATCTCTTGTGGGCTGAATCTACCGTTCCAACTAACGATAGGGCAACACCCAGCATTTCAGAATCGTTTAATACCTCTTGAGTTACCGCTCGGTAAGCCCGCAAGCACCCTTCCAAGAACCCCTCGTTGGACACTTCCGGAGGTAGAGGTTCCGCATACCTCTCCTGTACTTCTTCGGTGATATTCAGCCGGGCAGCTCGGATCTGTCGGGCCTGCACGGTGATGGATACTGCTGTAAGCCGGTCGGGATTCGCACGCAATACTACTTGAGCCCTACCGGGAGCCTCCTGAAACCGTTCGGAAGTCTCTTCCACCAAACCATCCTCAATCAACTCCCGCACAATTTTTGATACTGTGGTAGGACGAATCCTCAATTTCTGAATGATCGTCTTTCGACTGCATCGAGGGGTCGTGCAGATTTCTTTATAGATCCGAGCTTTATCTTTATCCTTCAGTCGATATCGCTTGCCTTTATGGATCTGTTCTACCGTTGAAATCATAGTAGAGATGCGGACTCCCGATCGAGAAACACATAGGTCCGGGAATGCAATTTCAATGCGGATGCTGGGTATAAAGGAGAGACTTCCCGATCCTTCCCCAGACAGTTTCGCACTGCTTCGGCCTTTCGTTTTTCCGGGCAGATACAAAGGATCGTATCGGTCTTTAGAATCTGTTTGATGGACATGGAAAAGGCTTGCTTGGGAACCGCCTCTAACGAAGGGAACCATCCCTCCCCCACCTGTTGCATCCGACATCGCTCGTCCAATTGAACGATCAGGTACGGCTCTTCCGTTTCGAAGTCTGCCGGCGGATCGTTGAACGCTAGATGGCCATTCTCTCCGATCCCCACGAAGGCCAGATCCATGGGAGCTTCTGTTGCAAGGGCACAGAGACGTCTTCGCTCTGCTTCAGGGTCAGTTGCTTTTCCATTGATGTAATGCACGGTTTTTAACGGTACATGATCAACGATCTCTCGTTTTATATACCCTACAAAGCTAGCTGGATGCTCTGGCCCAAGGCCTACATATTCATCCAGATGAAAAAGGACCACCCTCTTCCAATCCACATCCGTACGCTTCCGTAAATGAGCCAAGAACTCGAGTTGTGAGTTTCCCGTAGCGGCAATCAGGCGAACCTCGGGCTTTTTTTGAAGGGCATCCTTCAGCACTTCAGCTGCTTTCTCGGCCGCTGCCACAGCCATTTCTTTTTGAGTGTCAAACACGTTTATCTGCATTCAGTTCCTCCTGCTCGATCTAATTGCTTGAACTTAGACTCCAAATTTTCACTGTCCTATCTATGCTTCCACTAGCGAGTAGTTTCCCATTTAAGGAGAACTGAAGAGTCGTAACATCGCTCTTGTGAGCCTGCAGGGTACATACCACACAGCCAGTTTCAAGATCCCATATCTTGATGATTCCTTCGCTATCCCCAATCGAAATGTATGAACCGTCTTTAGAAAAACACAATGACTGGATCAAGATGTTTCTTCCACCATTCTCATGTCTTCCCAACAGTTTATGTTCATTACCTGTCTCGGCATCCCATAGTTGTACCATCCCATCCCGGTTCGCTGTAGCAATTCGAGATCCATCAGGAGAAATGTCCATCGAAGATACATCATTCCCAAAAGCGAATAATTCTTTTGCCGTAGAAAGTTCCCATCCTTTCACTTTAGACGAAGATCCTTCTGTTATACCGTAAACTATGGTACCTTTCGGAGCGAACCTAACGGAATCTACACTCTCTTTCGTAGTTGATAAAACATATTTCAGGGAGCCCTGTGATAGATCCCAAATTCTAACGGTGTTATCATCGCTTGCGCTAGCTAACAATGTTCCATCAGAGGAAAAATCAAGAGATCGTAGGGCAAACCTATTCCCCTTGAAAGAATGAATCACCTTAGCGGAAGAAGAATCCCATATTTTTATAATCCCATCATCGCTACTAGCGGCAATCAACTTTCCATCCGGTGAAAGGGCCATGGATATGTTCCCGCCCTCTTCTTGTTCAATAGTCTTTATCAGAACACCACTCGAAACTTCCCAGACTTTGAGGAACCCTCCCACTTCACCGCCTTCCGTAGCTAATCGTTCACAGGTAATCAAGCATCGATCGTCCGGTGTGAACGCTACCGCGTATACCCAGTAATCAAGCTCCAATTCTCGTAAAAGAGTAGCGTCCAGCGCTACTCCATGAATGGCGAATAGTCCTAATATTCCGAATCTGAGGAAATACCTTCGCATCATGTTATAGAACAAGCGTCCGCTCCTCCCTGTTGGATCGGTAGATGGCATCGATGATCCGTAGCACATCGAATCCCGCTTCCGCTGTGGTACCCCGGGCTTGTGTTTCCTCCCCTTTCAAGCAGGCGAGGAAGTGGGCCAATTCCCGTTTGTATCCTAGGGATTCATACTCATCTATCGCGGGTTTTGTCCATCCTTGAGTGAACTCTGCCTTCTCCACCGCATAGGAAATTCCTTTCAACGAGAACACCGATAGAGGGCTCCCGAAAGTAAGGTCCACCCGGATCCTTCCTTCGCTTCCATATACTTCCACCACGTCTTCCATCCCGCCTCGGGTGATATAGTTCCCCTCCACCAACGCTCGAGTACCGTCCTTGTACAGTAGAAACGCAGCGCTCCAATCCTCTCCCTCGATCTGAGTATGCATATAATTATTCTGCCCCCCTCCATTACAGAGCCCCACCACTTTTTCGGGCAATCCCAGGAGGTGGTAGAAATACCCAATCGCATGCACTCCCAAATGAATCATCGCTCCTCCCCCGCAGTACTGGATCGTCCGGGCGTAGGGAGAATGGGAACCATTGTGAGTTTCCTTTCCCTTAAAGTAAAAGGGCTTTCCGATCCCTCCTTCCTTCAGGATCTGTTCAGCTCGAAGAAGAGCGGGAGCAAAGATCCAATCTTCCGCGTAAAAGAACCGCCTTCCCGTCTTTTTCTGAACTTCCACAACTTTTTCTCCCTCGGCAAGGGTTGTCGCGAAGGGTTTTTCACAAATCACATCTTTCCCTGCTTCCATCGTCTTGATGGCCGTTTCCGCGTGGAGGTAGTTGGGAAGACAAATATCCACCACATCCACTTCTGGGTCTGCTAAAAGTTCCTGTAGAAGGGTATACGCTTTGGGGATTCCATACTTCTTCTGAAAAGAGTCCCTCTGTTCGGGGTTCCGGGCAGCTATCGCTACCACCTTGGCCCCCGACAACATTTGCCATACCTCGGTATGGAAGGCTGCTGCAAACTTGGATCCTACGATACCAATTCGTATAGGTTTCATTGCTGATTCCTCCTATCCTTTATTCATCGAAATCGCCCCATATGGGCAGAGGTCAATACAGGTAGAGCAAGCCAGACACAAAGCTGGATCGATCTCTGTGATCCCTTCTGAAGTATGAGAGATAGCTTCACAGTGCCCGATTTTCCAACAGATTCCGCATCGCTTGCACCGCAATGTATCCACAACCGCATAGCCGGTATGGATGGTAAGGTCCTGCGCAGATTTAATATTCGTGTGCAGGAGATCTCGGAAGTCGTAAATCGTAGAATACCCCATATCCTTCATGTAGGCTTCCAACTCATCCAAAACCTTAGGAAGGAAATCAAATCCCCGGATCATTGTCTCCGTGCAGATCCATACAGCGTCTGATCCGACCATGATCTGCTGCACTGCGCTAGTGAGGTCCGATACCCCTCCCGATCCAATGATGAAGGCTTCCTTTCCTAAGGCTCGACGCATCTGGTAGGTGTCTCGCAGGGCTAGCGGCCTGAGCCAGGGGCCAGACATGCATCCTAAGGTGATCTGGTCTTGCAAGCGGTACACCGATTTCAGGGGATTCCGAATATCGATTTCCGGGATTCCCAACCGATTCCCTGCATGGCCAACAGCAGTAGCTCCATACTCCAACGCTACATAGGCTGATTGAGCGAGCCGATTCCCTTCCGGGCTGAACTTGGCTACCACCGGTACTTTCACGAAAGATACGACCGCTTCGATCACTTTGGGAAGTTCATCGAGATCGTTCCCTAAACTTGCCCCTGTCTTTTTCCCTGTAGATTCGCCCGTGCTAGAGAGGTTGAAGGACATATTGGGGCAACACAGGTTCAACTCAATGGCATGGGCCCCTGCGTCCTCGAACTGTTTTGCCATTCGGCCCCAACCCTCATAGTCTTCTCCATCATAGGTAATGTTAGGCATCAGGATGAAATCGTCTCCTGTAACTCTCCTCCCCTCCTCCATCAGGGTAAGGGCCTCCTTTGTCGTTAACCGTTTCTCGGCAGTGAAAATATGATACCGTTCTTTTTTGAACCACCGGTACCGGGGAGGGAAGTTCAAATAGGGGAAGGGTTCTATCGCCAGTTTCAAGGATGCACCCGCCCATCCTGTCTCGTATGCTTTCTTGATCTGATCCACATTCTTTACCGTAGGACCAGATCCTACGATGAAGGGATTCTTAAAAGTCACAGAGCCCATCCGAACTGAAAGATCGATAGATGTCGATTCCTCAACCACTTGTATCCCCCGCGTCTTTTTTAATAACCTAATAGGATATTTTATCATAGGATACATGGAAGGCAAGAGGTATTTTTAATGCTATTTCAACTAACCCCATGAATCGAAACAATAAGCTGTCATCATAGAACGCCCTTAGGGAGTATCCTCGTTGTAGTCAATCATGCATAATAGAGTTATCTATGCTTACGCTATTGAACCACCCCGCGGTAACTCTTCTTGGAAAAAGGAACCTCACAACTCTCCATTCTTACACGGAGGAAAAGCGACCAACCGAAATTAAGGGCAAGGGTCCCATTGTATATTGGATGAGCAGAGATCAGCGGATAGAGGATAACAGAGCTTTGAATTTTGCTCTGCGCTTCGCAATTGCCGAACAGAGACCCTTCGTGGTGTGTTTCTGTCTTGTCCTTAGATTTTTAGATGCTCCTCTGCGAGCCTACGATTTCATGTTGGGCGGGCTAAAAGAGGTTGCAGCTGGGCTAACGGAACGACGAATTCCCTTCCTTCTACTCTTAGGGGATCCACCGACTGATATCCCTTTGGTACTGAAACAGATAGAAGCTGGTGCGTGCGTAACTGATTTCGATCCTCTCAGAATCAAAAGGGAGTGGAAAGCACAGATAGCTGATAAAACCTCCATCCCCCTGTATGAGGTTGACGCTCACAACATTGTCCCTTGCTGGGAATCTTCTCAAAAGCAGGAGTTTTCGGCTCGGACGATTCGCCCAAAGATCCTGAATCGACTCCAAACCTACCTTACGGAGGATCCCTGGGTAGGAGAAGAGGACTGGAAAGAAATGCGAAAGCTTAATAGAAATTGCGGAATCCCTTTAGGAGGTGCCTTGATCCAGGGGTCACATACAGTATCAGGGCAAAGCAGGGATTCAATTTCGATCGACTGGGGAGCTTTGCAAAGGTACCTTCAGGTAGATGTTTCTGTTCCTCCCGTAACTTGGCTCACTCCGGGTACAACCGCAGCGCGCAGAAAGTTAGAATGTTTCATTCAAGAAAAGCTTCCCGGTTATGATCAGAATCGGAACGATCCCAATAAGGATTCTCTCTCGGATCTCTCCCCCTATCTGCACTTCGGTCAGATATCAGCCCGAGAAGTAGCCTTGGCCGTGGAAAGAAGCGAGGCGACGAAAGAAAATAAAGAGGCGTTCTTAGAGCAATTGATCGTTCGGAAGGAACTTTCCGATAACTACTGTTACTACAATCCTTGCTACGACTCTTTCGACGGTTTTCCCCAATGGGCGCAAATGAGCCTGCGAAAGCACGAGAAAGACCCGCGGCCCTACCTGTACACCTACGAACAGCTAGACCGATCCCAAACCCACGATCCCTTATGGAATGCAGCTCAAAACCAACTTGTTCTACGCGGTAAACTTCATGGCTACTTGCGCATGTACTGGGCTAAGAAGATCCTAGAATGGACTCCTTCCGCCAGAATTGCCATGGAATATGCGGTACGGTTAAATGATCGGTACAACTTGGACGGTCGAGACCCCAATGGGTACGTTGGTTGCGCTTGGGCTATCGGGGGAACCCACGACCGTCCTTGGTTCGATCGTCCCATTTTTGGTCAAGTGCGTTACATGAGCTACTCGGGGGCTTTTCGTAAGTTTAACGTGGAGGCTTTTTTGGAGAGGTGGGGCACCCAGCAGCGGTAGCGCAAGGCCACCCATACCACCACTGGTTTACCATACAGTTCTCCCCCCTCCATACCCTAGAGAGTCAGAGGAATCAGAATAAGCTTAGCTGCGGATTCTTTGGACGTTTCTTACCCTGGTCTTTTTCCCTATGAAGAAGTTCTTCTTCGATGGCTTGTAGATAGGCACTCGGATCCAAATGGTACTCTCGTCCGAAAAGGAAGCGGCGCTTTGCCCGCGTGAGGAACAAGTACTTTTTCGCTCGTGTCATTCCTACGTAGAAAAGGCGGCGTTCCTCCTCAGGGTCCTTAGAGAGGTGAGCATCAAAGAGTGTGTAAGGCAATAGTCCTTCCTCGCATCCCGTTATGAACACACAGTCGAACTCTAACCCTTTCACTCCATGGATGGTGGATAGGGTAACCCGTTCGGTTCGATACGGAAGATCGTCTTGAGCGGAACGGGTGGCCACACGGCGAAGAAACTCGTTCAGCGGCTCCTCTGGCCATACCGGAATCGACCCCTTGAATCCAAGGGTTCCTATCAATCGGGTTAGGATTTCTCGGGCGTTCAGGTAGGCAAGTTTGAAAGTTGTTTCCCATTCGTACTCCGTATTCTCCCCTATCCTCTCCTTAGGCAAGGTGATTTGGATGATGAGTTCTTCAGGAGTCCCTGAGAAGGAAATTGCCTTCCCACGATTCAATTCTGAGAGACGCTCGGCTGCCAACTTTCGTAAATATGGGTTCTGTGGATACGACAGAAACCTAGCGATGTCTAAAAAGGAAGCCATCGGTTCCTCCCGAAGAGAACTCCGTTCTCCTACCCGTACGTAGGGGATCGCATGATCTTGGAACGCCTTCTGGAGAGCTGCCATCTGATGGGATGTTCGACAGAGGACAGCTATTTCTCCCAACTCACATCCTTCGGAAGAATCGCTCGCCACTCCTGAATCGATGGAAAAGAACCTCATTCCACCGGTAAGGGCTTCGATGGTACGGGCCACAAACTCCGCTTCCGAGGCATCGCTCGGATGCTCGGAAACTCGTATTTTTACCTCACTAGGAATCCCT
Source organism: Spirochaetota bacterium (assembly GCA_026418195.1). Classification (GTDB taxonomy): domain Bacteria; phylum Spirochaetota; class Spirochaetia; order DTKZ01; family DTKZ01; genus DTKZ01. Next base: position 3,825 of record JAOABU010000071.1, on the reverse strand, counting down.
GAACGCAGAGGCAGGTTGTCCTTGCTCTCACCTTCTTTCATGACTTGGTGGGACGCCTTGAGTACAGTATCGGGACACCGGTAACTAGTGGACAGGCTCAGCACCGTCGCGTGGGGATAATCGGTCGTGAACTGTCGAATGAAACGCACATCCGCTCCCCGGAACCCGTAGATGGCCTGGTTTGGATCTCCGATCACCGTGAGATTTGCCTTTTCATCCGGAGCGAGAAGACGGAGAAGATGGTACTGAATCTCGTTCACGTCCTGGTACTCGTCCACGAAGATATGCGTATACCGCTGATGTAGGTTCTCCCGCACCCCTGCGTCTTCCTCAAGGAGGGTTACGGGGAGCTCTAGTAGATCCTCTAAGTCGAAAGCATTGAGCTTCCTAAGAGTTTCCTGGTAGAGGGAGGTTGCATTGGGCATTTTCCTCTCCTCCTCATCCAGAAAGGTTCGAAAGATCCGCTCACGATCTTCCTCCCAGAGAAGAAGGAAATCCTCAGTACGGCCAAAGCGCTGGTAAAACTCACGTAGAATCGTTAGGCCAAATGAGTGAAAGGTGCCAATCCATACGGACAGAGCTGAAGTGCTATTAAGCTTGGAACCGGCAATATCCTCCCTTCCCGTGAGAATCTTTTGAAGACGAACTCTCATTTCTTCCGCCGCCTTGTTGGTAAAGGTCAGGGCCAGAATCCGTTCAGGCGGTACTCCTTTCATTATGAGGTAGGCGATCCGATGGGTCAGCGTGTTCGTTTTTCCAGTTCCGGGCCCCGCAAGGATCAGTATGGGTCCTTCCCCGTGTTCTACCGCCTTCCTCTGTTCAGGGTTCAACCGAGAAAAGGAATCTGGAAACTCGGCGGTTCCAGGTTCCGATTGTTCAAATCCGCTGTTTCGGTTTCCTGGGAGATTTTTCTTCACCGAACCTGTTGCCGCCTTCAAAGCGGATAGTTCCCGAACATCGAAGTCCAACAAGTCCCGCGGTCGGGGAACCTCTTCCTTCCTCTCGCTTCCTTCCATGGCAGGGAAAAGGATCTCTTCCTGTTCGGTTCGGTTAGAAAGATCTTTCCCTCCGGATCCGGGCGCGGAAAACACCCTCACCCGGCCATACTCTCCATCGTAGCCTTCCTCTACGTAAACCCTCCGTTCCCGCATCCGACGGATTCCCTCGGATAGGGAAGCGCCTCCCTTTCGGGCAATCTGTTCGAGAGGCGCGTCGGCAAGTATCCATAATTCGGGCCCAAGGGAGTCAATCAGTTCCCAATACTTGCCCTCCACGGCTCGGCTTGTAGGGCCCACCCTTAAAAGCTCCGATAAAATCTCCCTTAGAGGGATTAGGGACACAAAAGGAGTTCGTCTAGGCCGTTCCTCCAGGTTCGTTCGATCCGCCAAGGCAATCACCCGGTTCATCACCCCCACGGTAAGGGGTTTACCACAGACAGGACAGAGCCCTCCTATCCGCGCGGTTTCCACAGGGTTCAGCGCCACACCGCATTTTCGGTGTCCATCGAAATGGTACTTACCCTCCTGTGGGAAAAACTCGATGGTGCCAAGGAAGCCCTTTTCAACCGGTTTCACTCTCAGGCCCATTTTGTTCGTTATCCTACCAGCCGCCTCCCGTAAAGCGGCAACCATCGCAGGGTAGGACAGATCCGTATCGAACCGGTTCGCCTCTCTACCTAAATGCTCGGGAGAATGGGCATCGGAGTTGGATACAATAGCGAAAGAATCGAGGCTCGAACAGAGCCAGTTCATGGGAGGGTCGCTGGAAAGGCCTGTCTCTATCGCGAATATATGGTCCGCTAAGTCCCGGTAGGCTTCCTGTATAGAATCGAACCCAGATTTGGAACCCAGGGCGGAGAACCAGGGGGTCCAGATGTGAGCGGGAATCAGAACGCAGGCGGGATCCGCTTCCAGAAGGATTTCTAACAAGTCCCGGGAATCTAGGCCCAAAATAGGCCGACCATCGGAGTTCAGGTTGCCCAATCTGCCCAGAGTGTTGCGTATTCTATCCACCGCTTGGAAACTCGGAGCGAGTATCACATGGTGTACTTTGCGGACCCGCCCACCTGTGGAATAGATGGTGCTGATCTCCGCCGAAAGGATAAAACGGGTCTGCGCGGGTACATTTAATCCTTCCACCTCGGGAGGTTGAGGGATTTCTCGAAGGGTGTTGTCTAGCTCTACCTGCTTTTGGGTATCGGGAGAAAGAACAAATAACCCTTCTTCAGCGGGAATAAGTTTTTCCTTCAACTCCGCAAACCATCCTGGGTGGGTAAAATCTCCGGTCCCGATCACCGATAATCCCTTTGCCTGCGCCCAGCGGTCCAATACTTCGGGCACAAGGCGGCTACTAGTGGCGCGGGAAAATCGTGAATGGATGTGCAAGTCGGCGTAAAAGTGCATCTTGGGGTAGTGTAGAATATAAGGGATAGAATGTTAAGCCATTACGAGTCGGTCATGAATACTTAATGCTTCGATATTGTCTTTACTAGAAATTGGCCTGCCTTTTTATCCTCCGAAGGATCTCAATTCGAAGGAGGGATATTCTATGAATGTTACGCGTATCTCCAAGAGTATGGTCATTTTCATTACCGTATCATCTATCCTACTACTCTCAACGAGCTGTGCGGTACGACGAGTCCTCGAATCAGACGGACAGGGTCTTGATAGAAATCGACGCAACGAACTTCAACCTGTACTTTTTCAACAAGACCAATCAAGTAGGAGGTCTAAAATGTTCCTATAGCCAGAGCGTGGATGCCATCACTCTAACCACTCAGAAAGTTTGGAACCCTACGAATTTCTGGATAGATGCCACAGGGCAGAAGTCTTCCCCATATTTATACGCAGAAACCTACATGGACCTCCAGTTCCCCAACGGCACAAATGTGCGGACCTACAAACAACCTTCTTTTGGATTCGACGAAGACCTATTGCACGGTGATCCATGGAAGTATGACTCAACTATTCAGGGTTCCATCCGGACAAAAGGAGCAAGAGCGTATGAGCTCCAATTTAAAATTGAAACCGGAGAAACTCATCCGTACACTTGGCACGAATATACCGGGCAAAACCAGGATATGTACAGTAAAGGAACCCTTAAAACCTGCGGTGTGTACATGCTGATGAAATGGGAGTATACGGGAGAGAACTACGACATCCCTGTAGACAAGTTATCCTTCCGTAAATACTCCAAATCCGGTACGGGAACCAGTATGCTTCTTACAGTTGACGGGGAAAATGGGAGGTATTTGCTGAAGTTGCCTTAATTAAAAGAGGACCCTCTCTTTTTTCCTCAGAACGAACCAGTTTCATCAAGACTATTCTCGATCCATAGCTCATAGGAGCCATCGCTCTGGAAAGAAAAGTAAAGGGAAACCGAGGATAATCGCTCAGATCATTGATCCAGTTGGAAGTAAGCTCGTTTCTAGTCCTGCCTTCGTCCCATACTCCGCAGGAATCAATTCCTCCCAAGCCTACTCTCCCAGTTCATAGAGAGTCACGACATACCGATCCGGAGAAACGAATTCGAACAGCATGGTATCTATATGTCTTAAGACTGGGGCTAAAGGACATTAGAAGCACTTTAAATCTTTAATAGGTGGCAGGATAGACATATTGCAACAGCAAATTGTTTCCTTAAGTTTTATCTGTATCCCAAAGGAAGTTACATTTGATCGCAACTTTCCTTCCCTATCCTTTCGAACAGCATCCTAGTAAACGCCACCGTTGCCGGTGAAGGGATTCTCTGTTTTCGTTCCAGCACATAAATCTTTCGGCGAGCTTCCGCATCAAGGATCCGGATCTTCACCAGTTCCCCTTTTTC
>JAOABU010000030.1 GCA_026418195.1 Spirochaetota bacterium | reverse complement strand
AGATGTGTATAAGAGACAGGTGAAGAAGGATGGAGAGGATGGATACTTCCTGGTGTGTATGGATGGTCCCGTGTTCCGTTCCAGAACCGTGGTAGTAGCGTCATGAGAGTATCGCCCGATCTTTCGGTAGAGATCGCAGGAGTCCCTTTCCCTAATCCCGTAATGCCCGCCTCTGGGGCTTACGAGGTAGATGAGATCCATGACAATTTCTTCTCCCCTTCGGAGCTGGGTGCGGTGATCAATAAAACGATTTTCCTCCACCCTCGGCCTGGGAATCCTCCTCCCCGGATATGGGAGACCCCTTGCGGTATGCTGAATGCCATCGGCATTCCCTGTGATGGGGCAGAAGCGTTCATATGGGACAAGCTGCCGAATCTCCGGAAACTTGGTCCTCCTGTAGTGGTAAGCATTGCAGGGGAAACGATGGAAGAATGGATCGAACTATCCGAGCTGATCGAATCCACGGGAATGGCGGACCTGTTGGAACTGAACCTTTCCTGCCCAAACTTGAGTGACGGTATTCCCTGGTCGACGGAAGAAAAAACCCTTGAGCGGGTAGTTTCGGCCGTGGTTTCTAGAGTGAAACTACCTGTGATAGCCAAGTTATCCCCTGTGGTGACCGATATTGCGGATATGGCTCGCACAGCAGAAGGCGCAGGAGCATCCGCCTTATCCATGATCAACACCTACAAAGGAATGGCCATCGATATTAAGAGGAAACGCCCTGTGTTGGGCAACGTCACGGGCGGGCTTTCCGGACCTGCGATACGACCCCTCGCTGTGTGGGCTGTGTATTCCGCTTACGAAACAGTGAAAATCCCCATCATCGGTATGGGTGGGATCGATGGTCCTACAGCAGCGATTGAGTTCCTGTTAGCTGGCGCCTCGGCCGTGGCAGTAGGAATGTACAATTTCATCGATCCCTTCACCATGAAAAAAACGATCGAGGGAATCCGAACCTACCTATTGGAAGAAGGATATTCCTCCGTGCGAGAGATCATCGGGATGGCGCATACCAGAGCATGATTCGTATGTCAGGCAGAAAATTACCGTGCCAGCCTGTATAACGCGTTGGATAGGACCACTGCACCACGGGCAATATCCTGAGCGGATGCGTATTCTGCGGGATTATGACTGATCCCGTCCTTACAGGGAATGAAGAGCATCCCTACCGGGATGGGACTTCCATTGCTCTTCCGAACCCCTGCTACGACTGCAGCATCATGTAGGGCACCGCTAGGCATTACCAAGTAAGGGATCTTGAGATCTCTACAGGCACTTTCCAGTACACCCTGTACTGAAGGGTCTAATCGTTCTACCGGATCGAGGGATAGGAGCCGCTCAATCTGTACGTTTACGTTGTATCGTTCCGCTTTTTTTCGAATAATTTCTTCGGCAGTTTTTATATAATTAGGCAAGAACCGCGGGTCGTTACTTCGCACATCGAGGGTGAAGTACCCAAATGGACTCACCTTGGTGAGAGCGTTCTCCCATACCTGGGGATTCTTTTTGTTGTAATCTTCATCGGCATTGATGACTCCCACTGTTTGCACGATATCGAATCCTTTCTCTAACGCGTAGGTGCATTCTTCATGGAGAGCCACCTGCATATAGGCCATGGCGAGATTTGCGTCCTTCCGGTACCGTATTCCCATGGGTGTACCACCCGAATGGTTGGCCTCCCCAAAGATCAGAACCCGCAACCGAATGGTACCCCGGATGCTGGTGACCACACCGATGGGAATCCCATCGGTTTCTAGGCGCTTTGCCTGTTCGATGTGCAGCTCTAGATGAGCTGCGATAGAGTCGATCCGAGCCTGATCGACGGTGGGCCTCCGTTCTTGGATATAGGAAGGGTCGAATCCTTGGGACCTAATCGCTTCTTCCAGCGTTTGACCCAGATAGGTTCTACTGAGAATGGATGGATCGTTCAACCCGAACGCTGCTTGACTTCCCTTGCAAACAGCACCGTAGCAAGCGGACTCTTCCCCTCGCCAGATCACTAGTTCCAATCGCCGTTTTAGTTTTTCCCACATGGGACGAAGTTGTAGAATAGCATCCAATCCCGCTACGATACCGGCTGCGCCGTCGTAGTTGCCTCCATGTGGAACGGTATCCAGGTGAGAACCCACTTGGACTGTTTCAGGGGCTCCTACGGGTGTGGAAAGGAATAAATTCCCAATCCCATCCCAGGAAGCTCGCATCCCCGCTTTTTCAGCGATCCGCTGGATCAGCTCCATCCCTCGGGTTTCCTCGTTGGACCAGGCAGCTCGAGTAAATCCTTCTTCCCGTGAGGCTCCAAGATTCCCAATTTTTTCTAGTTGAGAAAATATTTCTTCGATTCTCTGTTTCGTACTTTCGATGAGTCTAGGCATGATCTGTTCCGTTCCTAGTACTATGCCTGGAAGCCTAGGGTAAAGTCAACCTTGCTAGGACCCATAAATGTATGGTAGGATCCAGCCTATGCGGTTTTTACAGTCCGGAAGAGTGTGGCACATTGTAGGAATCTCATTCCTGATTTTTGGGGCTCTCAATTCTTGTAGTTCTACTCCTCCCATAATTCCGGAAGGGCTGACTCCCATGCAGTTCTTCCAACGGGCTCAGGAGGAATCGGACAATTACCGCTGGGACAATGCGTTGCTGTACTATAGGACGTTCCTCGAACGGTACCCAAACGATCTGCCCAATGGATTAGCTGCCCGGTATGAAATCGCCTTTATCCTATACAAGAAGGAACAGTATTCTGAATCGAAGAAGCTCTTCGAGGAACTATTGGAAACTTATAAGAAGTTAGAGAATCCCCTTTCCGTTCCCCAGTGGCCAAAAGTACTGGCGGAAAAAGTGTTAAGGAAGATCCAGGAAAAATCTACTCCGCAGGGAAAAGCACCTAACCCATAGGATCCACTCTGGATCTAGTGGGGGAGAATAATCGTATACACTAGAATCTTCTTTTCTTCCGCATCCTTTTTTACCATTTCTTCGGTGATTTTACCTCGGGGAATAGGATGAGGAGGGGCATCTCCAATGACGATGATCACCCGGCTTTCCGCTTCCCATTTGTAATTATGGATGGCAGCGTAGATTCCTTCGTGAACCGCTTCAGGGATATCCCTTCCTCCAGCAACCCGCACGGAATCTACCATTCTTTGGAGTTGATTCAGATCACTGGTAAAGGGTAGAGAACGGGTCAAGTACTCTTCCATGTAGTCTCGATAGAGGGTGAGCCCAATCCGAACTGTATCGAATCCCTTAATCCTTTCGGCTACCATCGGAACAAGGAGTTTTCGAATATGGGGGATGTCGTCTTCCATGCTCTGGGTAGTGTCCAGGGTGATCACCATATCGAGGGTTCTGCCTTTTTGCTTGTCTATGATAGCGGCAATCTTGTCTATCATGTCCTTTTCACCGGTAGACTCGAAGGTCTCCCCTTTGGTTTCCTCTGTAATTTTGGAGAACTCTACTTTTACGTCGGGCATGATTTTTTCTATTTTTGGTAGCGGTATAGAACGTTGAAAGATGCGAAACACGAAGGGGTTATCTTTGAATGGACCTGTGTAATCTGCATGGGGTTTCGCAAAGGCGCGTATGTTGAGAAACGTTCCATCTACGACTTCCATTTCTCCCTGCCGGCTCCAAGGGTACCCATATTCCAGAACGTAGGGAATGAAAATGTGAAAGGCTAAACCGAATACTTCATCCGGTTCGGGGGTAGAATCCACCAGAAAGTACCTTCCCGGACCTGGAAGAAGGGTTTGACCATTCAGGATTCGGATTTCATCCCCGTTGTAGGGATTGTAGGATTTTGCGCGGTAGGCGTAGCTAGCGACCTTGCGAGCAGGATCTTCGGTGGTTTCGGTAATCAGGACGGATCCCATGCCCGGTTTTTTCTTGATCCAAAGATGGTATCCCCCTTCGAGACTGAGTTCTATGCGTAAGTCTCTCTGGGTTACGGTAAGGTCTTCAAGGTCCTTCTCTCTTATGCTTCCCTCTTCGGGAGTAGGCTTTTTGTTAAGTATTTCCGTATTCGGTTCTTCTGTAAATCCAATAGGTAAGGGTAAAAGAAGGAGACACAAACCAAACAGGATTCCTGTCAGGATTTTCTTCATACTTCTAGCATCGGCGATTTTCTTTTGGTTCTAAAAAGGCCACTGCCTCGACTCAATAGAAGTATGGGAACCTCCTCATCTCGTTTCGATAAATGCGGGAAACGGAGGTTCATTGGAGCCTAAGTTTTGATATAGGTTGGAAATGCGGTTCCAGAGAGGTTCCAGGATTTGACATCGCCAGGGTTCAGCAGGAATTACGAAGAGTACGCTGAAACCATTAGGAGATATGGCCATTAAAGCGAGTGAGCTGTCCGGTTTTACCTGATAGAAATTGGATCCCCCACATCGGACAGGGATCCAGGATTCCAGCAGAGGGATAGATCTTCGAATGAAATAGACATCGATAGAAATGCCTTGATACTGGTATCTGCCCAGTTCGTAGGGAATAGCGTTGACACTTAGGTAAGGGATCCCTCTTCCCAGGATAGGGCCCTCTACAAACACTACCCTCTTTTCGTCGGTTGGCATAGCTTTTGGATCCGTACGTTTCTCAGATTTCTGCTCTACCCGTTGCGCTAGGAGTTGGTCCATCGTTCGAGGACCTCCTGACTCTGAGGAAACGTAGGATGTCTGCTCGGAGGTTGATTCCTGCGCCTCCAGCCTAAAAGGAGAGCCAGAGGAACAAACAAACTGAACGAAGAAAAGAAGGGCTCCTACGGAGATAGGAAGTTTCATTCCACCGTCACGCTTTTAGCCAAGTTCCTAGGCTGATCCACATTATGACCTAGTTCCAAAGCGCAATGGTAGGCAAACAGTTGAAGAGGCACCACCATCAAGAAGGGGTACAGTAACTCATGGGTGGAAGGGATGAAGATGCAATCGTCGGCAATCCTAGCCACCTCTTCGTCTCCTTCCACGGCTAGGGCAATCACTTTCCCTCTCCTAGCTTTCACTTCCTTCATGTTGGAGATGACTTTTTCCCGCAACATGTCGTCGGGAACCAGGAATACGCTGGGGGTGTTTTCGTTGATCAGAGCAATGGGTCCATGCTTGATTTCTGCAGCGCTGTACCCTTCAGCATGAATGTAGGAAATTTCTTTCAATTTAAGTGCCCCTTCTAGCGCTACTGGATAATTCAATCCTCTTCCTAGGAAGAGAAAGTTTGGGTAGATGGAATACTTTTTTGCCAGGTTCTTCACATGGGAATTCGTTTGTAGTGTTTTTGCGATCAATTGGGGTAACCCTTCTAAGTGTTGGATGAAGGCTTTTCCCATCTCATACGACATGTCGCGCATCCGAGCAATGAGAAGGGTAAACAGGTAGAACACGGCCAGCTGACTGGTAAAGGCTTTCGTGGAAGCTACCGCAATCTCCGGTCCAGAGTGAATATAGATACCTCCATCCGACTCCCGAGGAATGGTAGATCCTACCACGTTACAGATCCCGAGTACTCGAGCTCCCTTGCGTTTCAGTTCCCGCATGGCATAGAGGGTGTCAGCTGTTTCGCCCGACTGGGACACAGCGAAGTAGAGGGTGTTTCTTTCCACGATAGGATTCCGGTAACGTAGCTCAGAAGCGAGTTCAGCCGAAGCAGGGATTCGGGCAACGGATTCCAATAAGTAGGAAGCGACCAACCCCGCGTGATAGGAAGTCCCTGCTGCAATGATTTTGATTCGTTCTATGGATAGAAGTTCCCGATTCGTCATATTGAGACCGCCAAACTTGGCTGTCATGTACTCCTTGTCGATACGGCCTTGCATGGCCCGCTTGATGGACTCTGGCTGCTCAAAGATTTCTTTTTCCATGAAGTGAGCGTATCCGTCTTTCTCGATTTCCTGCAGTTCCCAGGAGATATAGTCAATCTTACGATCTAGAATCTTATCCGTTCCATCGGTCAACTTGTATCCGTCTGGGGTGATGGTTACCACATTCCCGTCTTCCAGATAGATCACTTGTTTTGTATAGGCGATCATGGCTGTCACGTCAGAGGCCAGAAACATTTCCTTGTTTCCGATCCCCAGGATAAGAGGAGATCCATTGCGAGCTCCCACAATTTTATTGGGTTCTTTCGCATGGATACAGACGATACCGTAGGTTCCCTTCAGAAGCTTGAGGGTTTTCTTTACCGCTAATTCCAGATCCCCTTCATAGAAGGTGGAAATCAGATGAGCAATCACCTCAGAGTCCGTTTCCGAACGGAACACATGCCCTTCCGATATGAGTTTTCCCTTCAATGCTGCATAGTTCTCGATGATTCCATTATGGGCAATCGCGATGTCGCCCGCGCAGTTCAGGTGGGGATGGGCATTGATGTCGTTTACTTCCCCATGGGTTGCCCACCGGGTATGCCCGATCCCGAAGGACCCATGGAGGGAGGTTGGAATCGCCTTCTGGAGATCGGCGATTTTTCCTTTTCGTTTCACCACGGTAAGGGTACCTGTATAATCGCCTACCGCAATTCCTGCCGAATCATACCCCCGGTATTCCATTCGTTTCAGAGCTTCCACAAGGATGTCCACTGTTTTGCCAGGTCCACAGTATCCGATAATTCCGCACATACCCTATCCTCTGCTTTGCTTAGTCTTGAAGGGCTTCTCCGAGTCCCCATACAGGGAACAGATCTATGTTTTTTACTAAAAAAACTACTACGATCAAGTCTAAAATTCCGATGCGGTGCCTGATTTTTCCCGCAAAGTTTGGGGATTTACCAGAAGAAGAGAATTTCCCTCTTTCTTCACGATTCCTTCTGTTTCCAGTCGTTTCACAATTCCTTCCACTTCTTGGAGAGGCATCTCGAGAGAAAGGGAGATCTCTTCCAGGGTTTTATCGAAAGGGATAGAATCCTGCGAAGCCCCTTCAAAGGCATATACCAGATGAAGGGCTATGAGGGCAGGAGCGTTCTTTCGTTTTAATTGCTGGATCTGCATGTTTGCTTGTTGGAGTCGGCGGCAAAGTTTGTCGATGATGTTCATCGCTATTTTTGAGTTCTTTTCGATCATGCTCCGAAAGCCCTGCCGGTCGAACGCCAACAGGTGGGTGTCGGTGACAGTCTGCGCAGTAGCGGTTCTCCGGATCCGATTCACAATGGCCATTTCACCGAAAAAGTCCCCTTTCCCCAGTATAGCGAGCACATGGTCCTTGTCGCCGATGGATTTACTGATTTTAACCTTCCCTTCTTGGATGATGAACATCTCGTTCCCTTCATCTCCCTCCCGGAAGATCACCGTACCTGCTGGAATCACATGTCCGTATTTATCGAAAAGAAGGTTGTCACTCATACTTTCTATGCTAATTATAGAGTTCGGCGGGATGGGTGTCCAGGGTTCGTTATTTCCTGGATCTGGTTAGATTCGAGTCGCCAGGAATAGGATTCCCGGTAAGAGTACCATATAGGAAATGGTTGAAGTAAGCCAGGTGGAGTTAGCCAAATCTACATCGAACCCGTAAATGGCAGGAGGGATAGCAGCGAGGAACGCTACAGGTGAGAAAGAGACGATTACAAGGGTCTTCAAAGGTAGACCGCCCCGAATGGACCCAAATCCGATCAGGATCCCCAAAGGAATCAGACATGCGGGGACAAAGAGGAATTTGATGAGGTGCACGAGAAGGATTTCCTTCCGGTATTGACTGATGGCACCGATCTTCAGGGTCAGCCCTATGGCTAGGCCAAAAAAAACAGTGATAACCGGAACTAGGATGTGGGAAAGCTGGTACATGAACTGCGGTTTGGGGATCCCAGACAATCGGAGGAGGGTTCCGATCAGGACAGCCCCAAGGGGAAAGAAGGCTACCTTCTTTTCCAGTAAGACTCTGGGATGAACTCGAAACGAGTGGAGATCTGCCTTGCTGATGGCATAACTCAAGGGAAAGCCAATGATGTAGTATATGGGCTGCTCGAACAAGGCATAGATCTGAATATAGGCGAACCCTTCTTCCCCATACAGGACAAAAGCGATGAAAGCCGCAAGGGCGCTGATGTTGTAGAACATGCTGCTGGAAAAGAAGGATCCTGCCCGGTAGGGTTCAATGTGAAACCAGTGGATACAGAAAATCGCAGCCACTCCGCCGAGGAACAGGGAGCCCGCCCCTAGCAGGGACAACAGGGCTAGTTTTCCCGACGCAGGGGCAAAGCTCCAGAGGGAACTGATGGCAGCCAGAGGAAGGAGAACCATTACCGCTACCTGTTTCAACCGGTCGGAAAGTACTCGAGGAGAAAGGATTTGACTTTTCAGGATGTATCCTAGGAGAACGGATCCAAAACTGATGGATAGAATGTAAGCTATCTGCATGGATTCACTATACTGAAAACACTTTTCCCTTAAAAGCGGTTATGGTATGATCCCTCTCCATGGTGAGGCTGTTTGGATTTCTATTTCTTCGGTTCTGGGAACGGGCAGCTCTGAATAATTTCGTGTTTGGTCGGTATGCAAAAGCAGAAGAGTACTTCCGGAAGATCCGAACTGTGCAACCGAACAAAATGGGAATAGGGCACAACATCGGTCTGGTGTGTCTGGCTCAAGAACGGTACGAAGAAGCGGAAGCGGAGTTCCTTGGAGAACTAGAACGATTTGGTGAAACCTACATCCGCTTGAAGACACTGGGTGACTTATATTACCTATGGGGGAAACGGGCTGAATGTGCCAAGTACTACCAGATGGCTCTTCCAGGATGCGAACATGAGGCAGACCGTAAGCTCATTCAGAAACGAATCGAGTATGCCTCAGATCCAGATACTTTTGAAAAAGCGATGAAAAGTTACCAGGCGTTAAAGAGAGGGAATGCCTATATGGCCGAAAAGCGTTTCGAAGCAGCGAGCGAAGAGTTTGAACGAGCAATACAGTTGGATCCGTACAATTTTCAAGCCTGGAACAACAGGGGAGCTGTGGAATTGAACTATCGGAAGAACCCTGCCCGAGCAGTAGAGTATTTTCAACGGGCAGTGGAATATACTAGTCTTCCAGCCATACATAACAATCTTAAACGGGCTCAGGCCATGCTGGGGAAGGAGAAGCGATGATGCAAGGGAATCGTATTCGTGCCCATTTGCGGGAAATGTTTCAAGCGGCTCTGGAACGAGTGGATCCGTACAGGATGATCAAGGAGAGGGTTCTGATACAGGGGGAAACTCTTGTCGTACGTTCGGATCGGGAAGAGATAAAATGGGACCTGTCCCGCTATGATCGTATTCTAGTATTAGGTGCAGGTAAAGCTACGGCGAAAATGGCTCTAGCGGTAGAGGAAATCTTTGGCTCTAGAATCACCGAAGGGGTCATTGCAGTCAAGCCTGGACACACGGAAGCTTTGAAACGGATCCGCATGATCGAGGCGGGACATCCTGTTCCTGATACGGGAAGCGTAGAAGCGGGAAGAACAGTGGCCGCACTTGCTCAAAAAGCGGATGCAAGAACCCTAGTGATCAACCTTATTTCTGGAGGGGGGTCAGCTCTTCTCTCCTTTCCATATAACTGGAAAGACGAAACAGGAGAACAGAAACTTACCTTAGAGGACAAGCAGAAGACGACCAAAGCCCTTCTGGCCTGTGGTGCTACCATCCAGGAGATTAACTGTATCCGAAAACATTTAAGTGGAATCAAGGGGGGCAGATTAGCTCAACTTCTGTACCCAGCGGAATCAGTGAACCTGATCCTATCCGATGTGGTGGGGGATCGATTGGATTCCATTGCTTCGGGAATGACCGCCCCCGATGGAACCACATTCCAAGAAGCGGTAGCTCTGGTGGAGAAGTACGGAATTGTATCCCAATTGCCTCCTCTAGCTTGGAAAGTCCTGCAGTTAGGGGCTCAAGGAAAGTTACCGGAAACTCCCAAGAAGGGGGATCCGGTGTTCGAGAAAGTCCACAACATCCTGATCGGTTCGAACTATGGCGCCCTTCTGGCAGCGGAACGAAAAGCCAAGGAACTAGGGTACCGTACAGTAGTTCTGTCATCGGAGATCATCGGGGAAGCCCGGGAAATTGCCAAAGTGTATATGGGTATCGGACGGGATGTGAAACGACGGGAACTCCTGGTCGGGCGACCTGCCTGTATCATTGCAGGAGGGGAAACCACTGTTACCTTGCGGGGGGATGGGAAAGGGGGGCGAAACCAAGAGATGGCGCTATCCTTCCTAGCCGAAATCGAATCTAATCCCGAAGGTTCGGAGGGGATCTGGTTCCTTGCCGCCTCCACGGATGGAAACGATGGCCCTACCGATGCAGCAGGGGCCTTTGCTGATCCGGAAGTGTTGGCAGCGGGGAAACGGGCAGGTCTCTCCGTGCAGGACTACCTGAAACGGAACGACTCTTACCATTACTTCGATCGAATCGGGTTTCTATTGAAAACGGGCCCCACTAATACGAACGTCTGCGACGTGCAGATCCTGGTAGTTCCGTAAGGAGATTAGAAGGTATGGGTACATCAATGCGGTCCACCTTCGAAGAACGAAGAAGTGTGGGAGATCTGCTTACGATGTTTCTTTCTTTCTTCAAGATCGGCGCATTCACCATTGGAGGGGGCTACGCCATGCTCCCATTGATGGAACAAGAGTTTGTGCAAAATCGGAAATGGGTGGATCCTGTGGAAATTGTAGATGTGTTTGCAGTGGCTCAATCCTTACCGGGAGTCATTGCCATCAACGCTTCAATCTATATTGGGTACAAGGTGGATCGGATACGGGGGGCACTGGTAGCAGCTTTGGGAGTTATTCTGCCATCCTTTTTGGTTATCCTCTGCATCGCTGCAGTTCTTCTTAGGTTTCAAGAGAATCTGTGGGTGCAGAAGGCCTTTGCAGGGGTTCGCGCCGGAGTGACCGCTTTGATTCTCCTAGCAGGGATCAAACTAGGAAAAGCCATTCTAAAGAACTACCTGGCTTGGGGTATAGGAATAGGAGCCTTTTTTCTTTTAGTGATAGTTAGAATCCAAGCTGTGGTAGTGATCCTCGCCAGCGCGCTAGTGGGGTTGGGAACTTACATATGGCAGCAAAGACGAAAACAACTACGGGAGAAGGATAATCCATGATCTATCTGGAACTCTTTGGAGTCTTTCTCAAGATCGGGTTATTTGGGTTCGGAGGAGGATACGCGATGGTTCCTCTTCTGGAAGGAGAAATCGCGAGCCATGGATGGTTGCCTGTTAGGGAATTCGCTGACATTGTGGCAATTTCCCAGATGACTCCCGGACCCATTATGGTGAATGCCGCTACCTATATCGGGTATCGCGTTGCAGGAGTTCTTGGATCAGCTGTAGCAACCTTTGGAGTATCCCTGCCCTCCTTCATTTTAGTTGTCCTCGTTGCCCATAGTATCCGCATGTTCAAGGAAAGTTTGGCTGTGCAAGGAACTCTTTCTGGGATCCGGCCGGGGACCATAGGGCTCATCGCAGGCGCGGTAGTGTTTTTCGCTCGGATGTCCATGCTCCATCAGCCAGAGCTGCCCATCTTTCGGGGTTCTATCGGGCTTGATTGGGTAGGGTTGCCAGGGATTACCGTGGTTCTACCTGCAGTAGGCATTTTTCTTGCCATCCTCATCGGGAGCCGTACGTTCGGATTAAAACCTATTCCTGCGGTCATCCTCTCCGCAGTGCTTGGAATCGTGTTCCTTTAAGTTCTTATTTCTGTTGCCTTGACAAGTTGCATGGAACTCTCTACTTTTCGAATCTATACTATGTAGAATCAAGGAAAGGAGAAAAGAAGGATGAAGAAAATCGTATCTGTTTTAATCGGATTGATCATCGCTGGGCTCCTGTTCGGAACCTTACTAGGTTGTAGTGGAAAAAAAGAGGCTCCTGCGAAAGAAGCCCAGAAAGCTGAACAGCCAGCTAAGAAGCTGAAAGCGGGATTCATCTACATTGGACCGGTAGGGGATTATGGATGGTCCAATGCCCATGACGTGGGTCGGAAGTACGCTCAAAGCAAGCTTCCCTGGTTGGAAACAGTGATTGTGGAGAGCGTTCCAGAAGGGGATGCCATTCGGATCATCGATCGGTTGGTGAACGAGGAAAAGTGTAATGTGATTTTTACTACTAGCTTCGGATACATGGATGACACGGTAAAGGCTGCGGAAAAGTACAAGAACACCCTCTTTTTCCATTGTTCAGGATTCAAGCGAGCATCTAACCTGGGAACCTATTTTGCAGAGTTATACCAGATGTACTACCTCAATGGACTGATGGCAGGGGTTCTGACTCAGTCCAACAAGGTAGGGTATGTGGGCGCTTTCCCCATTTCCGAGGTTATTCGCCACATCGATGCCTATGCTCTAGGAGTTAAGGAAGCGAATCCCAAAGCAAAGGTAGAGGTTCGATGGATCTTCTCTTGGTACGATCCTGCAAAAGCGAAGGAAGCTGCCCAGTCCCTGGTTGCCGCGGGTGCCGATGTCCTTGCTTTTACCGAAGATTCTCCCTCTGTGATTGAGGTAGGTCAGGAGCACATGAAAAAGGGTAAGAAGGTGTATACCTTCAGTCATTATAGCCCCATGCAAAAGTTCGGTGAGGATTCTGTAGTGTCTGGACAGTTGGTAGATTGGGGCCCCATGTACGTAAAGATCCTAACCGATGTGTACAATGGGCAGAAGGATTTCACCAACTACGATCTGTGGTGGTTAGCTGCTGAGAACGTAGCCTTGCTGGGAGGAGAGATCGGACAACCCATCAACCCAAAGTTCGTGGACCTTTTAAAGAGCAAGAAAATCAAGTCTAAGGACCTAGGCGAGATGAATGCCTACGATTATGTGATGAAACGCTACGAGCAATTCAAGGCGAATCAGTTTGAACCCTTCACAGGTCCCATCAAGGACCAAAAGGGTGTGGAACGAATCCCAGCGGGCAAGAAGGCTGATCCTGCTCACCTTCTCAGTATCGAATACTTCGTAGACAATGTGGTGGGTGAGATCCCCCGAAAATAAGTATCCGGAAGTAGCAACGTTGTGTCATTTCTAGGGCCCCATCTTTGGGGCCCTAGGTGTTTTTAGAGTTGAACAAAAAATGGCCGGCAAGAACTCTCCCAAAAAGATCCAGATAGTTCAGATGGAACAGATCTCAAAGTATTTCCAGGGTATAGCTGCCAATCGGAACATCGATCTAACCATCCGAGGGGGGGAAATCCTTGGCCTTTTAGGGGAAAACGGAGCGGGAAAGACTACCCTCATGAATATCCTCTATGGGTTGTATCGCCCCGATGGGGGAAGGATCCTTATCGATGGGGAGGAGGTCGCCTTTCGATCCCCTCGGGATGCAATCCGCGCGGGAATCGGAATGGTCCATCAACACTTTATGTTGGTTCAAAACCATACAGTGGTTGAAAATATCGCTCTCGGTGATATGGAGGTTCCTTTTTTCTTTCCTCAGAGAGGGATGGAACAAAAACTCCTTCAGTTCCAAGAACTGTATGGTTTGAAAGTGCCTCCCCGTGCCAAGGTATGGCAGTTGTCGGCAGGAGAACAACAGAGAGTGGAAATCGTAAAAGCGCTGCTGCGGGGAGCGGATTTGTTGATCCTGGACGAACCAACCTCTGTACTAACTCCTCTGGAATCGGCAGACCTGTTTGCCATCCTGCGTCGAATGGCTAGTGAAGGGCATGGGGTGGTTATTATCAGTCATAAACTGGAAGAGATCCTCGATCTTTGCCATCGCGTTGTGGTGCTTCGGAAGGGTGAAGTGGTTGGGGAAGCGGACACAAAGGACATCACAAAGGAAGAGCTTGCCCGGATGATGGTAGGCCGAAGTGTCGTGTTCTCCTTTGATTGGAAACCTGCTCCTAGAGGGGAGGTGGTGCTTCAGGTGGAGGGAGTAACGGTACGAAGTGATCGAGGTACTGTGGCCGTGAACCAGGTAGACCTCACTGTCCATCGAAGGGAGATTGTTGGAATCGCAGGGGTAGCAGGGAACGGGCAGCGGGAACTGGTGGAAGCTATTACTGGACTACGCAAGGTGGAGAGTGGGAAGATCCAGATTCTAGGGAAGGACATTACGAATCAGTCTGCGCGGGTGATCCATGCAGAGGGAGTGGCTCATATTCCGGAGGAACGGATCCGGTTTGGCACGGTTCCTAACCTTTTGATTTATGAGAATGCCGTGCTGAAACGACACCACTTTGCACCCTTTGCGGATGTGTTGTTCCTTGACTACGAAGAAATTAAATCCCATGCAGAAGACATTGTAGAACACTTTACGGTGGCCGCTCCCTCGATTCGGGTACCGATGAAGCACCTTTCGGGAGGGAACATTCAGAAACTGATCGTGGGAAGAGAAGTGTCTGCAGGGCCAGCCCTGCTCGTGGCTTCCCATCCTACGTATGGGTTGGACGTGGGGGCTACGGAGTATATCCGAAAGCAACTCCTGAAACGGAGAGAAGAAGGGGAAGCGGTTCTATTGGTCTCCGAAGATCTTGAGGAGATCCTTGAATTGAGTGATCGAATTGCTGTGATGTTTGAAGGTCGGATTATGGGAATCCTGGATCGACAGGAAGCAACCATTGATCAGATCGGCCTTTTAATGGGTGGGGTACGAGGCTAAACATGCAACTGGGGACAGTACAGGTTTCTGTGCAATGGGAAGTCCGAAAGAAGCAAACTCCTCTCTTGTCAGTCCTCACTCTGATAGGAGCCCTGGGCATAGGATTTCTCTGGGTTGGATTCGTTTTCGTCTTTCTTGGTGTGGATCCTGTGTTTGCCCTGCAGAAGATTTTTATAGGGTCCTTCGGAAGTTTGTACGGGTGGAAGGAATCGCTGACCAAAGGGATTCCCCTCTTCCTCATTTCCAGTGGACTCTGTGTGGCTTACCAGGCAAAATTCTGGAACATTGGTGCGGAGAGCCAGCTGTTGATGGGAGCGGTATGCAGCACCTGGTTTGGTCTGCAGTTTGGCGCATCCCTTTCCCCCATTCTCGGTATTCCTCTCATGTTCTTCGTGGGATTTCTAGGAGGTGCTCTCTGGGGAGTGATCCCTGCCATCCTCAAAGTACGGTTCGGAATGAACGAAGTGATCTCCACCCTCATGATGAACTATGTAGCAGCTGAGTTCGTGAGCTACCTCATTGTGGGCCCCTGGAAAGGATCGACGAAGTACGGGTATCCCTATACGGATGATCTTCCCAAACACCTCTTGCTGGGCACGATTCCGGGTACTCGGATCCACTATGTTACCCTTGTGTTGGGTATTGTTATTTCTATGGCTCTGTTCATCCTCCTCTACCGCACCAAGTTCGGGTACGAAGTGCGGGTGGTGGGGGAAAGCCCTGAGGCAGCAAAGTATGCGGGAATCGATTTTTTCCGTACCTCCTTGTGGATCATGATCATCTCGGGAGGAGTAGCGGGAATGGCTGGGGTGGGTGAGGTGGCTGGGATTCACCACCATCTAAGCTATCCAGGGAATATTTCTGCCGGGTATGGATTCACTGCCATTATTACCGCCTGGTTAGGAAAGTTAAATCCATTAGGGAGTTTGCTTTCGGGACTATTCTTTGCCGGAATCCTCGTAGGAGGGGATGCGATTCAGATCTCCCTGCGGTTACCAGCGGCTACTGTGCACATTTTTAACGGTATCCTCCTGTTCGTGTTACTGATAGGTAATTTTTTTCTGAATTATCGGCCAGTGGTTCAGATTCGTCGAAGATAACGGGATAGATTAGGAAAGGGGTAAAGAATGGTAGGGCTTGTTGCATCCACTCTGCATAGGACCATCATGGCAGGAACATCCTTACTCCTGGGTACCACAGGAGAAATCCTTACCGAACGCTCAGGGATCCTCAACCTAGGAGTAGAGGGAATGATGAACCTGGGAGCGGTAGCAGGATTCATTGTTACCGTTCGGACGGGGAACGTGCTTTGGGGTATTTTTGCTGCTCTACTGGCGGGAGGAACCGCGGCAGTGTTTCATGGAATTCTCACCGTATATGCAAAGGCGAACCAAACGGTTTCCGGTTTAGCCCTTTCCATGCTTGGGGTTGGGTTGGCCGGAGTGTTGGGAAAGCCGTACATTGGACATCAACTACCCGTACGATTAGAACAGGTCGAACTTCCCCTACTAAGCAGGATACCGTTTTTGGGAGAACTCATATTCCATCAAGACCCGTTGTTCTATACGGGGGTAGTCTTGGCCTTTGGAACCTGGTTTTTCCTACGGTATACCCGCTCAGGCATACGTATCCGTTCGGTAGGAGAAAATCCCAAGGCATCAGAGAGCCAGGGGGTTCCAGTTCAAAGGATCCGCTTCCTCTGCACAGTAGGAGGAGGTGCTTTTGCGGGTTTAGCGGGTGCCCATGTAGCCCTGTCCTACAGCACTTCATGGACAGAGGGAATTGTAGCGGGACGGGGATGGATTGTGGTGGGCTTGACGATCTTTTCCCTCTGGAATCCCCTCCGTGGTATGTTAGGTGCCTTCCTTTTCGGAGGGATCTTTGTTACTCAGTACATTCTGCAGCCGATAGGGGTTCCTCCGAACCTTCTGGCCATGCTCCCTTATGTAGCAACGCTCCTAGTCCTCCTAATGGATGGGTTACGGAAGGATCAACGGTCCCTCCATGCTCCTGCGGCCTTAGGAGAGCCGTATAGTCGATAGGAATCATTAGAAAACATCTCCTGTAGACAAATCGGACTTTCTTTGTCATTATATAGTAAAGAAAAATCTCAGATCAAAGGAGACGCCTATGAAGAAGAGTCTAGTAGTCCTTCTTGCTTTGGCAGTGGCACTTGGCCTTGTGCTGGGTGGTTGCCAGAAGCAGGCAAAGGAAGTGAAAATCGGAATTATCGCACCCATCAGTGGCGAAGCAGCTACCTTCGGTGAATCCACCGCCAATGGAGCCAAACTGTACTTCGATCAG
Source organism: Spirochaetota bacterium (assembly GCA_026418195.1). Lineage (GTDB taxonomy): Bacteria > Spirochaetota > Spirochaetia > DTKZ01 > DTKZ01 > DTKZ01. The sequence continues at coordinate 16,303 of JAOABU010000030.1, read as the reverse complement.
GTGAATGCAGCCGGTGGAGTGGAAGGCATGAAGATCGTGTACTTCGTGGAGGACGACAAAGGGAATCCCACGGAAGGGGCTAATGCGTACTCGAAACTGATCGATCAGAATAAGGTGTCAGCCATTGTGGGGACAGTGATGAGCAAGGTGTCCCTTGCCGGCGCTCCCATTGCACAGAACAAAGGGGTTCCGATGATTAGTCCTACCTCTACCAACCCCGCAGTCACGCTGGTGGGTAACTACATTTTCCGCGCGTGCTTCATCGATCCTTTCCAGGGATTCGTAGCAGCGAAGTTTGCCTACAACGATCTTGGAAAGAAGACTGCGGCAGTGATCTACGATTCAGGGAACGACTATACGAAGGGTCTAGCCGAGGTGTTCCGGGACGAGTTCACCAAAATGGGTGGGAAAATCACGGCCTTCGAGAGCTACACTGCGGGTACCAGCGATTTCAATGCGCAACTCGTAAAAATCAAAGCTACCAATCCCGATGTGCTCTTTATTCCGAACTACTATAACGACGCCGGTCTGATTGCTAAGCAGGCTCGGGAAATGGGAATCAAGGCGATCTTCCTGGGTGGGGATGGTTGGGATTCTCCCGATTTATTTAAGATCGGGGGGAAAGCCATCGAAGGAGGCTTCTTCGTAAACCACTTCTCCAAAGATTCCCAAGTGCCGGCAGCGAAGAAGTTTGTAGCTGACTACAAAGCGAAGTACAACAAGGATCCAGATGCGCTAGCCGCCCTGGCTTACGAAGCTGCCATGATCGTAGTGGATGCCATTAAGCGAGCGAAGAGTGCGGATCCCAAAGCTATCCGGGATGCGATGGAAAAGACGAACCTTGAAACCCTCACAGGAGTGGTTAAGTTCGATCAGAACCGCAACCCGGTGAAGGGAGCCGTTATCCTGGAATGCAAGAATGGGCAGGCTGTATACAAGGCTTCGGTAAACCCGTAGCGGGATAAGAATCTTGGAAAGGCTGGGGGGCAGTGCTCTTCAGCCTTTCTCTATTTTTGAAGTTCGAGGTACGTGATGGAAACCTTCCTGTCCCAGCTGATTTTCGGTTTACAACGGGGAACGATCTATGCATTGATCGCCCTCGGGTACACGATGGTATATGGAGTAGTGCGGCTCATAAACTTTGCCTACGGGGAAGTGTTCATGATCGGGGCCTTCATTTCTTTTTTCCTCGTGAACGCAGTGTCATTGCCGCAACCGATCCTTGTCGTACTGGCTCTTCTGGTACCCATGGTTACCTGTTCCCTTTTAGGGTTAGCCATGGATGCACTGGCGTATCGTCCCCTACGGCAAAAACCTAGGTTGGCTGCCCTTATCACTGCCATTGGAGTTTCCTTCTTCCTTAGCAATTTCGTTTCCTACTCTAGCGGGGAAACGGTTCGGAGTTCGGCCATTGCCGCTTTTCTTCTAGCAGGCATCCTGCTCCTGTATGTTCTAGGAGTGAAGTATCTGAACTTTCCTGTAAAGGCATCGCCCAACTTCAAACCGATGAAGTTCGTGATTCCCATAGTGAGTCTTGTACTGGTGGGTTATCTGTTCTGGAGTGCGAGAGACTTACTGGTAGAACTGAGGTGGAAAGGTTCCAGTTTCGCTTCGTATCCTGTGGACCGATTGATTACCGTGGAAAAAATACCCCTCTATAAATCCGTGTATATCACCAATATCCAGATCATGAACTTCTTGGTATCGGTGATCCTGATGGTAGTGCTCTCGTACCTGGTGAACCGGACGATGACCGGAATGGCCATGCGGGCTAGCAAGAACAATAAAGATGCGGTAGCCCTTATGGGCGTGAACGTGAACCGTGTCATTTCCATCACCTTTATTATTGGAACCGCATTAGCAGGGGCTGCTGGGGTGTTGAGTGCCATTACCTATCCTCGGCTTACCGCTTTTATGGGAGTGCAACCAGGGCTTAAGGCGTTTATTGCTGCAGTATTAGGGGGAATCGGGTCGATCGAAGGTGCCATGCTGGGTGGCATCATCATGGGGGTAGCGGAACAGTTCGCGATTGGCCTTCTCCCCAGTAGCTATGGACCGAGCCGGATCGATTTTACACCGTTAGCGGATGGAGTGGCGTATGCCATTCTCATTGTGGTTCTGCTACTACGACCACAAGGCATTTTCGGGGAACCTCCGCGGGAAAAACTCTAGGAAGGACATCATGAAACTGACGACATATACGATTCTGGGTTTATTGACCTTCTATGCATTGGTGATGGTGACCAGTGCGGTAGGGATCATGAACGACTACCTTTTGCGGATCATCAACCTCATGATGATCAACATCATCCTTGGAGTTTCCCTCAACCTGATCAATGGGTATACAGGGTTGTTCTCTGTAGGACATGCAGGTTTCATGATCGTTGGGGGTTATGTGGCAGGATTCATGACAACCCTTCTTTTTGGAATCACCAAGGATACACCCTATTGGGAGGCTTTGCCTTTGTTCCTCCTAGCGATTTTTGCTGCAGCTTGTGTGTCTGCCTTGGTCGGATTCCTTATTGGACTTCCTGTGTTGAGGCTCACGGATGACTATCTAGCTATCGTGACCATCGGGTTCGGTGAGATCATCCGGGTTGTGTTCAATTTCATCACCTTCAAGAAAAAGATCGGAAACTGGGAACTGGACATAGGAGGACCGAGAGGCCTTTTAGGGATCCCTCCGTTATCGAATTTTACCATCATTTTTCTTTTTACCCTCTTTACCGTACTTTTCATTCGGAACTTCGTCTTTTCTCGGCATGGAAGGGCCTGCATCGCCATTCGGGAAAACGAAGTAGCGGCCCACATGATGGGCATCCCCATCACCAAGTACAAGGTTATGGCCTTTGTGCTAGGCTCCACCTTCGCTGGGATCGGGGGAGCTTTGCTAGCCCATTTCATCCAGCTTCTCCACCCGACAATGGGAGGGTTCATGAACTCGGTAGAGTACCTCATTATCGTGTATTTGGGAGGAATGGGCAGTATTTCTGGCACCATCGTGGCTGCCGTAGCTCTAACAGGACTTTCGGAGTTTTTAAGGCCGATTGGCGAACTCCGAATGGTTCTGTATGGAATCTTGTTGGTAATTTTAATGCTGAAGCGACCGGGAGGGTTGATGGGACAACGAGAGTTCCTTTTCCTCCTCCCCGAACGAGAGAGAAAAATCTATGCTACTCAAAATCGTTAATCTGACCCACTTCTTCGGTGGACTGAAGGCAGTGGACGATTTCAATATTGAGATCGGGCCTCGTCAAATTATCGGGTTGATTGGTCCCAACGGCGCGGGGAAAACCACGGTGTTTAACTTGGTAACGGGGTTCTACAAGCCCACCATGGGTAAGATCTTCTTTCAGGATGAGGATATCACAGGGTTGCCTCCTCACGTGATTACTTCGAAAGGGATCGTTCGCACCTTCCAGAACATTCGGCTTTTCAATAACATGACGGTGCTGGAGAATGTGACCATTGCTCGCCATTACCGGATGCAGTATGGAATCACTGCGGCAGTGGGAAGGTTCCCCTCCTTCCATCGGGAAGAACACGAGGTGGAAGAAAAAGCTCTGGAATATCTCTCGATTTTCCATCTGGACTCGAAGGTGCATCTGCCCGCTGGAAGCCTTCCATATGGACAACAACGCAGACTTGAAATTGCTCGTGCTCTGGCCACGGAACCAAAGCTTCTTCTTCTGGACGAGCCAGCCGCTGGAATGAACAATGCAGAAGCTTTGGAACTGATGCACTTGATTAAAAAAATCGCCGAAGAGTTCCGTCTTTCCATCCTTCTCATCGAGCATCAGATGCCGGTAGTGATGGGGATAGCTGAACGGATTCATGTTCTTGACTTTGGAAAAACTATTGCCGTAGGTCCCCCCGAGGAGATCAAGAATAACCCGAAGGTGATCGAAGCCTATCTAGGGGAGGGAGCACTAGAATGAGCATGCTGGAAGTGAAGGACCTAGAGGTGTCCTACGGAGCCATTCGAGCAGTGAAAGGAATCAGTTTCGCCGTGGAAAAGGGAGAAATCGTTACCCTCATCGGAGCGAATGGAGCAGGTAAAAGTACCACCCTCAGGACTATCTCTGGGTTGTTGAAACCGCAACGCGGAAAAATCCTCTATCAAGGACAGGATATTACCGACCTGCCTCCCCATCGGATTGTGGAGCTAGGCATCAATCATGTGCCAGAGGGAAGGGGAATCTTCACCAACCTCACGGTATGGGAAAACCTTATGCTGGCCACCTATACCAGAAAGGACCGTTCCCAGATCGATCAAGATTTCGAACAAGTATTCACGATCTTTCCCCGATTGAAAGAACGGGCCAAACAGTCTGCTGGTACCCTTTCGGGAGGGGAGCAGCAGATGTTGGCTGTTGCACGCGCCCTCATGACGAAAGGCGAGGTGATGCTCCTGGACGAGCCCTCCATGGGGTTAGCTCCTGTTCTAGTAGATGAAATCTTCCGAATCCTTCGAGAAATCAATCGGCAAGGGAAAACGATCCTTTTAGTAGAGCAGAATGCCTACCGCGCTTTGGAGATTGCTCATCGGGGATACGTGTTCGAGACGGGAAACATCGTCTATTCCGGGACTGCTTCCGAACTCCAGAAAAACGAAGCAGTGAAGAAGGCATACTTGGGCGGATAAGAGTGGATACACCTAGGGGCCTGCAATTGGTAGACCGGATAGGTGAAGGATGGGAATTTGATTTTTCGCTTCCGTAGGACTACATTTTCTACAGGAGGAGCGTGATGTTTATCAAACATATCATGACTCACAATCCTATCACAGTTAAACCGGAAACTACTGTTACGGACGCGCAGTCTATCATGCGGAGGGAAAAGATCCATCATCTTCCCGTACTAGATAAACACAACAAACTGATTGGCATTGTCACGGAGAAGGATCTCCTATACGCCAGTCCTTCTCCAGCCACTACCCTTAGCGTGTTCGAAATGAGCGCCCTCCTTTCTAAACTCCCTGTAAAGGAAGTGATGACGAAGAATGTAATTGCCATCCAGGAAGACACACTCATTGAGGATGCTGCCCACATCATGGCGGACAACGATATCGGGGGGCTTCCGATATTGAGGGATGATGTCCTCGTAGGAATCGTAACGGAGTCAGATATCTTTCGATTGTTCATAGATCTATTCGGAACCAGGAAGAAGGGGGTCCGCATCACTGCTCTGATGCCAGAGGTACCGGGACAACTGGCAAAGATCACGGGAGTCATTGCTGAAAAGGGAGGTAACATCATCTCTATCGGTACCTTCCCCGGGGAAGATGTATCTACCGCATATCTACTCATTAAGGTGGAAGGGGTAGCGCAGGAAGAATTAAAGAACTCTATTTTACCCTTCCTTACGGAATTGATAGACGTTCGGGAAGTATAATACCACCAACGCTTTTCTTTCAATGATACCCACCGAACCATCAATTATTATTTAAAAAGTAGTGATATAATTCTCAGGTAGAAGGTGGGTAGTATGTCTAGATGGATTGATAGCGTCTTAGGCATCAAGGTAAGTGGCGTACGGGTGGTTCCCCTTACCGTAAAGATCCTTACACTGTTTTCTATTTTCCTTCTCCTTTCCAATTTCATCACCAACTACATCAACCTGATGCTGAATCGGGGTGAACTGGTGAAGTTGATGAACGAACTTCTGGTAAAGGATCTAAAGGACAACTATATCTTTGCCACCAATCAGTACGATATCTACTTTTTCAATCAGGATCTTGCTGGTGCGGTTTCCGCCATGGAGAAGAACGCAGAGAAAGAGTTGAAAGGTCAAAAATCCCTCTATCTCGGGGTGAAGGCTAACGGTGAAATTACTGTGATGGCTTCCAGACAGCCAAGGTGGAACAGGTTCCCCGATAGCACCGTTTTACAGAACCTGATTCAACACAAAGAAAAACAGATAACCGAAGGTACGATAAGTTTTCACTATCTAGGAGAAGAATATTTCGGAGTGTACAAGTACAATCCCAAATGGGATCTGTTCCTTGTTCGTGCAGAAGAACTGAACGAGTTTTCCGCTGAGTCTCGAAGGATTTTCTGGAACATTGCAGGACTGATCGTGGCCATTACCCTCATCTGCGTATTGGTGGGAGTTTTCCTCTTAAAGTTTATCCTCCGCTTCGTGGGTCTCTTTACTAAAGAGATTATGACGATGCAGAAGGAACAGCGAATCTCACTCCTGAATCTGGAAGGAGCACCCAACGATGATGTCTCTTTCCTCGGAGTAGCGTTCAATTCTCTTTCCAACACGATCGATAACCTGTTGACGATTTTCAAGAAGTTCGTTGCACGTGATACCGCTCAACGGGCTTATAAAGAACGGGAAATTCGACTAGAAGGGGCCAAGAAAGAGCTGGCTATCCTGTTTACCGATATCAAAGGGTTCACCTTTATGACGGAAACTCTGGGCACTGATATCATCAAGCTCCTGAACCTCCATTACGACCGAGCGATTCGATACATCCACCAGTTCAACGGGGATATAGGCTCTATTATTGGAGATGCTCTATTAGCGGTCTTCGGATTGCTGGAGCAGGAACGAAAGAGTCTCCAGGCTGTACAAGCCGCTTTTAAGATCCAAGAAGTAGCCTCCTCCCTTCGTCAGGAGATGACCAAACGTCGAGAGGAGATCGTGAGGAGGAGGGGAGCTCTTACGGAAGCGGAAGAACGGGTGTATCGGGCGGTACTTCTCGAAGTGGGTGTTGGGATCGATGGAGGGGAAGTCTTTTACGGCACCATTGGGTCCTACGAGAGGATGGTCAATACGGTGATTGGGGATAACGTGAACTCCGCATCTCGACTGGAAGGGTTGACCCGGATCTACAAAGTTCCGGTAGTTGTATCAGACTACATTCGGGAGGAAGTGGAATCTACCACGAATCAGTACGTGTTCGTGGAGTTGGACCAGGTACAGGTGAAGGGAAAAACGATTGGCAAAAAGATTTACTGGCCCATAGAACGGGCATTGATCGATGAAGAACTCCAGAAAGATTTAGATACCTTTCGAGTCGGACTGGAAGCATACTATCAGGGGGATTGGGCTGAAGCAAACCGTAACTTCAGTCGCTGTGCCCTGCCCCTCGCAGAAGTATTTCGAGACCGGACCGGAGCCTACCCGTGTCCAAAGGATTGGAATGGTATATGGGCGATGAAAGAAAAATAGAAGGAACCAACAGTGACGTTCGGGACCTAGTAGAAAAGAGCAAATCCCTCTTTCTACAGGAACTCGCCAGTGAGTTCCGACAGAGACAAGCTCAGTACAACCTGGAGACCGAGTTTGCAAAGACGAAACAGAACCGGAGTCTTTTAGTGCCCGTTGTAGTGGCGGGAATCGTCCTGTTCTTTCTTGCAGGTGCGGTCGGGGTGACTCTCTACATCGAAAAGAAAAGTAGGGAGGTGCAGGTAGGAGCCCAGGCCTTCGAATCGGTGAACCTGCGGGATGTTCTGGACACAGCGAAACGGCTGGAACAAGACCTTTCCAAAGCAAAGAAGGATCTAGAAGACTTACAGGATAGCCAGAGGGCAGAAATCGAACAGGCCCGTTTAGGGTTCCAGCGAGAATCCGAACTGATCGCTACTTCTACCGATCTCACAGAACCAGCCAAAACGGAACGGCTGCAGGCAGCTCAGCTCAGGCTAAATCGGCAGCTTCAGGCAATTCAAGCTTCCTATGCTCCCCGTATAGCAGCGAAGGAAAAGGAGATCCAGGGTATCCAGAAACAGATGGATTCCTACGATGCTCGACAGGTTCAGCGAGCGAGGGAACAGGAAGAAATCCTCAACAACCAGAGGCGGCTTTATGAGATGGAAATGGAGCGAACCCTCAAGGCTCATGCGAACGAACTGCGGGAACTGAACCAACGGTACACCCGGGAAATTGAAGGGTTGAAGAAGTACCAGCAGGATCTGGTTGCTGTTCTAAAGGCAAACCATGCAAGGGAAATTGCCAGCTTGATTCTAAAGTACAATCCTACAGGGGTAAGCGATGCTGTAGCTCCCCTATTGACTGCCTCCATCGATCCAGCAGTTCTGCAGGCCCGACTTCCCCGGTTCAATAGTTCTTTACTCACGGCAGAGGGGCTTCTTGATGTAGGGGCCCTATCGCGGCTTTCCCAGAAACTCAATGAATTGGGGTCCGTGTTAGGAGAGTTGAAGAAGATTCCTTTTCAGAATGTGGTTCCCTCGATTATTGCTCAGATAGAAGCCCGACAGAAGGAAGTGGCAATCCTATACGAACAGATCTTAGAGGTATTCAATCGGGGGATCCAGCAGAAGAATGCGGCTCTGCGTTCTCAGGAAGAAACGATTCGGGGTTTGAATCGATACGTGTATGCAGTAGAGCAGTTGCTAATCCAGAATCGAGAACAGGGGTATGTACTGGATCCGAGGGAACCAAGGAATCTATTGGTCGTAGTGGATAAGCTTCGGGTGGTCACTCCGGGCTCGGTGGCAAGGGTGTTCCGCAGGGATGATGAATACATCGGGAAGATTCGGTATGAGGGGGAAGCGGGGAAGGCCTCCTGGGTGGTACTGGAGTTGAAAGATCCACAGAATCCGATCCGCCCCTTCGATAAAGTTATGGTAGAAGAGCAGTAGGAGAAACCGATATGAAGAGATTCGTATGGAGTATGGTGCTGTTTATCGGTACCATCGCCTTCCTCAATTCACAGGATTTCACTTCGTGGGGTTTGGACCTTAAGTCTCAATCGAAAGAGGGACCCTATACGGTATACCAGTTCAGGGCACCGGGGAATATAGATCTCAGTGTTTTCTTCAAGGGAACAGAGATTCGGAAGAGCGATCAAGAGAGGTTGCAAGGGATTCTTTCCATTTTCAAAGGGTTTACGACACTTCTTCCCTCCTCTATTCGGGTGATTCTCGCCGATGAACGAACAGAAATCCTTTTGGTCCCCCGTTCGTTCCGATACAAAGATCGAGACCTCGCCATCTACATGCCATCGGGAATACAGTTCTTTTATACGGATTTCCTTGAGTTCGATTTTCGTATCGTCGTGGAGAATCTGTTCTTGCGAATCAAAGGACAATTTTTCAAAGAAGAAGAATTCGCGGAAAAGATTCTCGCAGCGGTATTGAATCCCTATGCGTACATTCAATCCCAGGATCCTGAATACATCCTAAAACGGTTCCAGGATATAGAAGCGCGGATTGACAGATTGTTGAACGAAGGTGAACAGATCAACTCCCGCTTTGGCAAAGAGGTACAGGAAATCCGAGGTCTCCTCGGTTCGTTGAAGCAGGAGGTTGTGCAACAGGTTCAGACCCAACAAACCCTGGAAAGGAAGGTTGGAGACTTGTACGCAGAGTTCCAACTTCTCCGATACGCCCTGCTAGTCTTGAACAATCGTGGATTTTTCGGTAGTATACGCCTACCTTCCGAAGCAGGAATCAACCGGCTCGTCGAGTTAAAAAAGCAGCAACCGAAGCTAACGATGGATGAAGCCCGAGAGAAGTTGAAAACGGAAGGAATAGAAATGACGAGCAAGGAAGTGTTTCTGGTATTCAGTGTGTATTTCAACGAATTTCAATAGCACACAATCCCTAAGGCAGTTGATGACGTTCTCGGTATTCAAAGCTAGGGTAGATCATTCTATTCAGAGGTAAGAGGGTAAAATACGTATGATGGACATCTCTAAAATGCGAAACATCGGGATCAGCGCCCATATCGATTCCGGCAAAACCACATTGACGGAACGGATCCTGTACTATTGCGACAAGATTCACATGATCCATGAAGTCAAGGGCAAGGATGGACATGGAGCCACGATGGACTACATGGAGTTGGAACGGGAGCGGGGAATTACCATTACATCCGCTTCTACCAACGTTACCTGGAAAGGGCACACGATTAACATCATCGATACTCCGGGGCACGTGGATTTCACCATCGAAGTAGAACGATCGCTACGAGTCCTGGATGGAGCGATTCTCGTGCTTTGCTCTGTAGGTGGGGTACAGTCCCAGTCGATCACGGTGGACCGACAACTCCGGAGGTACAACGTTCCTTTTGTAGCCTTCATCAATAAGCTGGACCGCACAGGTGCGAATCCCTACAAGGTGAAGGAACAGATCAGAGACAAGCTGGGACATAATGCGGTACTTGTGCAGATTCCCATCGGATTAGAGGACAAGTTCCAGGGGGTGGTGGATTTGATCCAGATGAAGGCTCTGTACTTTGAAGGACCTAACGGAGAAGAGGTGGTGGAACGCGAGATCCCTGCGGAATTGAGGGCAGAGGCGGAAAAACGAAGGGAAGAGCTGATCGATGCGGCTTCCCTCTTCTCCGATGAACTGGCGGAAGCATTTCTGGAAGGGGCCGAAACAGAATCGCAAATCTATGCTGCCCTTCGAAAAGGTGTCTTAACAAGGAAGCTGATTCCTGTATTTATGGGCTCGGCCTATAAAAACAAGGGCGTGCAACCCTTATTAGACGGTGTGGTTCATTACCTTCCCAATCCTTCCGAAGTCAAGAATACGGCTCTAGATCTGAACGACGGAGAAAAAGAGGTAGTATTGAAAGCGGATCCCAAAGAGCCTCTCGTGGCACTGGCATTCAAGCTAGAGGAGGGGCAGTATGGGCAGTTGACTTACATTCGGATCTACCAGGGTATGCTTCGGAAGGGGGATGAATTGTACAACCCTCGATTGCGAAGGAAGTTTAAGGTGGGAAGATTGATTCGGATGCATGCTCATGAGATGGAGGATATTACCGAGGCAGTATGCGGGGATATTGTGGCGTTGTTCGGCATCGATTGCGCTTCGGGTGATACCTTCTGCAGCCCAGGGATCAACTATTCCATGACTTCCATGTATATTCCAGCACCGGTCATTTCGTTGGCTGTGTTCCCGAAGGATAAAGCCTCGGCGGATCAGATGGCTAAAGCTTTAGGTCGGTTTACCAAGGAGGATCCTACCTTTCGAACCTATGTGGATCCAGAGTCTAACCAGACCATCATCCAAGGAATGGGAGAACTTCACCTGGATGTGTACATCGAACGCATGAAACGGGAGTACCGGGCAGAAGTGGAAACAGGGATGCCACAGGTAGCCTATAGGGAAACGATTACCCAGAGGGCTGAGTTCGATTACACCCATAAAAAGCAAACAGGAGGCGCTGGGCAGTTCGGTCGCGTGGCGGGATACATGGAACCCTGTGAGGAAAAGGAGTATGAGTTCGTGAATATGATCAAAGGGGGAGTTATTCCCAACGAGTTCATCCCTTCCTGCGATAAAGGCTTCCAAGCGGCCCGAACGAAAGGAACGTTGATTGGATTCCCTGTGGTGAACATCCGTTGCGTGATCAATGACGGCAGTACTCATCCGGTGGATTCATCGGACATCGCCTTCCAGCAAGCAGCCATTGGTGCCTTCCGCCAAGCGTATGAGAAAGCCAAACCCATTATTCTCGAACCCATCATGAAGGTGACAGTAGAAGGTCCTTCCGAGTTCCAGGGAAATATCTTTGGAAGTTTGAACCAGAGGAGAGGAATTATCGTAAGTTCTACGGAGGATAACAACTTTTGCCGGATTGAAGCGGAGGTCCCCTTAAGCGAGATGTTTGGATATTCTACGGTGCTACGATCTCTGACACAGGGGAAAGCTGAGTTTTCTATGGAGTTCCTGAAGTATGGTCGTGTGCCCAACACCATTGCAGAAGAATTGAAGAAAGCTTATCAAGAAAAACGGAGAAAGGAACAGAAATAGGTAGCGATCCATGATACAATCAAAGAAAAGTGAGGGAAAAGCATGGTAAGGAAAGAATTGATCCGTCGTAGCCCTTTGCGGGCCCTCGAGAAGTCCCTGAAGGAACCGCTAAAGAAAGGCGAACTAGCCGTTGTAGCCTCTCCGAAGGGAATCGGTAAAACAGGATGCTTGGTACATATCGCAACCGATGCCCTCTTACAGGGGAAACAGGTAATCCATGTTTCCTTTTCAACTCGAACTGATCATATCATTAGTTGGTACGAAGACATTTTCAAGGAAGTAGCTCGTAAGTTGAACGCAGCAATGGAAGTACACGATGAAATCATCCGGCATCGAGTGATCATGAGTTTCAACCAGGAAGGGGTTAAAACGCAACAGATTATTCGAAGTCTCACGGCAATGATACGGGATGGGAACTTTGCAGCAGACCAGATCATTGTGGATGGGTATAATTTTGCTCTAGCTACTTCTGAAGATCTTCGGTTAATCAAACAGTTTGCCAACGAAGTAGGAGTAACGATCTGGTTCAGTGCGACCGTAAAACCGGAAAACGAAAAGATCTGGAATCGGGATTTCCCCCCCTCCTTGAAACCCTTCGAAAATCTGATCGATGTGCTCATTACCCTCGGGGAATCAGAGGGGAATATCCTCGTTCGCCTGGTGAAAGATCGAGACTCCTATCCGATGAAAGATCTTAGCGTCCATTTGGATCCTAAGACCCTGATGATCGTAGAAGAGAAAAAGTGATCTCATGGAAAAATATGAATTGTTTTCCCACTGTGACCAGCTAGTTTCCCGGGAAGAATTGTTAAAGAAGCTGAAAGGGAAACCCGATTTTGTCCCTGAGGAGTATTACTGCAAGGGGATGGGTCAGTACTGCATGGAGGAAGACCTTTGTGTTCAACTGGTAGCGAGGGCCCATTTCCCTACCCGCTTCGGAGAGTTTACCCTGTATGGATTCTACGATGGAAGGGAAGACAAGGAGCATACCGCTGTTGTTCGGGGGGATGTACAGGGGAAGAGAGGAGTCCCTTTGCGGGTTCACTCCCAGTGTCATACAGGAGACGTGCTGGGTTCACTGCGGTGTGATTGCAGGGATCAATTGGAAGCTGCCTTGAAATTTATTGGTAGCAGAGAGGATGGGGTTCTCATCTATCTGATGCAGGAAGGAAGAGGGATTGGGTTACTGAACAAGATCAAGGCATACCAACTGCAGGATCTTGGTCTTGATACGGTAGAAGCGAACCATTTTTTAGGATATCCTGGGGAAGCACGGGATTATCGGGTAGCTGCTAAGATCCTTCAACTTTTGGGAGTTCAATCTGTTGCCCTCCTCACCAACAATCCGGACAAGATCGAAAAGTTGCGAAAGGAAGGGGTTCAGATCACCGAACGGATTCCGTTGGTGATTCCTCCAAACCCATACGACAAACAGTATCTTGAGACGAAGCGAAAGAAAATGGGGCATCTATTTTAGTGTATGTACTTTTCTAAAATCCTTCACCCCGTAAACTTTACCTATCTTCATGGAACCTCGATTCGCATGGATATCACCCATCTGGGAGAGGATGTGTATAGGGTAGTATGGGAAGAATCAAGGGGGGATGAGGAAAACCCTGTGGAGTTGACCAAGACAGGGTGGGGTAGGGAAAGAAGGGGGAACGTAGTTCCCAAAGGAACCGGATTTGAGGTGTACTGGGGAAAAGAACGGGTTCTCTCTACCTTGGAGGGAAAAGGGTTTGGCGCTTTAGGACAGAGCTGGGTGGTGAACTTTGAGCCCAACGAAGGATTCCGGATGTTTGGTCTAGGGGAAAAGGCCTTTCGAGTGGACCGATCCCGAATTCGTACCAAGTTCTACAATACGGATGTGTGGGCCGATTTTCCCGCAACTGTCCATAGGGATGGGAATCCAGACCCCCTGTACGCCTCCATTCCCTATGTACTAGTAGACACAGGGGCTGCATGGGTAGGGCTACTCCTTACAACCTCCTATCCTTCCTTTGCCTCTCTCATGGCTGAGGATGCTATTGCTGATTCTCTCCATGGGACAAGTTCACTACCCAAGTGGTTTTCCTTGGGTGCAGAAGGGGGAAAACCGGAATTGTACATTCTGGTGGCCGATCACCCTCGAATCGTAACCTCGCGACTCCAAAAGCTCCAAGGTAAGGTGCCCCTTCCACCCTTATGGGCGTTAGGGTACCATCAAAGTAGGTGGGGGTATGGTAGCTATACAGATTTAGATGAATTGGATCGGCTATTCCAAACCCATGATATTCCTTGTGACGCTCTGTGGCTAGACATCGACTATATGGATGGGTTTCGAGTCTTTAGTTGGGACGAGAGAAAGTTTAGCCATCCAAAGAACCAGATAGAAGATTTACGGAAACGTTCCCGAAGGGTTGTCCCTATCCTCGACCCTGGTATTAAGAAGGAAGAATCCTTCGAGGTGTATCGGGAAGCAAAAGAAAGGAATCTTCTATGCCTGACCCCAGAAGGAACACCCTTCATTGGATTCGTGTGGCCGGGGGAAACGGTATTCCCCGACTTCTCTCTTCCAGAAACTCGGGAATGGTGGGCTGAGAAAGTAAGGAAGTTCCTTAGTTTCGGTGTGGAAGGGGTCTGGCTCGATATGAACGATCCTGCGACGGGCCCAGTGGACCCACAAAGTATGCTGTTCCAGAGGGGGGAGAAACCCCATACCTTCTACCATAACGCATACTGTTTAGGAATGCAGAAAGCCGTCTGGGAGGGGTTCATGAAAAGTTCCCCCAACCGTAGACCCTTCCTGATAAGTCGGAGTGCCTTTGTCTCTTCCAGTCGGTATGGAGGGATCTGGGGGGGAGATAACTGGTCGAACCGCCACCATCTGGCCCTCTCCATCCCTCTCTGCTTGGGACTCTCCCTCAGTGGACAACCCTTCTGTGGGGTGGATATCCCTGGATTTGGGGGGGATGCGGATCCGGAATTGGCAGTGGACTGGTACAAAGCTTGTTTCCTATTCCCTCTGTTCCGAAATCACTCTGTAAAGGGGAGTAAGCCACAGGAACCCTGGCAGTTCGGAGAAAAGGCACTCCCTGTCATCCGTGACTATATACGCTTTCGGTATCGGCTGTTACCCTACCTATACAACCTCTTTGTCCAAGAAGAGGAAACGGGCGAACCTATCCTACGGCCACTTTTCCTTGAGTTCCCCGAGGAGAGAGAGGAAACTGCCCCTTTCTTGGATACAGAGTTCTTTGTGGGGCCATCTCTTCTCCATACTCCTATTCTGGAGGGGAGAGAACGGGAAGTGTTTCTTCCCGGAATGGGAATACGTTGGTACGATTGGTTCAAGGATCAGTGGGAAGAAGGAGGAACGCGGTTGAAGGTGAAAACTGCACCTTCCAGCACTCCAATCTTCGTACGGGAAGGTTCCATTCTTCCCCTACAGCCGGCAGAAGCCTCTCTGATGGAGAAGGATCTTTCGGCTGTAGAGTTCCATCTTTTCCTCCGAAGGAGCTCGATTTGCGAAGGGAAGTATCGGTATTGCTTCGACGATGGAGAAACGTATGGGTATCGGAAAGGGATTCGAACGGAGTTCTCCATGTCGGTCACCGTAGAAGGAGATACGATCCGGGTTCAGCTTTCGGAAAAAGCTTTTCACTTTAAACCCTGCAGGATCAGTTTCGTTGTGTACGATCGGTTCGAGAAAGTCATTGTAACAGATGGAATTCGAGAAGAACATCTGTTTACCGAAAAGTATGTATATTCTCTACCTGGCAAGAATCTCACCTTGAGACGAACTCGGGAAACCGTATTGAAGAATTGAAAATGTTGTTAAAATTGCAATATTATGTTGCATAAGAAACATTTTTCTTGACGGAATACGATTCATACCTTTATAATTCCCCTAAATCTATCTACTTGTAGGGGAACCCTATGCGGAAGAGTTTGGCAGAATTCGTAGAAGAGGCCAAGCAAGGCAAGAAAAGACGGATCGTTGTGGCAGCCTCCGAGGATAAACATGTACTGGAAGCTGTCCGGGATGCCATTAAAGAGGGGATCGTAGAAGCAATTCTCGTAGGATCAAAGCAGGAAACCGAACGTCTGATGGGCGAGATTGGATTCGATCCCTCTGCAGCAGAAATTGTTCCTGCTTCAGATCCTGTGGAAGCCGCTGTCAAAGCGGTAGGTCTCATTCGAGAGAAAAAGGCTGAAGTGTTGATGAAGGGGTTGGTTCAGACAGCTGCTCTTCTGAAAGCCGTGCTGGACAAGGAGAAGGGGCTTCGATCTGGAGCGTTGCTGAGCCACCTCGGTTTGTTCCATTCTCCCTACTACCACAAACTATTTGCGGTCACTGATGCAGGAATGAATGTGGCCCCCTCTTTCGAGGATAAGATCTCCATCCTCAACAATGCAGTAGATATGTTCCATAGAATCGGAGTCACCATGCCCAAAGTAGCTGTGGTAGCTGCAGTGGAGACGGTGAACCCAAAGATGGACGCTACCGTTCATGCAGCCCTCCTGACTCAAATGAATCGAAGGGGTCAGATCAAGGGGTGCGCTGTCTCTTATACACATCT
>JAOABU010000152.1 GCA_026418195.1 Spirochaetota bacterium | reverse complement strand
GCCTTAAACTCCTGTGCAAAGTTTCGAGCCCGGGTACTTCCCACGATCCAGGAGTATCAGGAGAAGTTCGATCAACCACCCAAAGGTTTGAGTTTTTCCTTTGCAGCTCTCCTATTCTACTATCGTGGAACCATACATCCCTCAGAAGCTCAGAATATAAAGGATAACCCAGAGGTGCTTGAGTTTTTCCGTTCCCTCTGGTCCAAGGTTCCTTTGGGTGTCATATCCCAAACGGAAGGGTTCGATAGAGAAGTATCTTCCTTGGATATACCCCGCGTTGTTCGGATGGCTCTATCCGAATCTAGCCTCTGGGGAACTGATCTTTCTTCTCCATCCCTCGTCAAAGAAGTGTCTCAGTATCTTGAGAGTATCCTCCAGAAGGGAATGTACCCCGCCCTCCAGCAAATCTTGCAATAAGATTAGAGGTGCAGTAATCTATAAGGGACACGTCTAGAATCTTGCTTCATTAGAAGGAGGGTTTGTGTTCCAGAAACAACTCATTATGCGGAGGGTCCTCTACGCACTCCTCCCTTTATTTCTCTTTTCCATTTATTTATACGGATATAGGCCAGTTGCAGTCCTCCTGGTATCCCTGATCTTAGGGGTCGCAACGGAATATATCGTAGAAAAAGGTCGAAATAAGAAGGTCAGCGAAGCGGTTTTGGTAACCTGTACGATCTTTGCCCTTTCGCTCCCCCCCAAAACCCCTCTTTGGGTCGTCGGGGTAGGAATCATTTTTGCTGTATTCATGGGGAAAGAGGTGTACGGGGGATTTGGGAGGAACATCTTCAACCCAGCCATTACGGGGAGGTTGTTTGTTTATATCACCTTTCCCAATATCCTGGCCGCTTCCTGGATGGTTCCGGGGGCTTTCGGTACTCATGCAGATGCAGTGAGCACCGCTACACCGTTGGGGATTCTTCGTTCAGGGGACATGTCTTCCCTAAATCTTCAGGATCTGTTCCTGGGATTTAAAGGGGGTTCTATTGGAGAAGGCTCCATCCTCTTGATTCTCTTAGGAGCTATCTACCTAATAATTACGAAAACCGCTTCCTATCGAACCCTGTTGGGTACGGTTATAGGAGCCATCGGGACTTCGGCGATCTTAGATCTCTTGGGGGTAAAAGGGGCCTTCCCTACCCTATACTCCATGCTCAGTGGGAGTGTCCTATTCGTAGCCGTTTTTATGGCAACCGATCCAGTGAGTGCTCCTAAACGGGACCTTTCCCAATGGATCTATGGACTTTTGATCGGAATCCTTTCGATCATTCTACGATTGTACTCTGCCTTTCCAGAAGGGACGAGCTTTGCTCTCCTTTTAGGAAATACTTTTGCGTCCTTAATCGATGAACTCACTACCCCTAAGACAACCTCTTCTGCACCAAAGGAGGCATCTCTATGAGGAAAGATGGGATTCTCTATACGGTAGTGTTCAGCTTCATCATTACCTTCCTCTTCGTGTTTCTCCTGGCATTGGCAAATGAAGGGACCTCGGGGATCGTGCAGCGAAACCAAGAGCTAGCCAGACAGAAAGCGATTCTCTCAGCTATGGCTATTCCCTTCCGCACCGATGAAGAAGTAAATACCCTCTACAAAGCCATTGAAATCCTGGATAAAGAAGGAGTTCGTTTCTACAAGAGCACTCAAGGTGGAAAAACGATCTATGCGAAGGAATTCAGTGGAAGCGGTCTCTGGGGAACGATCACGGGGATCCTATCGGTGGACGAACAGGTTTCCCAGATCGTGGGTATCCAGATCGTGAGCCACAACGAAACTCCTGGTTTAGGAGGTCGAGTGGCCGATCCCTGGTTCAAAGACCAGTTTCGAGGCTTGAAAGTGAAGAATGGCAGAATCCATGTAACCTTCGGTGCGGAGGCTGGAAGCGGCAAAGCCAACAAAGAGGAAGGAATAGCGGACGGAATCACTGGTGCAAGCCGTACCAGTCAAGCGATGGATACCATTTTGAATGGAGAACTTACCGTGTTTAAAAAGATCCTGGGAGGCTCTAGATGACAGCTAAAGATTTAAAGAAAATATCGAGGGAAAACCTCTGGTTCAATAACCCAATTTTCATTCAGATCCTTGGGATCTGCTCGACGCTGGCCGTAACCAACCTACTTACCAACACCCTCATCATGACTCTGGGTGTTACATTTACCGCGGCATTCTCCAACTTGACCATCGCTTTCATGAAAGACTGGATACCTCGGAAAGTACGGATGATCGTGCAGGTGTTGATCATCTCTTTCTACGTAATCATTGTAGATATTTTACTAAGAGCGTTCCTACCTGAAATTTCAAAGAGTTTAGGTCCCTATGTGGGTCTGATCATTACTAATTGCATTTTAATGGGGAGAGCTGAAGCCTTCGCCCAAAGCAATCCTCCCATCCCCGCATTCTGGGATGGACTTACCTCCGGTATTGGGTATATGTGGGTCTTGATGGCCATTGCCTTCGTACGGGAATTCCTCGGGTTTGGAACCCTCTTTGGATTCCCTGTAGCCCCTGCGTGGTTCCCCCAGTGGACCATCATGGTAATGGCTCCCAGCGCCTTCTTTTTAGTGGCCATCCTTCTCTGGATCGCTAAGAATCGTATGACAGGAGGGAAAGCATGAGTCCGCAAATTGCCCCTTTGAGCCTCTTTTTCGCCTCCATCTTTACCAGTAACATCCTTTTAGCCAACTTCCTTGGAATGTGCTCCTTCATTTCGATCTCTAAGGATTTTGATTCTTCCAACGGTCTTGGGTTAGCCGTAACTGTAGTACTCACCATTACAGGAGTAGTGAACTGGGCCGTTCTCCATTATATCCTGTTTCCTTTAGGACTGTACTACCTTCGGTTCATCGTGTTCATCATCGTGATTGCCGCGGTAGTGCAGATCTTGGAAATGGTAATCGATCGTTTGTCCCCTGCCCTCTATATGACACTGGGGATCTTTTTACCCCTCATCACGGTGAACTGCGCAATCTTGGGTGCAGTGTTATTCATCGAAATCAGAAACTACACCTTCCTTCAATCGGCCATTTTCAGCCTAGGTTCTGGGTTAGGGTGGTGGTTGGCAATCGCTTCTTTAGCGGCTATTCGAAAGAAAGTAGACAGAGCTCCTGTCCCAGCCGGGTTAAAGGGTCCCGGCATAACCCTGATCACCATTGGATTCATGGCCATGGCTTTCATCGGCTTCTCGGGTATGTTGAAGGTTCAATAGGAGGTTCCCATGTTCGTTCCAGTATTGCTTGCTTCATCTGCAGTAGGTGCCATTACAGCCATCTTGGCCCTCCTGATCTCTATAACCGATAAAATTGTGAACAATTACGGTGAAGTTACCATCGACATCAACCAAGGTAAACGACAGCTGAAAGTGAAGGGCGGGGCTCCCCTCCTATTTTCCCTAGCTGAAGTGGGAATCTATGTTCCTTCCGCCTGTGGAGGAAGGGGAAGCTGTGGAGCTTGTAAAGTGAAGGTCACATCCGATGTGGGACCTCACCTTCCCACTGAACTGCCCTACATGACAAAGGAGGAGACAACCGAAAATATCAGGCTCTCCTGCCAGATCAAGCTCAAGAAGGATATTTCCATCCAGATTCCCGATGCCCTGTTCAACATCAAACGGTATAGAGGAACAGTGGAGCGGATCCGGAACGTTACCCATGACATCAAGGAAGTGTATATTCGGTTGGAGGAGCCGAAGGAGATCGATTTTCTGGCAGGTCAGTACGTTCAACTCATGGTCCCTCCGTACGATAAAATCAAAGAGCCAACCGAACGAGCCTACTCCATGTCTTCCCGCCCTTCGGACCGCAACCACGTAGAGCTACTCATTCGTTTGGTACCTGGGGGTATCGTCACTACCTACGTTCATACTCGAATGAAGGAAGGGGAAACGGTTACCGTTACCGGTCCTTTTGGAGAGTTCCATATTCGGGAAACAGGAGCCACTATGCTTTGCGTAGCGGGAGGTTCTGGGATGGCTCCCTTTAAATCCATTTTCTATGACATGCTAGAAAAGGGGAAAACTGATCGGGAGGTTTGGTATTTCTTCGGAGCTCGCACCAAAAAAGACCTCTTCTATCTGGAAGAATTAAAACAGATAGAAAAACAGTGGCCTTCCTTTCGTTTCATTGCAGCTCTTTCTGAACCTCAACCCGAAGACGACTGGAAAGGTGAGACGGGCCTTATCACACAGGTTTTGGAAAAGTACCTTACTACCCAAATCGATCGCACCAAGCCAATGGAAGGGTACCTCTGCGGAAGCCCTGGTATGCTAGATGCTTGTATCGCCGTAATGAAAAAGTTCCAGGTGCCACCAGATAAAATTTACTTCGATAAGTTCGCATAAGGGAGGTAAGCCATGAAGATGTCTCCAGAATTGAAACGGGCACAGGAAAACATGCAACCAGGTGTTATTACCTCGGCAGGGTTCTTGGGAGAGGATACACGGAATCTGGTTGATATCATCGAGCAGGATGAAGAGACTTTACAGAAGTTGGGTATAGACATCGACGAGGCTTCCGGATTTCTCCATCACCTTCTTGAGGAAGGAAGGAAAGGCCTAGGTGAACCCATCACTGTTAAAGGGATCTATCAAGTCCAGGTTACTGAAGCCAGGGGGTTCCTAGCCTGTCCCTTCGAGGATGGAATCTTTCGGAAAACCAACGCAGAGGTAACTCACCTTCCCTCCGGAACCTATTTCCTGTTTTCTGAGCTTTCCCTCCATCTGTTCGAAAAACACCATTTTCTTCAAGGTTTAGGATCTCCTTTCAGAATTGATCCATTTATTTTAAAGAAGCTATTGCCCTGACCTTCTCGTTCATGCCATAACTGATTGAAGGGATCAAAGGAAGGTTGGATGGCAAGGGAACGAATCCTGATTGTAGAAGACGAGAAGATCATCGCACTGGATTTAAAACGGAGGCTCCTAGATTTTGGGTTCGAAGTGATTGGAATTATCCCCACGGGTGAAGATGCTCTTACCGTTGCAGAAAAAGAAGTTCCAGACCTGATTCTCATGGACATTATGCTGAAGGGGGAGATGGATGGAATAGAAGCTGCAAAACAGATTCGTCATTCCCTCGATATTCCCGTAGTGTTCCTTACTTCATATTCGGACCAGGATACTCTGGAACGAGCAAAACAAGCAGAACCCTTCGGCTACATCCTGAAACCTTTCAAAGAAAGGGAACTTCTTACTACCATAGAAATCGTCCTATACAAGCATGGTATCGAACGGAAACTTCACGAACAGGAACAATGGATGTCTGCCATTCTGAAAGGAATTGGGGATGGCATCATTGCCATTGACACGGAAAACCGAATCTATTTCATGAATCCGATTGCTGAAATCTTAACAGGGTATAAAGAACCAGAAGTGAAAGGAAAACCTATTCAACAGGTGTTCCAATTCTTCGATGAACTTTCTGATTCACCCATTCCTTCCCATATCCTGCTGGAGAGTGATAATTCTTTTCCAACACTGTTGGATAACCTTCTTCTAGCAACCGCTCACGGAGGAAGAATACCCATTGAGGGAAGCGTAGCTCACATCAGTAAACGGAATGGTGCTACATTGGGCAAGGTAATCGCATTCAGGGATGTAAGCCATCTCCGCCGCCTCACGGATAGTCTTGACTATCAGTCCACCCATGATCTATTGACGGGTCTGGACAACCGTGCAGAAATCCTCCAACACCTCCATAGCCTTCTATCTGAAAAAGTAATTCCGGAATCCCTAAAACCTATCCAGAATCGCTGGCTGCTCTACTTGAACCTGGACAATTTCCGAATCGTGAACAACGTATGCGGACATCATGCAGGAGACGAGCTTCTCAGGCAAGTAGCATTGGATATACGTACAAACGTTCCAAAAGAGTTTCCGGTAGGACGTATCGGTTCGGATGAGTTTTGCATCCTCACCTGGAACCAATCCCAATCAGAAGTACTCAATCTTGGGACTACCCTGCTTACCGAGGTTCAGAGAGTCTTCCCTTGGCAGAAGAGCAGTTTTCCCATCTTTGCCAGTATCGGAATTGCTACACTGGATACAACCGTGCGGGATCCTTACACTGCCTTAGCCATGGGAGAAGAAGCTTGCAGGTTGGCTAAAGAAGAGGGGGGAAATCGATGCCGGTTCTACGAATCCGGCAACATCCTGTTCCAGAAACGCAGGGGAGAGATGCAGTGGATCACTCGATTGACCCGGGCGATTGATCAGGATAAATTTGTCCTTTTTACCCACGACATAGTCCCTCTCCAACAGGGTACAAGCCCAATTCCTAAAAAAGAGATCCTTATCCGGATTCAACAGGAAGATGGATCTCTGGTAGCCCCTTCAGAATTTATTCCTGCGGCGGAGCGGTATCATTTAATGCCTGCTATCGATCGACTCGTGATTCGCAAAGTCGCAGAGGCTTCCCATACCTTGATTCAAAGGGAAGCGGGCAAAAGTCCCATGTTCTGCATCAATATCTCTGCTGCTAGCATAGCCGACGAAAAACTCTTCGACTACATCACTGCCACATTCCTCGCTTATAGAGTCTCCCCCGCTTTATTCTGCTTCGAAATCACTGAAACTGCAGCCATACAGAACTTCAGTCGGGCTACTACCCTTATAAAAAACCTAAGAGAGTTTGGATGTACGTTTGCATTGGATGACTTTGGAAATGGATTCAGCTCTTTTTCCTACTTAAAAAACCTACCCGTCGATTACCTGAAGATCGATGGTTCATACGTACAAAACGTTCTGGAGAATCCTATCGATTTAGCATTAGTGATGGCTGTAAACGATATCGGGCATGTAATGGGAATGAAAACCATCGCAGAGTTTGTCGAATCAGAAGAAATACGCAAAAAACTACAGGACATCGGTGTGGACTATGGGCAGGGGTACTTGTTCTCCCAGCCTTTACCGTTGCTGTTTTAGCTCTACGGAAGGTTACAGGAGATTCACCTTTAATAGCTTTTCCACTGCTTTGATTTTTTTCGTTCGTACCTGGTCTACCGTACAAAAGGATTCATCACGTGCATAGTACCGGAACGGAAGCCCCAGGATGGAGGATACGCAATCGATCACTTCCATAGCAAACTCCCGATCTACTGACCAAAGAGGCAGTTCTTCCAGTACGCGACAAGCATGTCGATAATTCGGATGTTTGCGGAGGTCAGGTCGCATCTGGAGCACTACCCTGTAGAGCGCGATTGTTGTGATCGCTTCTAGTTCCCCTTCGATTGGCAACCTGTCCGCTTTACCGTTTGCTTTTTTCTTCCGGTTAGCAACTACCTTGACGGCTTCCTGTAAAGCATTCAGAACCCGAACCTTCCATTCTAAGTGCACCCTTGCATCTTAGCAAAAGATTAGGCTACCATCCAGCCATATGTCTGTTTCTAAGCCCATTCTGGTTCTCATGGGAATGAAACATTGTGGGAAAACTACCCTAGGGCAACATGTTTCGAAGGCCCTATCATTGCCCTTTGAAGATCTAGATGATAGGGTCAGTAGAATCTACACCCAGCGAACAGGAACCTACATGCCCATACGGGAAATATTCCGCACCCTTGGGAAGTCCGGTTTCCAAGAACTAGAAGTGGAAGGAATCAATCAACTGATCGAAGTTTTCGGGATCACTTCCCAAAACCCTGTTTGTATCCTTGCGCTGGGAGGGGGCACAATTGAGAACCCCAGTGCCCTTTCCGTTCTTGATCCATTTGGATACTTTATATATCTTGAAGAAACAGAAGAGATCCTTCTAGATCGCATTCTACGAGGAGGGATCCCTTCCTTTTTAAACGAAGAGGATCCAAAGGGAGATTTTCATCGGTTGTACGAACATCGAACCGCTCTCTATCGCACAGCGGCGAATTGGATCCTCACGACCACAGGGAAAACCATCGACGATTTGGTACAAGAATTGGTACATCATCTTCATGCAGGAGCGTTGAATGAGCGGAAATAGTTTTGGAGAACTGTTTCGCATCACCACCTTTGGAGAATCCCATGGAGGCGCCGTAGGAGTGGTGATCGATGGGGTATGTCCGGGCATGGAACTGAGTGAAAAGGACATTCAAAAAGAATTGGATCGCCGCAAACCAGGCCAATCGGAAATTACCACTCCTCGGAAGGAAGACGATAAAGTTTCCATCCTAGCGGGAACCTTTGAAGGTAAAACAACGGGAACCCCTCTGTTCTTAATCCTTTACAACTCAGATGCACGACCCGAAGCGTATCTTCCGATCAAAGACATGTTTCGTCCGGGGCATGCGGATTACACGTATTTGAAAAAGTACGGTATTCGGGATTACCGGGGTTCAGGAAGGGCATCGGGAAGAGAGACTGCTGCTCGGGTAGCAGCGGGTGCAGTAGCAAAGAAGATTCTACGGACGAGGGGGGTCGAGATACTAGCGTACACTGTCCGAGCAGCGGGGATTCAGTGCAATACTTTTGACCCGGATGTGATTGAGCAAAACCCTTTAAGAGCCTGTGATTTAGAAGCAGCGGAACAGATGTTGGAGGTAATCGCACTTCGTAAAGCGGAGGAAGATTCGGTAGGAGGTATCGTGGAATGCCGGATCCGGGGTGTGCCTGCAGGTTTAGGAGAACCGGTATTTGACAAACTGGATGCTCTACTAGCTCATGCGATGCTTTCCATTGGAGCAGTGAAGGGAATCGAGTTTGGTGCCGGATTCAAAGCAGCGGATATGCGAGGGAGTGAGCATAACGATCAAATGTCCTCTTCTGGATTCCTAACCAATCATGCGGGTGGCATCCTTGGAGGAATCAGTACGGGCGAAGAAATTCTTTTCCGAATAGCCGTAAAGCCAGTAGCCTCTATTGGACGCCCCCAGCATACTCTTGATATTGAAGGGCACGAACAGATCATCCGCACCGAAGGTAGGCATGACGTGTGTATTTGCCCTCGGATTGTACCTGTCGTGGAAGCCATGGCTGCCATAGTTCTAGAAGACTGCTTCAAACGACAAGCGGCCCTGTTTTATTGAATCGTGGAACCTATTTGAATCATTGAATAGAAACTAAAAAAGGGAAGGCACATGACAAACCACAGGATTCACACCATCTATTTCGACTTTGGAAACGTGCTTACTCTCCCCAGTAATGGATATCTAACCCAGTTCCTGAACCGAACCGCAGAAAAGTACCATCTTTCCTATTCGAAACTTAGGGAGGCCTACGAAAAGTACCGCCCTTTTTACGATCGGGACACTTGGGACACCGAACGATACTGGAAAGCTATCTTCATTGCATTGGATAGTACTGTAGACTCCAACGACATTCCCCTGCTAGTGCAAGAGGATGACCAGTGCTGGAGTCAAATGAACGAGGCAACCTTACGCTGGATTCAGGTGCTACGGGATCAGGGTTTCGATATCGGGCTTTTAACCAACATGCCTGTACGGTTCTATCGGTCTGTTGTGGAACCAGCACCCTGGAAAGAACTTTTTCAGTATCAGGTTGTTTCTGGAGCCTTGGGCTTGATCAAACCGGAAGAAGATATATTTCGGTACGCCATAAGCCTCACAGGGAAACCAGCTGATGGAATTCTGTACCTAGACGATATCGCTATCCATGTAGAGACCGCTTCCCGCTTAGGGATACGGGCCCATCAATTCACGGATCTCTATGACACAGCTAAGCGTATCTGTCCTATGTACAGCCTGCCCGTTCCGCCTGCACCTAGAGTACTTTCCTGATTGCCAAACTAGGAATTTCTAAATCGTTAAAACTCATAGGTTAGAACTGTGTTCCAGGGGTCAGCTCTTTCAATCGAACATTTTCGTATCTGCCCGAAGCGGCTCGTTGGGGTGCTCCCTTTGTCTTCCCGAAAAACGATACGAGATCCTCCAAATCCTCTCTTGATTCGCAGACCACGAATCGGTAAAAACATTCGTGATCCTTTAAGATTCGTTGGATATCGGGTCGATCCTTCATCAGGATCGGATCTGTCATTTCACGAATCACCGCCCGCAACCCTCCAAGCCAAGCTATCCCATAGTGAAATAAATGGAGTTTCCGATCCTGCCCTCGATAGAACAATTCGAAGATTCCAGCCATCGCAGGAACCGTTCTTTGAATTTCATACTTATCCACGCGAATAATGGGTGACCAGTGTATGGTGTAGTAGGCAATTCTATCTTTGACAAACTTGTTTACAATGGTTTTAGGTACGCTGTTCAATTAGGAAACCGCCTTTCTAAAAATTGGACAAACAGTTCGAACAGAATCGGATCGATTTTTAATTTCTCTTCGATAAACTCTTTTCGCATTAATCTCACCGCCTCTTGAGGCTCCAGAGCTTGGCGATAACTTCTCATTGGATCCGTTAATGAGTCATATATATCTACTATCTCCAATACCTTGGCAGGGAAATAGGCCAGTGCCTGATAATCCAAAATGGGTTCTAGCTCATAGGTCATGCAGTAATCCTGAGTTGCCTTAGGGTTTGCCTTCCTATATTGAGATAGGTATTCCCTGAAGTATCCATATCCTGAAGGATCTCCATAGTATTCATGGTGATAGCCGGCAATTAATCCTGCCTGCCGTGGGTAGTTCGTCTTATTCATAATCGCTTGGTATCCAATTTTTACATGTTCCACGATAATGTCCCTGTTGTACCCCGCTTCCCCTTCATGGTATTCGATGGCATCCGCTTTCCCGATATCATGTACGAGAAAACCTGTTGCGAAATGATGAAAATCAACTTCTGGAACAGCCTGCATTCCTTTGTAAAATACCCGTTCCAGGACTACATCCTCTGGATGGAGATGGGGAAGTAATTGCCGATAGTATGGACGATACCGTTTAGCAAACTGAATTCGGACTCGATTCGTTAGACTGGTAGAACGGATTTGCTCATTGTAATAAGAAAGAAAACTGAGACCATTCAAAAATACCCGTGTCATATGTTGCACCACGGTACCGTTGGAACGTTCGATCAAGCGTTTTATTAACTCATGCTGGAAAATTTCCGCATCCACCAAACGAGCGGTAGACTTCACCATCTCGCGAGTTGCAGTCACTACCCCTTGCGTAAACTGCCGTGCTTCTTCATCTCCCAGCTTAAGTGCTTCCCATAACGTTGCGCGGTTGATAAGCGCTGCATCCCTACTCGAAGTTACCAGGGCTTCCGCTTTTTCTTCGGTCAAGGGAGCTTTCTTCTGGGCAAGCTCATCGAGCCGTTTCTTAAACTCAGTAAGCAGGTCTATCCTCTGGGAAAGGGGAAGTTTCTCAATTCGCTCATACTCGGGTCCAAAGTTGATACTCCCTACCCCTTCTTCCGTCTTCGACAAACCTTCATCTATTTCCTCTATAATTTCTTCCTGAAGATCTAAAATTTCAGAAGGAATCCCCACCCTCGGGCCCCCTTCTTCGATAGGAAGTTGCAGATGCTCCGCTACGGTTCTATGCAGAAAGTATTCCCAACTAGAATGAGGATTCAGCCAAAAGTCTTTGCTGTTTTGATAGAGAGCTTTGAACGCAACTCTTCGAGTTTTCCCACTTTGCCTGTGTATACATACTACTGTCTCTCCCGAAGAGAGTAAGCGTTTGACAGCCCCCTGCGTTTTCACACAGGAATTTAAAGGAATTAAATCTATTTCTTGCGACATTACGTTTTTAAAATATACCAACCATGAAGAAATTATCCAACCCCTTGACGAATAAAACCAAACTACCCTATTGTTCCCCTACACCCATGACTCAATCAACCCTAGTCTTTGATTGTACGGACACAGATCTTCAGAAAGCGGGGGAACTTATTCGTGCGGGAGAACTTGTAGTGTTTCCCACGGAAACGGTGTACGGTTTGGGCGCGAACGCACTAGACCCCAAGGCATGCCGAAAAATCTTTCAAGCTAAAGGCCGTCCCACAGACAACCCACTTATTGTGCACCTATCCTCTAGGGAGGAGATTTTCAAGTATACCCGTACTGTCACTGATCAACAAGTAAAATTAATGGAACGATGTATGCCCGGCCCCATTACCTTCGTGTTACCCAAAGCCCCCGACATACCCGATATTGTCACAGCAGGGCTGCCTACGGTTGCGATTCGAATCCCTTCCCTGGTAGAAGCAAGAAAGTTGATCTCCTTTGCTGGAGTTCCTATCGCTGCGCCCTCAGCCAACCGGTCAGGTGAACCTAGTCCCACAACCTTTGAAATGGCTTACCATGCGATGGCAGGGAGAGTAGCAGCCATTGTCAAAGGCCGGAGGTGTGATGTAGGACTCGAGTCTACGGTTGTACGGATAGAAAACGATCGATTAGAGATCCTTCGGCCAGGTTCTATAACGGTTGAAACCCTCGCTGAACTAGGAAAAGAGTCCGGACTCGAGGTTATGGATTTGTCCCAAGTGCCTCATGAAAGGCCTGCTTCACCCGGAATGAAATACATCCATTACAAACCGAAGGCCACAGTATACCTTTTCTCTGCATTGGAAGAGATCCTTTCTCCCTTGATTCAAGTACCTTCTTCGACTAGAGTGCTTTATATAAAACAAAAGGGTTCAGAAGAAACCTTGGATAGAATTGTCTCGATTGGAATCGAGATGGTTATATTCGAAAATGAAAACGAGTACGCCCGAGAGTTGTTCTATCAGTTCCATAAAGCAGATCAGGAAGGTATTTCCACGATCCTAGCCTATTACCCTCCCCCAATGGGGATCGGACGTGCCTTACGAAATAGGTTGATCAAAGCTTCCGGAGGAAGGTTCGTTTAAACTTACTGAGTTCAGAATCTAAATACATTCCGATCATCCTTCCACAGGTTCCACATTGATACCGGACAATAGGACGTTTGGAAGCTTTTTCAAATAGTTCCGATCTACGAATCCAATCCTTTTGGCCACAGGCCTTACAGCAACCAAGGGAAGCGATTCTTCCACATCGGATACAACGGAAATGGGTTGGAACATTAGGATCCAATGCGTGCAAGTCTTCCCACGTAATGGACTGGCACACAGGACAACGCATCATGTCCATCTATCGTTCTTTAATTCGAAAGACTTATCACCTCTTTAGGAGCCGGTAGAGCAGGTTTCCTCTCTTTAGGGCCTTCGAGAAACACCAGCTTTCCTTTGCGGACACTCACAACCACGGTACTTCCGCTTTCGAACCGCCGTTTCAAAATTTCCATGGCTAGAGGATCTTCGATTTCCTGCTGTATGGCCCTTCGTAAGGGTCTTGCTCCAAACTTTACGTCATACCCTTTTTCAATCAGATAGTCTTTTGCCTTCTGGGTCACTTCTAATCGGATATCTCGTTCCTTCAACCTGTCAGCCACTTCTTTCAGAAGAATCTCTAGGATAGCAGCAACCTGTTTCTTATCTAAGCTGTGGAAAACTACGATCTCATCCACTCGGTTCAAGAACTCAGGCCTGAATAGTCGCTTCAGCTCATTCAGGGCTGAGGCTTTAATCTCCTTATAGTCCATGACTCCCTGCTGGGGTTGGAACCCAAGGAACGAATCTTTCGAGATTTCCCGAGCTCCTGCATTGGATGTCATGATGAGTACCGCGTTTCTGAAGGAAACCGTATGCCCTAGATTGTCCTGTAGTTGACCTTCTTCCAGTACTTGAAGAAGGATATTGAACACATCAGGATGAGCTTTTTCGATCTCATCCAGTAGGATGACACTGTAGGGCCTCCGGCGGATCTTCTCGGTGAGAATCCCTCCCTCTTCGTATCCAATATATCCGGGAGGAGCTCCTACAAGTCGTGACACATTGTGCTTTTCCATGTAATCCGACATATCGATCCGTACAAGAGCATCCTCGTTTCCAAATAGATACTCAGCAAGGGTTTTTGCCAGCAAGCTTTTCCCTACACCCGTAGGACCAAGAAAGATAAAGGACCCCATTGGTCGAGATGGTGAACTTAGTCCTGTCCTCGACCTGCGAATGGCAGAAGCTATGGTTCGAATCGCTTCATCCTGCCCTATGACCCGTTTGTGGAGTTCTTCCTCGATATGCAAAAGTCGTTCGGACTCATCCAGAGCTAATCGAGCAAGGGGAATACCCGTAATATCGGAAATCACCTGCTGAATATCCGATGCATCCACCACGTTTTGATCGGATTTAAGGGTTACCTTCCATTCGTTCTTCAGTTCTTCCACTCTAGCTCTAAGTTGCTTGATGGTATCCCGAATGGCTGCTGCCTTCTCGTAGTTCTGAGCAGTTACGAGGGCCATCTTTTCTGCATTGAGTCGTTCGATTTCTTTCTCTAATTCTACCACTTCCGAAGGCCGGATATTGTTCATAATTCTTTTCCTAGATCCTGCCTCATCAATCAAGTCGATAGCTTTGTCTGGCAGGTATCGATCGGTAATGTACCTTCGAGAAAGGACAGCTGCTACTTCCAGCGCCCCGGTAGTATAGGAGACGTTGTGATGCTCCTCGTACCGTTCCTTGATCCCTTTCAGGATCTCGATCGTTTCTTCCACCGTAGGTTCTTCCACGTATACCGTCTGGAATCTCCGTTCTAGGGCTGCATCCTTTTCAATGTATTTCTTGTACTCATTGAGGGTGGTAGCTCCAATACATTGGATTTCTCCACGGGAGAGGGCGGGCTTCAACATGTTGGATGCATCGATGGCTCCTTCGGCTCCTCCCGCTCCGATGATGGTATGGAGCTCATCGATGAAGAGGATCACATTCTCCGCCGCAACGATTTCCTTCATGATCCTTTTTAACCGTTCCTCGAACTCTCCTCTATACTTGGTCCCCGCAATTACCGATGCCAAATCCAATGTAAGAACACGTTTCCCCATCAAGACATCCGGAACCGACCCATCTACGATTCGTTGAGCTAATCCTTCCACAATAGCGGTTTTTCCAACTCCCGGTTCTCCGATAAGAACAGGGTTATTTTTCGTTCTTCGAGCCAGAATCTGAATTACCCGTTGGATTTCCCGTGTTCTTCCAATCACCGGATCTAGTTTGTTCTCTACCGCTAGCTGAGTAAGATCCCGCGAAAACTCATCTAGCGTGGGAGTCGCTTTTTTCCCTTGGGGTGGAACGACCTTCTTCTTCACTCCTGCATCATAGGCAAGGTTCTTCGAGGTAGATTGAGAAGAAGTTCCTGTCAACTCCTGCACGATATCCCGAAGCATTTCTATAGTCACATTATTGTTACTGAGGAATCGGGCCATCACGCTTCCCTCTTCCCGGCAGCAGGCCAATAATAAATGTTCGGTGCCTATGTACTCGTGCCCCAAGTTCCTGGCTTCCTCTGCTGAATCTTCTAGAATCTTTTTCCCTCTAGGGGAAGGTGGAACGTCCCCAAGAATAAAACCTCCCTTCTTCTTGGGAAGGGCATTTTCTATCTCTGCTTGGAGTTTTTGAGGATCGATCATGGCCTTCTGTAAGACTTTGTACCCTAACCCCGACCCTTCCCGAAGGATGGCGAGAAGAATGTGCTCTGGTAATAATTGTTCAGAATGGAAGCGTTTTGCCTCATCTTGGGCCAAAATGGTTAAAATCCGTTGTGCCCTTTGAGTCAAACCTTTAAACACGGTCCCTCCCTTTTAAACTATTCAAACTTCTATTGATATAACGAGCCCGTTCAAGGGCTTCGATTTCTTCATCTATTTTCTGAGCCTCCTCCAACCGCATCGCTACATGGGCTGGGCAACTCTCAATAATGAGAGAAGCTACAATACCTCTCAAGGAGGCAGGCAATATACCGCTACACGCACCGAATCGTACCAGCGATAACATTGCCAATGCTTCCTCCAACTGAAGCATTCGAGCACGTTCTAATACACCCAGCGCCCGAAACACCCGATCCTCTAATGCCCATCGCTTCTCTTGCAGCAACTGTTGCCTCAGTTCCCTCTCATAATGTAATAAAGAACCCACCTTATCTTCAAGCCTTTTACAGATTTCCTGTTCCGGCTTTCCCGTAAATCGGAGAGACTCCAGCAGAAACAGTTCCCCTAATGCTACAGTTTCGTTATCGGCCGATGTACTGAGGAATAAAGGTCTAATCATATATCCTTCATCCCTCATCATTTGCTGGATGGATTCCAATTCATTTTTCATCGAAAGGCCGGGGAGATGAAGTACAAATGTAAAGGATAAACCTGACCCAGAATCTTCCAATCTAGTGGTAAGGTAGCCCCATTCTAATGAAAAAGCATAATCCAATTGAGTTTCCAGCTGAAGATCGATGGATTTAATCTTCTGGAATCCTTCCTCTATGCGTAACCCCCCGCGTCGTCTTTCGATACGCAAGTGATCCCCTACATTGACCGTCATGAACAGCCTACCTTCTTCCTGAATATATAAGTATCTCTGTTCTCGGGGAACATCTTCAGGTATCGTACCTTCTTCTTCGAAATACCGTAACCCTAGTTCAGGGAGCTTTTCTATTTCGTACTTTACAAAGAGATCCAATAGATCCAAGGCTTCTAAAGCTTCCTCGATCTTTGTAGCTACTTCGGTTAATTGTTCATCGGAAATACTCGGAATGAAAGGAATACTGGATACGTTACGAATTAGGGTAGATCGAGTTGCCAGTACAATATCGGATTCTGGACCCTCTTCTTTCAACCAATGCGGAAGCGGAAAAGTGAGCTCCTTCATCGGGTAGCTCCGGTCTCCTTATCCAACTTGGCTAATTGATCTCGGAGGGCTGCAGCAGTTTCATAGTCTTCTACCTGTAGAGCTGCTTCCAATTGGGTTTTCAAGTTCACTCGATCCACAAGGATCACTTTATAGGTTTCAATTCGTTTGGGTGATCGGCCTGGGTAAATCCAATCTTTCTGCTTGATACCTAAGAGTTTCCGTAATTCTTTGGTGAACACTCGGTAACATTCAGCGCATCCAACCTGATGCTTGGTCCGAATATCCCGGAACCGGCTTCCGCAAGAGGGACAAGCGACTCCACTGGTAGTTTTAGGAGTGACAACTTCGAAAAGACCCTGTAAAAGCCAACCAATTCCCTCTTGCAGGTCTTTTCCTACTCCAAGAACTCCTTGCTCTCTGGCACATGTTTCACAGAGGCGAAGTTCCTTTGTTTCGTCACCCATCATCTGCCGAATACGTATCACTGCTTTTTCTTTTCTACAAATATCACACACCATCTTCTAGGAAGAAGATACAGCATTTCCCTTTTTATGACAACCTCAAGCGCAAAACCAACCGAATCCAAATCTAACATCGCTAATGCTTCACCAACACTTCTAAAGGCTTCAATCTTCCCGCAGTTCTAGCAGGTAATATGGATGCTAACACACTCAGGAGCACCGCAAAAAAAGCTGCTCCAAACACCTTGGCCGGATCTATTACAATGGGAATTCTTTCTAAATAAAACTGGGGATTGAGAATCAGGATCTTTCTCCCCTCCTCAACCATACCAGTCCCTCCCAAAATACTCCGGATCACCTCCCAACCGTTATTCAGTAAAAATTCGATGCCTCCAATTATCTCGTTGATATACACGGCCATTGCCAACCCAATACTCACTCCTACCAAAGTACCCAGTACTCCTAACCACGTCCCAATGTAATAGAACAGCCGAATGGTCTGGTTCGAGGATAACCCCATGCTTCTTAAAATTGCCAGCTCGTCCCTTTTTTCAATTTGCAATAAAATAAGGGTTGAGGATATGTTGACTGAGGCAACAGCAAGGATAAGAGCCATAATGAAGATCAGAAGATACTGGGTAGTTCGAAAGGAGAGATAGCGGGAACTTTCTAATTCTTCCCACGTGTATACTCTGTAGGATCGAGGAAGGATGCGGTATACCTCTTGGACAACGGGCAAAAGGCCCCTGAAGGGATTCTCTACTTTTATCCCAATCAACTTCCGAGAAGCCCGCGGGGATAGAATTCTGCTACGCTCCTGAGAAATGAATAACCAAAGTTTATCTAATTCCTGGTATCCGGAAGAAACCACCCCTTTAACGGTGAAGGTTGAAACTCTGGATAGAACCGAATCCCCTTCCATACTGTAGGGGGTGACTACTTTCACTGTATCTCCCAAATGAACCTTCAATTTGGATGCTAGTTCTGCACCTAGAACCGCAGATCGAGGGTCCGAAAGGTCGAACGTACCCTCCACCAATCTCATGAACCGGGCAAATCCTTTGTCTAGTTCCCACAACCGGGGAGGTACCGCACGTATCGTAACACCCGCATTCCCTCCCTTCGTATATGCCAGAGCGACCCCTTGAGTTTCCTCAGTAACAGAAAGGACTGTTCGAACAGTACGGAGTTCTGAAATCAAGAACACTTCTGCGGGGGAACTTGTGTTAGAGGGGTTTAAAACTTGAAGATGGTAAGTCCCTACCTCAAGAATCCTAGCGGTTATCCCTTGTATCATCCCATCGGATACTTGTAATACTACTATCAATGGAACGAGGGAAAGCCCAATCGAAAGAATCGCTCCCCGCACCCTACGTATGGAACCAGTCCTGAGAGGGGAGAGGTATCGGAAGGCAAGGAAAAGGGAAATATTCATAAGGGGTGCAGTACTCCTTCCTGCAGAAGGAACCTTTGGTCACCCTCCTTAGCTAGCTCTCGATCGTGGGTCACTAGGATAAGGGTCTTTCGGTACTCTCTCACCAAGGAAAAGAGTTGTTCTTGGACTATTCGAGCGTTCCCTTCGTCTAGGTTTCCCGTAGGTTCATCCGCCAGGATCAATAGAGGGTCGTTCATTAGAGCCCGTGCCACTGCTACTCGTTGACGCTCGCCCCCCGAAAGCTCCTGAGGGAAGTGACGCAACCTTCCGGAAAGTCCAACCAGAGATAGTAGATGGGATGCTCTGTGAAAAGCTTCCGCTTTCGGTACACCGCAAATCAGAGCAGGAATCGCTACGTTCTCTAACGCTGTAAACTCTTTCAAGAGTAGATGCAATTGAAAGATAAAGCCTAGAGTCTTCCTTCGATAGAGAGTCAGATCCCCCTCCCCCATCTCGCTCACCACCATCTCTCCCACCCGTATGAACCCCTCTGTCACCGCATCAAGTCCGCCTATCAGATGAAGAAGGGTACTTTTCCCACAACCACTCTGTCCCGTAATGACTACCACGTTCCCTGACGGCGTAGAAAAGCTGATCTCCTTCAGGACTTCCAGATTTTCGCTACCCGTAGTAAAGACTTTGCGCACCTTTTCTACCTGAAGCAGAGGTTCACTCATACCGAAGTACCTCCACAGGATAGATGGTAGCCACTTTATAAGAGGCCAGGAAAGCCGCAATCGTTGTCGAACCGATAGCAAAAAGTACTATCAGAAAGGCTTCCCACAGAGGAATAATCGCTCGCACCTCGGAGATGTAAAAGTTGGCTGGAGAAAATAAGGATACCCGTAAAGATAGATTCGCCCAGTGGAACACTGTGTTCACCACTTTCTCTGTCACCCGAAATACCTCGTTGATTCTTCCAGACAGGAAGAGTCCCAGAGCTCCCCCCATCCCTGCTCCTAGGAATCCTATGAAAGCTCCCTCTAGGATAAATACACTTTGAATCGATGTCGGAGAAGCTCCCATCGCGCGGAGTAGCCCGATTTCTTCGATCCTCTCGGAAATATGTCTCTGTTGAGATCGATAGATGTTTCCTCCTACCACAAGAAAGATTAGTCCGATCAGGATCATCATTACCGTTTTCTCCATCCGGAGGGCTCCGAAAATAGCTCGGTTGTACTCCCTCCAAGAGGTTACCTTAATCGATGGTGGCACTACCAACTCGATGGCCCGTCTAACCGGTTCATCCCCAAACCGGTTTACCAATTTGATTCCCGTGTAAACAGGAGATCCATTGGTGCTAGGAACATAGGCCCTTTTAAAGGGTAAGAATCCCCATCCCGCATCGTGCTCATAGTACTCGCTCTTCCATATTCCTTTCACGAGAAAAGGTTTCATCTGTGGGGAAAGGGTATTGAAGTCCCCTGCATGCCAGAGAAGTTTCACCGTATCCCCTACTCGTACTCCCAGATACCGTGCCAATTCTACCCCTAACAAAATCCCATCAGGATCGGTTAAATCGAACTCTCCATCGATCATGGTGAGAATCCTTTGGAGTGATGGATCCAATTGAAGGATATCCTGCGGTAAGAATCTCAAGGTGCAAACCATTGGGTCTGAAAAAGATCCCTGTATCAAGGTTTCCATATCAGAGAAAGGAAATACTGAACGTATGTTAGGGATTCCTCGAATACGATCCAGTATGGAAAGATCCTCTGGATACCCAGAAAGCCGTATATGGTACGAGTTTAGCTCTAAAATTGCCTCGATCGTAGAGTGCTGGAATCCATTCATTACGCCTATTACGGTAAATAGAGTCATCACACCAGTAGCAATCCCCAACACAGAAAGAAAAGTAGGTACATGGCTACTTCCCCTTCGAGGGCTTAGGAAATATCGATTCGCTACCAGGAGTACCCAATGTTTCAAGGAGCATTCCCCTTCTTTACAGATCGGAGCAACACTCCATCCCGATAGAATTCTACAAGGAACTCCGCATCTTCCTTGAAGTAGGTTCGCATGATCAGCGATCCTCCCTTGTACCTGCTTTCAATTCGAGAGAAGGGTTCGGGAGGAGAGAAATCAATATGGAGAGAGATGCTATCGTTTTCGTACTGTTTCTCCTCTACCTTTTTCCCATCCCCATCAAACCGGTATTCCCACCGGTACCTAGAGCGTCGAGTCCGAAGCTCCTTCCCAATCAGTTGTTTTCCCTGGTAGGAATATCGTGTTTCCTGGAGGAACACGTCCTTGATTGTTTCAATTTCCCTTTCTAACAAACCGCTATCGGAGTACCAAAGAACTTTCCGTGTACCAGTGGTAAGGTTTTCTGCTTCAATTCTTTCAAGATGATAGATAGGTTTATCCGAGTACCAGAATCTCGATTGTTCTATAGGCACTCCCTCTTTACGCACCTCCTGATAGATAGCATCTCCCTTAGAGTTGTAACGAGCAAGGAAGGATACCCCCAATCCTTGAAATACTTCTCGTTGTAATACGCCTTTTGATTGTAAAGCACGGGCAATTCGAACAGCCCCAGAATCATACTGCCTATAGATCCCTCGATAGGTACCTGAGGGTGTGTAGAGTATTTCTTCTTTATATCCTACATCTCGATCCCTTGAATCGGGTTGTGAGGGTTTGAACACGACCCCTCTGTAAGTACTTCCAGTATAGAGATATTCAAGGGTACCCGTCTCTTTCGCTGCCTCAAACTCTACTTCTTGGATGATTCTTCCTCTAGGATCATACGTGCTCCGTCTCTGAAGGATTCCTTCTTTGAATTCCTTCTTTTCCAAGGGGACCCCTCCACCTCCCATGCGTGTTTCCCATCGCTTCAATTCTACTCCTTCTCGATTCAAAAGGATTCGAATTTCCTCATCGGGGAGGCGTTTCACCACCAATCTGTACTCTGGAGTTTCCTGGCTTTTTTGGAGGAGTTCCAATGGCATCCCTATTTCATTTGAAAGGAATACGGTTTCTTCTCCCTCCAAAGGTACAAGACAAAGTGCTAATAGAAAACCCTGCATATGGAAGAGAATTCTCCTCAAGGTACAGAGCATCCTTACACTCCTTCCAACAGATTCTCCACGAAGCTGGTAGGATCAAACGGCTTCAAATCCGTTACCTTCTCTCCCACCCCCAGGAAAGAAATGGGAATCCCCAGTTCACCGCCGATGGCAAGGATGATTCCTCCTTTGGCTGTCCCATCCCATTTGGTAAGAATGATGGAATCGATCTTTACCGCGTCATGGAAAATTTTTGCCTGCTGAAGGCCATTCTGACCGGTAACGGCATCCAGAACCAATATCTTCCGATAGGCATCTACCTTACCGGTAATCACTTTATCAATCTTTTGGAGTTCCCGAACTAGGTTCGTGCGGTTGTGCATCCGTCCAGCAGTGTCCGCTAACAACAACGTTTCTCCTCTAGCTCTGGCACTTTCTAATGCATCGTAAACAACCGCACCAGGATCCGAGCCAGGCATCTGTTTTACCACACGAACCTGCAATCGATCTGCTAGAGTTTCTATTTGCGCAATTGCACCTGCTCGAAAAGTATCTGCGGCAGCAAACACGATTCCTTTGATTCCTTCTACCATTCGATAGTAGTAAGCGAGTTTTGCTATGGTTGTAGTCTTCCCAACCCCATTCACTCCAAGGAGGAGAAATACGTTCAATGCATCCCGTCTCAGAGGGAGAGAGCCAGCTGGTAACAGGGAATGAATCTGTTGTTTGAAAAGCTTCAGGGCATCCTCCCGAGATCGTATACCCTGCTTCCTTACCTCCTCCCGTAGAGTTTCAACCAATCGAAGAGCTGTACTAGCCCCCACATCACCCTCAATCAGCAAGTCTTCCAATTCTTCATAGAAATCCTTTCCCAAACCTTCCCCTTGGAACAACCCTTTAATTTTCATCCCCAGTGTTTTCAACATGCTGTTCTCCCTTATGGTTTTTGATCAGGATATTTCACAGAAGCTTCCCCCGTTTGCAGATAATCCATCAGGGATACGATAGCATTTACTAGGAACGAACTGCTCAGAAAAAGAGTTCCTAGGTATCCATAATAAATGCTATTCAAACGATCTGACCACTTCCCCGCTTCGGATGGATCGTATCTGTTGCTTTTTGAATACTGTATATACCGAAAGGATTCATTTTCATAGTATCCGTAGAGTAAAATTGGCAACGGCAAGGAAAGGACAAACCATCCAAAGGCTTTATAAAAGTCTTCTCTTTTTCTCTCGATTCGTTCTTTCCAGGGAAAAAGATCCTTGGGCAATGAAGCGTGCAGTTCTTGCGGTTCACTTTTCAATGGAAATACATGAGCTTTATATCCTTCCTTTTCGATTCTGCCAATGGAATCCACTGCTACCTCTGCCAAAAAAAAGGGGGTATCTCCTTTTCTCTCCGCTCCCAGATAGAAAGTAGCGTTGGGGGGGAGAGATACAATCTGAAACGGTTCAAAAGCTATGGCCTCCATGGGTATTTCCATCTTCTTCCGTTCCCTAGACGAAAGAGGAACTTCCTTTGTGATAAACTGATACCCGGGTCGTTGAATCTCTATTCGATACACCCCTACGGGAAGGTACGGTTTCTTCACTTTTCCAATTCCTATGAGTTTCCCGTTAAGGAAAATACCTGCATCGTTTGGTTGAACCTCAACTTCCAAAGTTCCCCATTCTCCTCCCAGAAGAACGGTAACGAGGTTGGGAATGAGTTGATCTATCAGGGTTTCCAATTCATTTGTAGTTCCCATCGTTTCCTGTTCATATAGTATCATTTCCGCAATATCACTGAAGAGTACAACCCGAACAGAAAGTATATCCCCCAATACCTCCTCCACCACTCCTGTCACGAGGTAATCAGTGCGGGACACCTTACACATATCTTTATAGGTACTACGAAGGTAAGGCAATAAATCTCCCTTCTGGTTCGTTTCTATCCATCTGAGGGGTTTTTCTTCCTGCTCTAAGCTGATTCCTAACGGATCCACTGACTCCAACGTTCGTAACCGTTGGAGAGTTCCATAGATACGGGTAGTCAATTCTATATAGGTAGATTTCTCTTTCTCTTTAAGAGAGGACAGAGCGAGTTGATCTCGCTTTTGAAGCAACTCATCCAGTTTCTTTAGCTCCTCTACCCTATTTCTTTTAATCAGTCCTCGAATGAATCCTTCCCGTTCTATCGGATGGATTCGTTTCTTTTCCACACCTTGCAGTTTTTCAACAAACATCCGACCTACCGATTGACCCAACTGTCTCATGGTAGGGGATTCGATGTTAGTAAAGAACTCCGTAACTCCTAATCGAAGTTCTACCGGTTCTTTCAATAAACTTTCCGCCCCAAGTTCCTGAAAAGAACCAATGCACATTACCATCAGGAAGGATAGAAACATCATACGTGGTTTTAGGTCTCTAACGCCCGATGTACAGCCGTAATTAACCGATTAGGATGAAAGGGTTTCACTACAAAGTCCTTTGCACCCAACCGTATGGCATGTACGATGAGAGCTTCCTGTCCGAGAGCACTGCACATTACCACCCGAGCCTTTGGATCCATCTTTATGAGTCTTTCCAACGTGGAAATTCCATCCATCACTGGCATGACGATATCTAAAAGGACAAGATCAGGTTTAATATCCCGATACCGATGTAAACCATCCAAACCATTCTCAGCTTCATCGATCCAAAAAAGCCGTGTTCCTTCCAGAATCTCTCGGATGACCCTCCTCATAAAGGGCAGATCATCGATGACCAAAATTCGTTTTTCTACCACCTTTTATGTCACCTTATTTGCCTCTTTCCATGCAGAATGCAGATAGGCTTCGATGAAATCATCAATATCCCCATCCATGACCGCCTGTACATTGCTCACCTCGTACTTCGTTCTGTGATCCTTCACCAACGTATAAGGATGAAATACATACGAACGAATCTGATTCCCCCAGGAAATATCCTTCTTCTCCATAGCCTTCTCGGCCCGTTCCTTTTCTTTTTCAGCCTTATAGTATTCATAGAGCCGAGATTTCAGGATTTTCATTGCAGTAGCCCTATTCTTTAGTTGGCTTCTCTCGTTCTGGCATTGTACTACGATTCCTGTAGGGAAATGGGTGATTCGAACAGCCGAATCCGTTTTGTTTACATACTGACCACCGGCACCCGAAGCACGGTACGTATCTACACGAATATCTTCCGGACGAATTTCCACCTCTATTTCATCTTCTAACACTGGGCTAGCATACACGGAGGCAAACGAAGTATGCCTTCTAGCGTTCGCATCAAACGGAGAAATTCGAACCAATCGATGGATTCCCGTTTCCCCCTTCAGGTACCCATATGCATACTCTCCAACGACCTGAAGAGTGACCGATTTTACCCCTCCTTCAGACTCTAATAAATCTAACATCTCTATTTTATACCCTTTCCGCTCCGCCCACCGGGTATACATTCGAAGAAGCATATTCGCCCAATCGCATGCCTCGGTTCCTCCAGCTCCTGAATGGATGGTGAGAAAGCTAGAGGCAATGTCCAATTCGTCACTTAGAAGCTCAAGGGTTCGTAAACGCTCGTATTCCTTCCTGTTCTCCTGAAGAGCTTTTCTTATATCTTCCTCTAAAGAGGTTTCTTTTTCAGCCTTGGCAATCTCGCAGAGTTCCTTTAATTCCTCCATGGAAGCAAGCAGTTTTTCCCAAGGTTCAATCTTTTGTTTCAACCGTTTCAAGCGAGTCAACGTCTGCTCTGCCTTTTCCCTATCCTTCCAAAAATCTGGGTGAGAAGATTCCATCTCTAAATCTTGTATCTCAAAACGGATCTTTTCCGTGTCAAAGATGCCTCCATGTCTCGTTGATCTGTTCATACAGCTCTTCCAAGTTCTTAATGATCTCTTCCCTCATACGTGCCTCCCGACCAAACTGTTTTCCAAAGCATACCGTGTAGTTTTAGAAAAAACAATCTCTGGACTTAATCCATCTATACCGATAATAATAGTATATACATGGGAAAGATCAACAATAGGGTGAAAACCATACTTGTGCTATTCACCATACTATGTACTAGCCCTGTACCGCTCCTAGCAGACATACCATCCCCGTATGTCTCGCAAATCAAAGTTGGAGTACGAGGCTCTCAGATAAAAATCACCTGGGAAGATTCTCCAGATACCCCCGGGATGTTGTTAGTATATAGAAGCCCAGTAGAAATTACCCTAGAAACCTTGCCAAAAGCCACTCTTGTAGGGATCGTTCCCTATGGTACAGGGTATTTCATCGACATCCCCGATCAAGTAGGTTCTTACTACTATGCAGTATTAATCAAGAGTGAAACGGGTACTACCTACCAAGAACTGATCCCCTTTCGAAACAAGACAGTGACACCCGTTCGATTGGATTCCGTTGCTCCGGAAGAAGAGCGGGCCGCTCGCATCTCCTCGATCAAAGCCGAAGTCGTGAAAGATCATATCCTCGTGCGATTTGTGGCTTCCCGAGGAGACAGAGATCTCATTCTATACCGGAGTACCGTTCCGATTCTTTCAGTAGAGCAGCTAACCGCTGCTACCGAAGTAAAACGATTCCCTAGCAGTGAAACAGAGGTATCAGATTATCCTGTTCCGGGTGTACCCTACTATTATGCGGTAGTAGATGCTAAACTATTGGAGATGAAACTTCCTCGATTAGAAAAAGGGAACAATGTCACTAGCACCTACGTAGAGATCCCTCTTCCTAACACTGCCCTTCCTGCTATATCTATTCTTCCTCCCCTGAACGGAACCTACATACGCCCCATACCCCTCCCGTTCTATCTATTAAAACAGAGCTTTGAATCCGGAAATCCACTCCCAAGCCCTAGTGAGTATGGTGTCCCTCCTGCGATACCCATCCCCACTTCTACGTTAAAAGTTTTACAGGATCTGGTAGCCCCTCTTCCTGAACCTCAATCTCCCCTTCCATCCCCTACCATCCTCCCCTTTAATAAAGGAGATACCGGCCAGAAAGAGGAACAGATGCTGCAGGCAGTGCTGAAAGGTCCTTTCAAGAACAGAGAATGGAAAGAGGTGATCTTGCAGTTAGACCTTCTATCCCGCCTTCCCCTAAGTGAGGAAGCCCGATCACAAGTATACTTCTACCGGGGACAAGCTAAATTCTTTTTAGCTCAGTATCGGGAATCTGTCTTGGACTTTCTACTCGCAACGCGGTATTACTTCAGTGAAACCCAACCATGGATAGATGCTGTACTTCAAACCATGTCATCTCGTTGAAGGGATGGTAGGCTCTACAGAGTTCCCATTTTCAGGGTGATCCTATTTTCCCAAACCGCTCCAGAAGGTAGATCCAAAGCCCAATATGAAACGAAACAGGAGCCAAGATCCAGGCCATTTTCATCAGCGGAAGACACCTTCCATTCGTTGGACAAATCCCATGCGGAACAAGGTTCCAAGGTAGATACGACAATTTGTGTTCCATGGGAAGAGTCTTCGAAAGAGATCTCGCTTACATTCGATAGCTCGCTTGGTGTATGATGTACTTCTCTCCTGCTTTTCCCTTCCTGCCATAGAACCCGAACCTGTTCTCTATCAGCAAAAGAAAAATTCACCTCCACACCAAAACACATCCGTAAAGATGCCGAACTTGTATTGGTCAAGG
Source organism: Spirochaetota bacterium (assembly GCA_026418195.1). GTDB lineage: Bacteria > Spirochaetota > Spirochaetia > DTKZ01 > DTKZ01 > DTKZ01. Next base: position 15,705 of record JAOABU010000152.1, on the reverse strand, counting down.
AATAGTAGAGGTTGATGGTGTTCCCCTTGAAAATGTATTTTTTTACTAACCGTACGGGAATCTGTTCCTTCGCTTGTCTTACTGTACTCCTTCGCTCCAGCACAAGCTCACTGCGCTCCTTGTCACACTTCACCACCGTGTAGGATTGATTTATAAAATCTCCCCAATCCCCCTGTTTAGGAGAGAACAGTTCCTGAGGCTCAGTGCCGATAGGGAAGAAATGATCCAGAAAGATTTTGCGAAGCACCTCCTTGCCCCCAATTTTCCTTATCGAACAATCTACATAATTCCAAGCCTTATTAAGATTGTCCAACTCGAAGATAGCTCCTCCATTCGTGTGAACATATGCGTTCAAGTCGTGACCTTGGTACAGAAACTCATCTTTTCCATCCATGTCAAAATCCATCACTACCAAGGATGGGATGAAGACTCCTTTCTCCCGCGTAATCCGTTCAGCGGTAATGAGAGATTTATATGCCTGCCTCCGAATTAGGTTCCCCCCTGAAACGGATCCTGACCAATATGCTTGTCCATGTTGTCCTTTCCAGAGTTCCTCACGGGCTGCGATTTTGCGGTATTTATCCCTCCGTACACCATTCACAAGAAGATGGGTATATTGCATCTTGGCATACAACAGATTACTTTCCGGATATCGAGCAAGAAGCTGGCGAAAAAAACCTCCCCCGAAGAGCATTTCTCCATTTAGGGTACCCAGGCGTGATTTCAATGCCTTATATTCTTTGGCCCTTTCAGCAGGCAGGGCTTCCACCATTCTCTGTTCTCTAGATCCACAGGGGAAATAGGTTTTATATCCTACATGGGTTGAACGTACATATTGATTGGGTTGGGTGCACCGGATTTGCTCATTTTTTCTAAGCTCTAGAAAGAACTCTTCGATTTTTTTGTTGGTCCAGTAATGACCGGGAACAAGGAGAGTAACAAGTCTATCTTCTGAAGACGATTGATGAGTTAGAATGGCGCGTATTACTTCTTTTGGTGATGTTTTTTCCAGGGAATCGGAGATTTGTTCGAATATCGGGAATACGTAGATGGTTTTCCCTTGGTCCTCGGTTAGGTAGGGTACATACCGTTTCATGACTCCCGCAGCATTGAAGTGGTATTCCCCAAGGAAGGTATAATCCATTCCGCAAGTTCGCAAAGTAGAAGCCAACCAAGGCTCCCATTCCAGTTCTGGGATCCAAGCCCCTCGAGGTCGTTTACCAAACTTCTTTCTAAGATACGTTGTGAATAGTTCTATCTGCCCTAATGCATCTGAGCGAGGCAGTATGGTAAGAATTGGATCATAGAAGGCTCCTCCTAATAGTTCAACCTGTTTACGGGAAACCATTTCACCTAGTACATCCAGAAACTCGGGATGTTTTTTTTCTAGCCATTGTAAGAGAATGCCGGAATAGTATAGAACGGTAGGAATTTCAGGGAAAAGGTACAAGGTACTAAGAAAGGGTTTGATACACTGCTGGTATTGTTCCTCTCGAAACGACTCGGATCCTCCTAAAGGGGTAGTATTATACGTTCCAAAAATCAATTGAACTCCAGGCATTCAATTCCTGCCTCTACGAATTGAACTCATGTTTGACGATACATTTTGTGGGACAATCCTCTGCTGCATGATGCCGTTCCCCCTGCTTAGAATAATTTATCTTCGCTAGGTGACGTTCAATAATGAAGCCACCATCCACTGATCGTCGTTCACAGATGCGACATCCTATACACCCCACCGTGCAGGTTGCGGTAGTATTCGGGCCATCCTCTATGGAATTACAGGCTACATAGTAATCTGCAGTTCTCGGGATGTACCTAAGCACCCCCGTGGGGCAAACCGAGATACAAGAACCGCAGGCAATACATACTTCAGGATCCACCACCATGGTTCCACCCTCTTCTCGATGAATTGCTCCGTTAGGACAAACGCGAACACAACTCCCCATCTCCAGACACGCATATTTACAGAGTTTGTTTCCTTTGAATAACCGGTACAAGGCAGTACAATCATTGATTCCTTTGTACATGAAGACATATCGAGCTTTACCCGCTCCTCCTTTGCAATGGACCTGAGGGTAGGATCCATCCTTAAAGTGTAAAGGCAAACAGGTTAGGTTTTCCAGGGGAGGTGATATTTTTTCTCCATCCTCTGTCTCTGAGAGGGAAAGTAATAGACCCAAAATACCTCCCACTACCCCTAAAGCCACCAAAGCATATAGGATATTCAAAACGAAATCTAACACAGTATTACCCAAATATCCGTTTTAACAGAGCCGCATCGATGGCCAGAAAGGCCATCGCCATCAAACCCGCGGAAATTGCAAGGATCGGGACACCCTGTAAAGATCTAGGTATCCATTCCCTCTTGAATTGTTCCTGCAAAACCCCTAACAAGTACACAGCAAAGAGATACCCTAATCCCGCAGAAAGCCCTGCCATGAAGCTTTCACCTAATGAGTACTTCCCATGGACGGCAAGTAAGGAAATACCCACCACTAGTGAGTTCACCATGAGTCTCCATACATTGAGGGACACCTTGAAGCGCTTCAGGATAGAATCTGTGATTTTACCTACCACAAGGATGAGTAACACGGCAGTCACAGTCTTTAGATACGTCAAACCTAAAGGAAGAAGGATGAACTGGTGAATGGACCGGATCATGATTCCAGAACATGAACAAACACCTATAAGCACCAACCCTTCCTGAATCAGGAATCGGGAACGATCATCCTTCATGTCCTCCACAGAATCAATGCCAAAAAAGTAGTATAGCAGCACATTCTGCGCAAACACAAAAGTGAAAAGTAGACCCATATAACTCATGGTTCCTCCGCGGTCCTCTTTCTATAGCTGTGAATCGCCACCATCCGGAATCCTGCTTTGAAGTACCCATAAAGGATGAATCCTCCTGCTGGGAGGGCGAAAAATCGAAGAGGAAGTAAGGGTTTGTTGAGAATGGCATACCTCAATGTCCAACCTGGTAACTTAACGATTGTTAGGGTTCCAGAACTAACAATCTCTCGAAGAGCACCCATAATCCCAATAGTACAAAGGTATCCTAATCCTAATAGCAGAGTTCCACACCATTCGTTATGCTCAACCTGTTCCGTAGGGAAAATGGCCTCTAGGAGAAAGGTATTCACAGTTAAGAGGGAAAGGTAGATACCAAAGGAATCCCTTGCCTGCGGGATATACGCCTCGAAGATGATTTCTGTTAAAGCTACCCAGAAGCTTAGCACCATCATACGTACATACCATAGGATCGATGAAGGAAACAGTTCCTTCACCATACGTACAGTCCCCTTCCCCAACAGAAGAAGCATAAGACTCAGAAATCCCGTTATCCAAGCGGTATCGAACCGATAGGATAACGCTAGGACAGGAAGAACCCCTAAACCCAAACCAAAGACTGGATTCTTAGCAATCATTCGCTCCGTGAAGCTCATGGCCGTTTCTCCCCCCCTTTGACAAAAGAGGATCCTTCCTGTAAGGCTTCTAATAGCGATAAGAAGGTATTAGTTGCCCCACTGATAGCTTCGATTTCTTCCCGTTGCAGGGTATCAATTCCGGTAGGTCTATATGTCCATCTGCCCTTTTCCAAGAAAATTTTATATAACTCCGGGGATGGTTTAGAATAGGTAGAAATCGTAGGAACTATCTCTCTTTCCACCAAATATCCCACCAATTTTCCCTCCTTGGTGTATGCTACCAAAAGTTGATAATGACCTACGTATCCTCCTGGAATTATCCGTACCATAAAAAGCTCCGTTTTTCCTTCAACGCCACGTATAGGGATGTAGCTCTTTACAAACCTCATGGAGGGTACCGATCGTTCTACTCCTATGGTTAGATCTTTACCTAGGCGCACATCTTGTTTCCATCCTTTTAATAGAGATTCGAAGACTTGCTTCTCTTGTCTATGAATCTGGTATGAAACACCCCAATTTGCTAAACCTAATAGAAAAGCGGATACTAGACAAAGAAACGTTACTCTACCCCAGATTGGAAGGTATCGATTCATACCCTTTTATCCTTAACCCTTGGTTTTGGTGTAAGGAATCGATTCAATATGGGCACAAATATATTCATGAAAAGAATAGCAAATCCGATCCCCTCTCCAGCCCCACCAAACATACGAATAAGGAAAGTGATTCCCCCTATCCCTGCCCCGTATACTATCCCTCCCCACCTTGTCAATGGAGAAGTCACCAGATCAGTAGCCATATAGAAGGCTCCTAAAAGGAATCCTCCCGTGAAGAATTGAAACAAGACATCTCCTGTTCCCCATCCCAATCCATAGGGGAAACCACCAAAAAGAAAAACCAGGGTCCCAAACACAGTAAATACACTCAACGGTACTTCCCATGGGAGAATCCCTTTACCAATTAGAGCGATCGTGCCTATTAAAAGGAGAAAAGCAGAAGTTTCCCCGATCGCTCCGGGGGTAAACCCAAAGAAAAGATCTATGTATCCTGGAGGAAGTAGGATCCCCAACGGTTCTAGAATTTTCCCATTCAACCAGTCGGTCCAAGAGCCATCCATGAGGCTTCTAGGGAACCCTGCACTGGCAAGGATCTCCATGGGAGAACTGCCTTTTACACCTTCAAGAAACAGTTTGTTTTTCAAAAGGATCAGAGGGGTGCTAGAAGTAATTGCATCGACTCCCCGAACCATCGCAGGGAATAACCAAGTATGAACTTGATCCGGAAAGGAAAGCCAGACAAAGGCCCAGCCACCGAGGGCTGGATTCATCCAGTTCTTTCCTAATCCTCCAAAAGACCACTTCACCACCAAGAGTGCAAATACTACCGCCAAGATGGGAATGAACAGAGGAACCGTTGGAGGTAACAGCATGCCTATCAATAAGCCGGTCAAACATGCACTCCCATCCTGGAGAGTCGATTCCTTTCGCAAAAGTCCAATCCCTCCCTCAATTCCTATCGAGGTTAGAATAGAAACAAGAAGGATTTTCAATGCCCCCATTCCATACAGATAGACTCCCCACAGAGCAGCAGGTGCTAACCATACACACACTGTCCAGATCATTCGAGCAGTTGTTGTTCGGTTAAATATTTGAGGAGTTCCAGTAATGATCAATGTTTCATCCATTGGGCTGATCCTTGCTACTCCTTCCATTTAATACTCTTGCTGCATGAACCTTACCTACCTGAAATCCTTGTACAAGGGGAATACGAGAAGGACAAACAAACGCACAACAGCCGCATTCGGTACAACCCAAAAGAGAATCTTCCAATGCTTCATTAAAATACCCATGATCGATCCATTTGAAGAGCCGTGATGGATGCAATCCTTCCGGACATACTTCAAGGCAATTGCCACAGTTGATACAGGAAGTTCTCACTCCCGGGTGGATTTCGTCTTTTGTTAAAAAGAGGATCCCAGACATCTCCCTAGTAACGGGTGTGCGAAGATCAAAAATTCCATAGCCACGGAACGGTCCACCACACACTACTTTCACAGGAGTTTGTGTAAGACCACCACATTCTTCAATGATATCTAGAATGGGTGTTCCAATCCGTACTTTTAAGTTTGCAGGTCTCCTAATGGCCTTGCCACTAACCGTAATAACCCTCTCCATCAATGGTTTTCTTAATGCTACCCCTTCATACACCGCAAAAGTAGTAGCAATATCTATCACCGTCACCCCCATTTCTCCAAGCGTTCTTTTTGGGGTTACCTTCTGGTGAAAAAATATGTTCACCAGCTGCTCTGGATCACCAGCAGGATATTTTCCTTCCAACAAAACTAGTTCGATCTCTTTCCCACTCGCCCCTTCTGTCCCTTGTATCTGTTGGTTCCTTAATGAAGCGCCCAAGGAGACCTGTACATCTAGAGCTTTATCTTCCAAGACTACTAAAGTACGTGCTGGATCGAGTAATTTTTGAAGGATGCGAATTCCTTCTAGTATCGCATCGGATCGTTCCATTAGGAGACGATACTCGGAACATAGGTATGGTTCCAATTCCATCCCGTTGATAATCAACAGTTCGATGGGTCCATCAAGGGGAAAGTTTCCATCTACCACTCCTTTTTCAATGAGCAAATTTTTCAGCTCTCGATGGGACAGACTTCTCCAAGGGTAAACCACTTCTTTCTTACCCAAGCGATCAAACTCCCCTCCTAATTCGATAAATACCGCAGGTGCTTCGATGCCTCTGGGAAGGGGGATAGGTCGGATTTCTTGGACTGTACCAGGGATAGAAGCATGGATATGGAGAGAATGTTTCCCCTTTCCTTTTCCAATCAATACTCCTTCTTGAACAAAATCTCCTACCTGAACTAGACGAGTCACTTCATTTCCATCTGATTGAACCAGAGGAACTACCGCGATAGGGGGTAATACCGCATTCCGTATGGGGAATCCCTTTACGACTTCTTTCTGCGAGGGCAGGTATAATCCACCCTTTGGTAAGCGAAAGATACGATTCATGCTTCTTGCTGCTTTCTCCGAGTGATTACACCCAGGATCCATCGAATTGGTTTATGCATCAAGGGCATCCTGATCCTATAAGAGGCGGTTGCCACTAGAATAACAACCGTATAGTAAATTAACAACTGAGTTCCCGAAAGTCGCTTGAAAATGGGTTCCCACACCGTTATTCGTGCCCCCTGCCTATAGAAAAGATTCCCAAGCTTGTCCTTTTTCGCACCATGGAGAGTTTGGTTATACCATGTTTTATCATATCTTACTATGGTTTCATTCCAAAAGGTAAGTTTTCCTCCCTCTTCCCGAAACCGTGGATAGGATAACTCTTCTTCTGGGGATGGGAACTCGTAGGTCGCTCCATAGGGGAACTCCCTTTGGTATTTTACATGGACCATAAAATCACTCAAGTTCGGCAATGGATCTTTCTTATGAAGTACCCACAGATCCCGATACGCAGAACGGGTCCCCCAAAACCGATGAATTGTACTTCCTCGAGGGGAAGGAATCTGTTGTTGCCCCCCTTGGATTGGCATCATATACAACAGGGGAGCTACAGAAATAAGGATTAGGGAGCCGTAGAGAACACTTCGTTTCGTTTCTTTCCAATGGGAGGGGAGAATAGGTAGAGGGAGGAAGATACGGTGCTCCCTTAGGTTCAGGTGGTAGAACTGTACAAGGATGAGTTCCATTCCTATCCCCAGAGACAGAACACTCCCGAAAACGATCCCAATAATTACACTCGTGTCAGCTATAAGGACCAGAACTCCTGCCATTAAAACGAAGTGGTTCAAGGTTTTAGAAATGATCGCATCTATACCTGTACGTTTATGATAGTACAGGTATTGTTCAACCTCGCCCCATAATGAATCTAGAATAGTACTAAATACCTGATAACACCAGACCGTAAGGATAAATCCCATCAAGTTTCCTTGAAGAATCACAGGAACCCATGGAATCCCAGTTAAGATCTTTGCCCAGCGGTAGGTGCTGGTACGAATCGTTTGGAATAAAACAAAGAGGATGAATAAAACGAGTAAACCCAGAGATCGGTAGAAATCCCAATCCGCCAATAGGCACTTCCTATCAGGTAGAAGCGTGGATAAACGATAGAACACATAGAGGGGATGGTAGTGGATCGGGAGATACACTACATGTCCTTCAGAAGATTCCGTTTGAAATACTCTTTCTATTTTGGAAAGAAACCCATCGAATCTTGGATCCTCGGGTTGTAGCCTTGTCCTCAGCTGAGACACGTATACGCTTTCCAAGTGAGAGAAACTCTGTATCAGGACGGGAGCTGTAACAGACGAAAGGACTTCATGAAAACCAGCTGTTTTTAGCTGCAGAATCGTTTGTGCTAAATCGGCTTTTCCATCCAGTAAGACGAGGTAGTACCCTTTCCATCTACTCGGGCCAGGTAGGAAAACTCCTGTCCCCAAGAACCCAACAAGCAGGAATCCACCTAGGGTAATACTTAAAAGTGGATGGTAGGTAACCCATTGTTTGAATTTTTTCCCCAATTGTTTCAGCATCTAAAAGGTCCTATAAGCTGCAAATTCCCAACGCAATGAAAAAACCAAGCATAACCCCCACAAACACTTCCGCTGGAGTATGTCCATGCACTTCTTTTACCGGTTTGAGGGTAATCCCATATCGTTGAAACAATTCGACCCTCAATTGATTCAACCATTGAGCTTGCACCCCAGCCGATCGTCTCACTCCAAGGGCATCGCGAATGGTGAGAATCCCATAGAATAATACCACGACAAAGAGAACTGAATCGAGCCCTTCCATGATTCCTACGGATGTGGTCAAAGCGGTTACTAAGGAAGAATGGCTAGAAGGCATACCGCCCGTCTTCCAGAATAGGTTTGCCAGGATCTCTCGTCCCGACAGACCTCTGGTTCTAAAGAGTTCAACTACGGTCTTAATAAATTGGGCTGAAAACCATGCGGAAAATGTAGAGAGGAATACAGGATTCTCTATCAAACGGGAAAGAGCATACAGGAGTTTCCCAGGCATGGCGGGGTTAGTTTCACCGGTGGGCAATCCTTTGTCAAGCCAGGAACAGAGATTCTTTCACACCTTGACATCGACAAGCCTACTCCCTACCTTTTCAAGATTATGGGGCAAGATCCTGAGATTCGTTTTTTTACCGTAGGAAAAAATGACCAAGGGAAACGAATCGATCGTATCCTTCGGAACCTGCTTCCGCAGTATTCGCTGGGTTCCATCTATCGGATGATTCGAAAAGGATTGATTACCCTCAATCAAAGGGAAGTTTCCCCAGCTCAACGAGTAAGTCAGGGGGATGTTCTATCCATTCCTTCCAGTGTATGGCCGAAAGCCCTTACGCTAAGCGAACCTATATCCATTTTCCCCTTGCCAATCCTTTATGAGGACGAGGATTTTCTCGTTCTGAACAAGCCTAAGGGAATGACGGTTCATGGGGAACACTCTCTTTTGAAACCAGTCCTTCAGTACCTTCATGGGAAAATCCCAGCCTCCTTGACCTACTCTCCAGGGCCCCTCCATCGGTTGGACCGCAACACTACTGGAATACTGGTCTTCGGAAAGAGTCTGGAAGGGGCAAGGGTATTCTCTTCCGCTCTGCAAACCGGTCTTGTTCAAAAATACTATGTGAGTATCCTAACGGGAATCCTTAGGGAGCCAGTCCGTTGGGAACACTCGTTGATAAGGGATACCCGGCATCGAAAAACACTCTTAGGCACTGAATCTACAGGGGAATATAAGCGCGGGATTACCGAAGTATTTCCCCTTGCTCAGAGCACCCGTTTCCCTTCAGGGCTTACCCTAGCGATCCTACGGATCGTAACCGGAAAAACACATCAGATCCGTGCCCAAGCTTCCTTCGAACACCACCCTCTTCTTGGGGATACGAAGTATGGGGGTCAACGGTTTCGCGGAGAATACCTCCTTCATGCGTATCGGTTAGTTCTGCCTGGTCGGTTAGATATACGAGCACCTCTTCCAAAGAGATTTTCTGCCGCTCTTAAAACTTTGTTCGGAGTTGAGCCTATTTCTTTTGAGGGCATTCCCCTATAAGGAACTCATCGACCCTCGATTGGACTCCAAGGTTCGGTCCCCTTCCCTATTCCACAAACCTTTCGGGTCCCATCTCATCTACTTCCCCAATTTCGGGGATATCCCATGCAGTGATGGTACAAAGGATTTCGTCTGTCAAAGGAGAGGTTTCCGCAATGCGGTTAGCCTGTTTCTCTACGACTCGCTCAAATAAATTCCGAACGAATCTTCCATTTCCAAAGGTTCGATCCCTCTGTTCACATTTACGAGTAATATACGCGAACAAGGCCTTTCTTGCCCCCGGAGTCAGGGTGAAACGGGCATTCTCCATGAATACTTCGAAAATTTTCACCAACTCAGCGGGAGTGTAATGGTCAAAATAAAAGAATCGATTGAACCGAGTTCGAAGGCCCGGATTGGATTCTATGAACTCCCGCATCTCTTCTGGATATCCTGCTACGATCACCGCAATTCGGTCCCGATGATCTTCCATCCGTTTTAATAGAGTTTCGATAGCTTCTTGACCAAAATCTTTACCAGAGTCTTTGCTGCTCAAGGCATACGCTTCATCTATGAATAACACTCCATCTAAGGCTTTTCGGAATACTTCATCGGTACGGATGGCGGTTTGCCCAACGTATCCCGCTACTAGACCTGCCCTATCCGTTTCTACGAGATGTCCCTTCTTCAACAATCCCAAGCACCGGTACACCTTCCCCAAGTATCGAGCAATGGTAGTTTTCCCAGTGCCCGGAGGGCCATAGAATACCGCATGGAGGGTTAGGGGAGTGACAGGGAGTCCTCTTCGTTCTCGCTCCTTATGGACTTTGATCACATTGATAAAAGTTGCGATCTGTTCCTTCACTTTCTCCATCCCGATAAGGCGGTTAATCTTTTCCATTACCTCATCGAGGGTCTCCTCCTCATCCTCCTCCTTCGTAACCACTAAAGTCGCCCTCTCGGAATCTTCGGCTTGTTGATCTTCTCGAGCTCGCTGTTCCCCATAGATAAGGGTTCTAACCTTTAACAAGCGACGGGCCTGCGCTTTGGTAACCGTTCCATCCGCCTTCACGACCAACTGGGCAAAGGTAAAAAATGCAGCAGCTAATCGATCAAAATGGTTCGTGCCGTTCTTCTCATCGTAAGCCACCACATACTGTAGAGACTTTAGGTGTGTTCGGGGCTTACTTCCTCCTTTCTTATAGATCTCGTTACTGAGTACTTTCCAATGTTCTAAAAGCTCTTGTTTACGGTAGTCTGATAGGGAATCGTACTTGAACAGATTTACAATAAGGGTTCGATCCTTCGCTAATTGCTGCTTCAACGGTAGGAAACACATGAGAAGAAACAGTTTCGTTTCTTCTGAAACTTGATAATCGTATCCCAAACAGGCATAGGCAACGTAAAGAAGATCATCGATCAACCGTAAAAGAAACGTAGGTTCGTTGTTGAAACGCTCATACTCCAACAGGAGCCGATTCAAGTTTCTCGCTTCCTGTAGGAGAAAAGAAACATTCTTTCTTCTCTCCTCAACCGTTCTTACTGAAATTACTTGAGCATCTGTTGCTTGCCCACTGGGATTTGTTACATCCCCTCCTTCTTTGCTTCGCACCTTTTGGGATTCTACCAACTCAGGTTCCAATTTATCAGAAGTTGCTTTAGCTGCTTCGGAAAACGTGGAGGGGGTATCGAAAAAATCTGAAAGCCTTCGAAGATGCTCGATAAAACTGGACACATTGAAATTCCTACCCCCTACGGTAAAAACCGCTTCCCCTTCTCTTTTTTGGAATACGAGCTGGGTAAACGCATTGGTACGTTTCTGCCGAACTGCAGTAAGGCTGGCCAAAGGGATTACCTCTGGAGCCGAGGAGGTATCTCCCGATAGGAAGAAAAGTAACCGGCAATTCGTTAGGCAAAGAACACCTGCCGAGCCGGATCCGACTCCCCGTATACTATCTCCTTTATAGAAGCCTTCCAGAAGATCTAGGATTTGTTCTCCTTCTTCTATCTGTTTCAATAAAGCCTGGACAAGGGTGTTTCGAAATGAGACGAATTGCCAGTTCCAAACGGTTTCCAGTATCTCTTGGAGGTGCGTAACATCCAGCACAATTTTACTGTAACAGAATCGGGAAAAAAACACAAAGGGAGGAAACTGGGAACTTTGCACCTCCATGCTTCAAATCCCAACTATCATTCCATGAAGGCTTAAACATGGGTTCCGTTGACCAAATCGCTCGATTTCCCTATAAAGGCCCCTATGTTTAACAATTTTTTACTCCTCCTTACCGCAGCGATTTGGGGATTTGCGTTCGTGGCACAGCGGGTAGGAATGGAATACCTAGGACCTTTTCTATTTAACGGGGTACGGTTCGCCTTAGGGGGATTGTCTCTTCTACCTATTCTGTTTACCACTAATTACAAGGGATTAGCTCTTACCTCGCCATCCCTCAAAACTGGAATGTTTGCAGGCTTTCTCCTATTTGGCGGAGCGAGTCTGCAACAAATCGGTATACAGTACACGACTGCGGGGAAAGCAGGATTCATCACAGGTCTCTATGTAGTGCTGGTTCCGATCCTCGGGTCCTTTCTAGGAACTCAGTCCGGTAAGTACCGTTGGATCGGAGCCATTAGCACCACCCTAGGGCTTTACTTTCTCAGTGTGAACACGGAGTTCACCGTCAACAAAGGCGATTTTCTTGTGTTTATCAGTGCCTTTTTCTTTGCCTGCCATGTCCTTTACCTAGCGAAGGTGTCTCCACAGATGAACCCGATCCTCCTTTCCATCCTCCAGTATATGGTGGTTTCCATCTGCAGTATCGTTCTTGCCCTCCTTTCCGAAAAAATCCAAATCAAAGTCCTTCTTTCCGCTTGGCTCCCCATCCTGTACGGTGGTATCTTTTCTGTGGGAATTGCGTATTCCCTTCAAGTGATCGCCCAGAAGAAGGCTCATCCAACCCATGCTGCCATCCTCCTCAGCATGGAGGGATTCTTTGCAGCAGTGGGAGGTGCCCTTTTACTGGGAGAACGCTTTACTTTCCGAGAAACTCTGGGGGCTTTCCTCATGTTGAGTGGTATGCTAATCAGTCAATGGAATCCAACGGAAAAAAGAAGAGGAAACGCATGAGATCTTCCTTCGCACTTTTCTTTTCGGTGGTTTTCACCATATATACCCTTATACAGGTATTCATAGGGATTCATGGCTGGAAGATCCTGAAAGTCTTCCAGGTCCCCCTTTCTCCCGTGGTCTATTGGGTTACTTTCGGACTAGTAGCTTACTCCTACATCCTTTCAAGAGTAGGAAACCACACCCTTCCTGAACCCCTCTATAGAGGCCTTCATTCTTTGGGAGCGTACTGGTTAGGAGCCATGCTCTACTTTTTTCTCTTCTTTCTAATATGGGATGGAATATACCTGATTTTTTACCTACTTTCGCGAGTATATCCATCCCAAAGTCTCTTCGAATTTTTACGATCCTCCTCAGTACGACGAATCCTAGGGGGTATGGCAATCCTCTCCGTTGGCTCCTTACTGGTGTGGGGAGCGTTGGTAGCCCGCTCTCCACGAATCACACATTACACCCTGACGATTCCGAAGCAAAGCTCGCGAAACTCACTACGAGTCGTATTCGTTTCTGATCTCCATTTAGGAACATTGATTGGGAAACCTCGATTGGAACAACTGGTACAGCAGATCGAATCGTTTCAGGCTGACGTCGTGTTACTGGGGGGAGACGTTCTTGATGAGGATCTTGGACCTTTCGTGCAACAGAACATGACAGAAACCTTAGCGAAACTCAGGCCTCCCCTCGGAGTGTATGCAATTCCAGGAAACCATGAGTACATTGGAAGGCATTTAAAGGAATTTTCCCAGTACCTGCAAACTGCCGGGGTAAAGATACTCATTGACGAAAAAGTTCAGATCCATAACTCCATTACCCTCATAGGAAGGGACGATCGAGCTAGTGAACGGTTCGATGGACACAAACGTAAACCTCTGTCTCAATTGATGGAAGGAGTAGATCGAAACCACCCTATTCTATTGATGGATCACCAACCGTTTGGGTTGGAGGAGGCAGAGCAAGAGGGGATCGACCTTCAACTCTCCGGACATACCCATCGGGGCCAGCTTTGGCCTAACCAACTGATCACGAGGAAGGTGTACGAATTAGATTATGGATACAAGAGGAAGGGGAACACCCATGTGATCGTTTCCTCGGGATATGGCACCTGGGGTCCACCCTTACGGATCGGAAGTCCTCCTGAAATTGTGGTGGTAGACATTTCCTTTACAAATACAAAGAGTTCACCTTAACAAGAGTTCGTTTATTTCCTGTTCTTGAGTTCCTAAGAGGGCATCCATGGGATGAGGACGTCCTCGGGAGCTCTTTCTTTTGACTCCCCATGCTCCGTCCGGGACCTGCTTTGGGATTACGCTTGCACCAGGCGGTTCAAAGGAACTGATACCCACGATGGTACTGGATCCCACAGGATTCAAGAGAGTATCTGTGCTATACACGTACATATCGTAGACTCCCTTTACGTTCCCAGCTAGCAGGATCTCCCCAGTCTTATAAGACCCGCTTCCTACCTTCGGTACAAAACTGTTCAGGTCAATAGCCCCGTACGCTATCGCTTCGGATTCTGATAAGGCCTTATCCTGTGAGAGTTTCACATACACCGCATCCCCGGGTAGTAGGTACGCTTTTCCGGCTGTATCACCCGTTACAGGAAAGGGTGGATAAGACTTCCTTGCATACACTCCATTGGTGGAAGAGGAGAGGCTTACGAAAAATCGAGGGTACAGGTAACGCACTTTTCCCGCTGTGTCAGTCAGTTGATGCATGTATCCATACCTTCCAGTTGGCTGATTCAGAAGATTAGCGAACAGCCAGGTTCGAAAGATCTCCTTCCAAGTCCAAGTAGTTCCCGTATACCTGCTAAAGGCTGTTTCCACTGCTCGATAATCTGTTGAAGGATCCTGCAGGATGCTTCGGTAGATCTCTGCAGTACCGGGAGCAGATTCCGAGTTCGTAGCTTGAATCCGAAGCCACTGGAAGAAAAGGTACACGGTAGAATAGTTCACCAGGGGATCGCCCCACTTCCCCCAGGAGACGAAGTACTGCCCCCAGAGATTGGCGTCGTTCAAAGGAGTATAAGATTGTCCCTGGTACTGAACCTGGTTGAAATAGTCGATCTTCCATTGAACATGCTTACCTAGGTACAGGTACTCCGCTGCGGAGGAAAGTCCCTCGTTAATCCAAGTATCCATCGGTGAAGATCTTTGCCTGATCACCTTCTCACTATAGTTTACCAGGTGCTGGAACTCGTGAGCGAGGGTGAGCTTCAAGTCCTCCTTAGCCTCGGGGTCGATTGCCCCTGTAACGGTTCGTAGCCCCGGATAGGTATCTAAAAAAATCATATCCGCTTGGTTGGAACGGCTAAACGTATTTACAGAATACATATGGCTATAATCAAAGTACCCTGCCACGTACCCGCTGCTTCCTTCCGTGTACCCATCCTGTATGTCCAAAAGAAGGAGAATCACCTTTTCGTTTCCGTCCACATCGTACGGTTCTCCGAAGTACTGGGTCACGATAGGGTAGGCTTTGGTATCAAAGGTTTCTCCGATCTCGGTGATTACCGAATCAGGGATTCGGACCGATTCCGTTTCCTCTACATACACTAAACAGCGGGTACCCACATACCGAAGATCCGCTGTTAGTTCCTGCCATGTGCCCGATAGGGTCTGTGCATTGAAGGTTCGAGTTTCTGGAAATCTTATTGTTGAGTCCGAAGACCCTCCGCTCAACGAACAAGAAAGAGGAACCAATACTAGAAGGAGCCAGAAGGTGAGTCGTAGTCTCATGTGTTTAACAGTATCGCAATTAAACCCTAGAATCTACTGGTTGATATTTTCCTCTTCTCTCTATACAGTTTCAGCCATGGGGTGTTTCGAAAAACGATTGAATATCCTAGCTAGAAAAATAAGAGCCTTGTACTTCTGTATCCAGGACCCGGAGATGCCTTGGTTCGCCAAGGGTATCGCTCTTCTTACGGTTGCATACGCCGTTTCCCCCCTTGATCTAATCCCCGATTGGATCCCAATCCTTGGGTATTTGGATGATCTTTTGATCCTTCCCATTGGAATTGCTTTGGTGATCTATCTTACCCCTCGGGAAGTGTACCTTCGTCATTTAGAGGCTTCGGCAG
>JAOABU010000120.1 GCA_026418195.1 Spirochaetota bacterium | reverse complement strand
CGAATACTTACCTTCCTCTCTGGAGAACAAGATCGTGATCTATGCGGATTACCTGATCGACCCGGATGGCAACCCTACCACGATGGAAGAGCGGATCCAGGAAATCAAGAAGCGTAAGAAGGACCAGATCGATCGAATGCGAGCTTTAACCTTAGCAGAACCCCGGTTGTATAGGTTGCGGGATGAGGTAGAAGGGTTATTGAAAGGATGATGTTCCACCCAGTTCGCAAATTAAGTTTGTATATCAGCGGATGGAATCGACACTCCCTCCTAAGCTCCTAACTTTTTACTCTCCCGAGCTTCCGGTTCGCATCTAACCCGAAAGATCACGCGTATATAAAGTTTTCAATACCACCCCATTTCCCCTATAAATAAAATATTTCTATTCGATTTCGTACCTTAGTACGATGCTAAGTTCGGGATTCCATGGATACAATTATCGATGTACCTATTAGCGGTAGCTCTAAATTTATAAACAAAGCACTATTCTATTATCATTGGAATCATACTCTTCAAATGTATAACGTTTAATGCATGTACTATCCTAGATCTATTGAGAGAAGAAATGCGGGTGGCCACTCCAACCTTTGAACCTTCAGGAGGCTCTTATAAAACACCCCAATCGGTTATGATTACCTGTGACACGGAGGGAGCTAAGATTCACTACACAACGGATGGATCCACTCCGACGAGTGTTTCTCCCCAATTCTTAGGAACACCGCTCCGAATTGCTTCAACAATAACCTTGAAAGCTTTAGGAAAGAAAAATGGATATAAGGATTCAGAAGTGGGCACTGCGAGTTATGTTTTGAATCTTCCATGGACTAAGTTTAAGGGTGGGACTGACTTGGATTTTGGTCGTGCTATAGCTATCAATAATACAAAAAACTTTATTTATGTTGTAGGATCCACAAAGAGCTCGTTCGATGATCAAATAAATAATGGTGGTCGGGATATATTTATTACAAAATTAGATTACAATAGTAATTGTTTATGGACTCGATTCAAAGGAGGATCCGTTAATGATATCCCATCCGCTGTGACGATTGATGAAAATGATAACGTATATATTACAGGCTATACTGTAGGGGCCTTCGATGCTCAATCGAACTCTGGAAGTGCTGACTTCTTTATCACGAAATATAACCCAGATGGCAATTGGGTTTGGACTAAAATTAAAGGAGGTTCACTCGCCGACTATGGTAACTCCATAGCTTTGGACAGGAATAGGAATGTATATATTACAGGAAATACAAGAAGCTCTTTCGATGGTCAATCGAATAATGGGAACTCCGATCTTTTTGTTACTAAGTACGATTCAAATGGTAACTGGATATGGACCCGATTTAAAGGGGGAGCAGGAAACGAATCTGGGAATTCGATTGTAGTGGATAGCGATGAGTATGTATATGTAACAGGCTCTACAGACTGGACATTCGATGACCAAACAAACGCTGGCTCATATGACATGTTCATATTAAAGTTTACGCCATGAATGGTGATCCTCGCTTATACCCATAGAGTATGCACCAACGCTGCGATTAAACAAAGAACCGCATGGGGGAGGATTGACCACTTTTAGGTCTAAAATAGAGGTGTTCTCAGTTCCCATAGAACTAACAACCTTGTCTCGGGTAATTAAGTATTTTTATAGATATATTCGCCTTTATGCGATACATTAATATGGTAAATTTTAAACTAAGGAGTTGTCTATGACGAAACGAATCTTGCTTTTTCTTTTAGGTTGGGCGCTCCTGTTCGCTAGTTGCGACCTACTGAAAAAGGAAGAGGACAGCCTATCCGCACCCGATATGGGAACAGCGAGTAGCCTGCCCTTATACACCGGATCGATGCCTGCATCCCAGACCGAAGCGAAACAGCTATTCCTGGATGCCAAGAATGCCATGGATGCAGCCATGAGTTCCGTGATGGCCAATCGAGTTCTTGCCTCCATCAACCGGATTTCACCATCCCTGAACCAGATCAAAGGGCTTCAGCCAAAAGCAAGCAACTCCGGTACGTACAATGACGTATACCCTATCGGGGGCGGAACAGTAACCGTTAAAGGCAACTGGTCCGAATCCTCTTCCGACTATCCTTCCCAAATAGAACCAAACAAAACGTATCAAATAAAAATGACACAAAAAGAGAATCAGACCGCTAACGTGTCAGGAGTCAAAGTCCCTGAATATTCGACACCCCAGTATACTATTAACGGGAAATATATCTTCATCCTGGATCTGAACATTACAATAACCTTAACTACAGATTCTTCTGGATCGATTTCCAACGCCACACTCAGCTTCGGAATCGCTGTTCAGATGGGAATGGCCATGACCGTAGCTTCCACAGAGGGGAAAGGGGCCAAGTTCATTGTAGCCTTCCCCTTCGAGTACTCGGTTTCCAACGTTCCTATCACATCCGAAAATGCGGCCCAACAGCAGATGGAAACGGAACTTTTAACCAAACTACAGAACACCCAAGCCATTCTGAAAGTGTATGACAATTCGAACAAAGAAATCTATTCAATCCAGTGCACGCTGAACGAACTATACAGCATGAGTATGGAGGAAGGGGAGTAAAAAGCTTTCATCGGTATTCCTATTCCCCCATGTGCGCGAAGAGTCGCTTTCAAGCGACTCTTTTTTTATTCCCAGGATACAAGGAGAAACGAATTGGATGCTTGTTCAGTCGGGCTTTCCCGTGTACCATCTGATTCATGAAATGAATATCTGGTATTATTGGGGAGAGGCATTCATATGGAGCAACTAATTCACGCCCTATTTGAAGGGTTCTACAAGCTGGAATGGACTCATGGTATCATGTTTGTGATCGGTGGAGGATTGATCTACCTCGCTATACGGAAAGAGTATGAACCCATGCTTCTATTGCCGATCGGGTTCAGTGCGATTCTCGTAAATCTTCCCTTGAAAACGATCCTTTCCTTCGAGGGAAGTGATGGGGTGCTATCCATCCTGTTCCAAGCAGGAATCCTTACCGAGCTATTTCCTGTGCTGATTTTCGTAGCGGTCGGCGCGATGATCGACTTCACACCCCTATTCAAAATGCCCATCATGATTTTCTTTGGAGCCGCAGCACAGTTTGGGATATTTGCTACGATTCTTGCTGTAATACTGATCGCTCAATTCATTCCTCAATTCGCTTCCATGAATCCCGGAGAACTATTGAAACTAGCCGCCTCCGTTGGGATCATCGGGGCTGCGGATGGACCTACCTCCATCTTCGTAGCTACCAAGTTCGCGAAGGATTATCTCGGCCCCATCTCGGTAGCTGCGTATTCCTATATGGCCTTAGTACCGATTATTCAGCCACCGATTATCAAACTACTGACCTCAAAGCACGAACGAACCATTAAAATGACCTACCATGAAGCGCAAGTATCCAAAACCGTAAAGATCTTGTTCCCCATCGTGGTAACCATCCTTTCAGGAATCATCGCTCCTATCAGTGTCCCCCTTGTTGGACTTCTAATGTTTGGAAATCTAATTCGGGAATGCGGAGTCTTAGAACGGCTTTCCAAGGCCGCTCAAAACGAACTGGCTAACCTGGTTACCCTCCTGTTAGGCATAACCATAGGGAGTACAATGACGGCGGAAAAATTCCTTACCCCCGCTACCCTCGTGATTCTCCTAATGGGATTGGTGGCCTTCATCTTCGATACAGCGGGAGGAGTGCTATTCGCCAAGTTCATCAACCTCTTCTTGAAGCAAAAGATCAATCCCATGATTGGAGCTGCAGGGATTTCCGCCTTTCCTATGTCCGCGCGAGTAATCCACAAACTAGCACAGGAGGAGGATTTTCGGACCTTCATCCTCATGCAAGCGGTAAGCGCTAATGTTTCGGGACAATTAGGGTCGATTATGGCCGGAGGACTTGTGCTTGCTCTTGTCCCGGTTCTGATACAGAAGTTGGTCTAGACTAGTAAAAGGAGTATCCCCATGAGTTCCTTGGTACAGGCTGCTGTATTTCTCATGATCGCAGGTATGGGCACGGTGTTCCTTTCCTTAGCCGTCTTCTTTATCGTCATCGTACTGTTCGAAAAGCTCTTTAAGCCGAACGAAACGGAGATCGAGGGATCTAACTCGAAGTAGTATACCGGACATACTTGCTCTCGTACTCGGGTAGCGGTTCCAAGACGCGGGGTAGTAGCCCATTTGCCCATGCAAGGAACAGCCCATAGTTCATCACGGGAAGACGTAAACGATGAAAATGAGAGAGCCGAGCAACCATTGCCCGTCGGGTCAGCATGCACGCGGCGCAATGAATGATGAGGTTATATCGAGTTAAATCGATCCCTTCAGGGGAACGAGCGTGATCCACAGTGATATTCGGGTGTACCCGTTCTCGTAGAAGTCGGGGAATCTTCACCGTGCCGATATCATCCGGCTGCCGATGGTGGGAGCAGGCTTCTAGGATCAATACTCGACTATTCGAAGGTAGCCTACCCAGGATCGATAGGGAAGCGAGGTACGGTTCCAATTCTCCCTTTTTTCTTGCGAAGAGAATGGAAAAACTTGTAAGCGGTTGCTCCTTTGGAAGCATTGATGCTACTTTCTGGAATGCCTGACTGTCTGTGATCACCACTCGCGGTCGATCTCGTAAGTTTCCATATGCTTCCCTTAATTCCCGTTCTTTCGCAATCACTACGGTACAACCGCGGTCTAGTGCATCTCGGATTGTTTCCACCTGTGGAAGGATCAGACGCCCTTTCGGAGCTGCCGAATCGATGGGAACCACCAACAGTACCGTGTCCCCTGCTTCGACCAACCCTTCAAGCGGAGTTGGCTCGGGTACAATGACTTCGGATAGCTGGGACAGCGCTTCCCGTACCTCCTTACCTCCTCTCCCGGTTGTGTTGTCCACACGAAGGGGATTTCGAATCCCCTCTTCTTCTAACCACAAAAGCTTCTCTGGATGAGCTTCCTGATCACAGAAGGTAAGCACCACAAGGTACGGCTTGTCAGAACCTTTGAGGGTTCGAAGCATTTCCCTCTCCTCCTTTTTAGGAGGCTTTTGACTCGGTGTCACAAAAAGAACGATGGAAGCTCCCTCCAGCCGGAGCAAGGTTTTTTTTACCCGGGCGTTACCTAAGTCTCCCTCATCGTCGATCCCTGCAGTGTCCACCAACGCTACGGGTCCTAGCGGCTTGAGTTCCATCTTCCGGAGAACCGGATCCGTAGTGGTACCGGGATGCGGAGAAACAATGGCAATCTCTTTCTCAAAGAGGGTATTCAACAGGCTCGACTTTCCTGCATTCCGAATTCCCACAAGAACTATATGGAGACTAAGGGCCAGAGGAGTTGAACATACTCCCCCCTCTATCTCATCCATCCTCCTGTCCAGTGTTGGACTTAATTTCTCACGCATCCGTTCATCCTCCTATTCTGAATCTGTAAGCTATCCCCCCGTTCCCAGGAAAGTTCCAGACCCAATCCCCGAACTCGTCCCTCTAAACAGGAAACACAGGCAAACCCCGATTCTTCTACACAAATTTTACCCGGATACAACTCATACGCTTTTTTATAAAGAGGAGGAGTCAGGTTCGGCATCAGTACATTGGCCCCTGCTTCAAGCATTCGTTCCCTACCCTTGGGATGAAGGGAACCTGCCGCCGTGGTCGCTGGGATATTGCACCCCGGTAATACTAAGCGAAGAAGTGCGGTGGAACGCACGGAAAGCTCCAAAGGCTGTTGGGGAGCAGCGGCCAACGGGGTATGTGGGTGAGGGATAAACGGTCCAATCCCCCCCATATCTAGTTCCAACGTCTGTGCCAGCAGGATATTTTGAATTCGCGTTTCTTCTGTTTCGCCCGGAAGTCCTACCATGAACCCAGAGCCAACTTCCAGCCCAGTAGCTCGGATATCCTCCAGAGCCTGTAACCGTCGGGATAGAGGGATTCCATTCCGCAGGTATTGATGGAGAATAGGATCCGACGTTTCGAACCTTAAAAGGTATCTGTTAGCACCCGCCTTGGCCAGATCCCGATACCCCTGAAGAGGAAGGATTCCAAAACTTATCGTTACGGCTGCATCCTCGCCAATCGTATTACGGATTCGTTCACAGAGCCTGGCTAGCCTGCGGGATGAATACTCTGGATCCTCCCCACCCTGAAGCACAAAGGTCCTGAAACCTCGTTGGAATCCTTTCCGAACAATGGATAGTACATTCTCCTCGTCCAGCCTGTACCGATCCACCTTCCCATTCCCCCGTCGGATTCCGCAGTATAGGCAGTTCTGTACGCAGTAGTTGGTTACCTCGATCAATCCACGGAGGAACACTCTAGGTCCAAATAGGTGATCCGTACACTTCCGAGCTCGTTGAACTACATCGGAAAGAGGAAGGGACCAGACTCCACGAACCTCCTCAGGGGTAAGGGGTCGTATTTCCTGATAGGGCTTCATGCATCCACTCCTTCCTCTACAGGTACAGATCTCGTTCGCCAAGGGCTGTCCGCCTTAAAGCTTCATCGAGGAAGGGTTTGACTTCCGAGGGTGCCTCATTCTTCAAAGAATCGATCAATTGAAGACCCTTAGATAGAACATCGGGAGGAGCGAAATCGTAAAGGTATTCGGCAAACGTGATGAGTCCATTGGGTAAACAGAACTTCTTAATGAGCCCTGGTTTCGCTAGGTCCATAAAATCCGCTCCTACCCTTCCTCTGCGGTAACAACCGGTACAAAAGGAAGGAATATATCCATCATCGATGAGGGAATCGATCACCTCGGCAAGGGTTCTGTGATCTCCAACGGTGAACTGGGAGGCTTCCTCTTCATGGGAACCATACCCTCCCGGATCCGTCTTGGAGCCGGCCGAAATCTGGCTCACCCCATAGGCAAAGAGTTCCTGTCTCAATTCTGGCCTCTCGCGGGTAGATAGAATGATCCCTGTGTAGGGTAATGCGACTCGTATTACGGCAATGAGTTTCTTGAAATCCTGATCCCTCACTGGTTTCGGTGGATTCTGTGACAGGGGGGCCCCTACAGCGGGTTCTACCCGCGGAACACTCACCGTATGGGGACCGCATCCAAAGGTCTCTTCCAGGTGTTTCGCATGTTCCAGGAGACCCAACACTTCGTACCGATAGGGACCTAGACCAAAGAGGGCTCCAATTCCCACATCATTGATTCCACCCTCCATCGCTCGATCCATGCAGTACAAGCGGTATCGATAATCCGCTTTTGGTCCAGATGGGTGCATTACCTGATAGAGTTCCGGATCGTAGGTTTCCTGGAAACACACGTAGGTTCCGATTTGTGCCTTCTTCAGTGCCCGATACCCCTGTACATCAAGAGGTGCCAACTCCACGTTGATCCGCCGGATCTGGGCTGTCCGATGCCCGGCATCCTTAAAAGGGTCCCTCCCTAATCGTATGCTCCCTACCGGCACCCTCACGTTATAACAGGTCCGAATAGCGTCGAGAGTGTAGGACAAGGTCTGTAGATCCGATTCTCCTGCAATGAGCAAGATGCGCTTATGCCCTTGTTCCAGCAGAATACGGGTTTGCTGTGCGATCTCTTCCAGACTCAATGTACGTCGATGCATACGTAAGTTAGATCGGCGGAATCCGCAATAGAGGCAGTCATTGGTGCAGTAGTTACTTATGTACAGCGGGGCAAACAACACAAGGCGCTTCCCATAGATTTCGTTCTTCACCCACTGGGCGGTTTCCAATAAAATCCTAAGGGATTCCTCTTCGGTACAAGCAAGTAAAAGAGCCGCTTCTTCTGTGGTAAGGCCTCGTAACTCTCTGGCTTTCTGGAGAATCCGGAAAAACTCGGATTCAGAAGGCGGATCTAGATGGGAAAGTTCTTCCAGTTTCCCATACTCAAGAAAAGTTTTCGTTTTTTGAGGGGTCTGTATGACCGGCATGGCTATCCTCCCAGGAGTATTTCGTAAGTACCGACTTTGCCTGTACTCCAGGGAGTTTTCCCAACGGACCGGTGAGGGCATTGATCTCGTCGGTAGTTCCTTCTACGATCAGGGAAATGATCTGGATTCCTCGATCCCGAAAGGGAAGTCCCATGCGACCATGTATGAGGGTATTGTGTTCGCTAAGGATTCGGTTTACTGCAGGAACCTGGTCCCTGCCCTGGATCAACAGGGCTACGACCCCTAACCTCTTTTCCATCGGAAGCTCCTCTGGATCAGACAAAGATAAATCCGCTTCGAGGTTGGAACTATCCTTCCTCTTAGCTGAATCTATTTTTATCGATAAAAATAGATTGTGTCAAGATCAATAGTATCTACCCAGAATGTACAATGTAGAGAGTAGTAAACTGACTATAGTAACAATCGTTCCATAGCGGGTAAAATCAAGGAAAGTTATTTTATATCCGCTTTTCGAAGCCAATCCCGCAGCAATCACGTTGGCAGAGGCCCCTACAAGAGTTCCGTTTCCTCCTAAACATGCGCCCAGGGCAAGGGACCACCAGAGGGGAAATGCAGCATCCTGTCCCACCGAAGAGGCAATATCTTTGATCATGGGAATCATGGTAGCCACATACGGAATATTATCTACCACAGAGGAGATGACGCCAGAGGCCCAGATTAATAGGATGGCTGTCAGTTTCATGTTACCTTGAGTTACTGCAAGGAGCTTCTGAGCCAACAGCCGGATCACTCCCAATTCTACAATGCCACCTACCAGAATGAACAAACCGATGAAAAAGAAGATCGTTCCCCACTCGATATCCCGAAAGTACTCATCGATTTCATGCTTCCCCGTGAGCAAGAGAAGGACCGAAGCACCCAACATAGAGATAGTAGCTGCTTCAACCTGTAACATCCCATGTAGGAGGAATCCCAGAATGACGAACCCCAGCACGACAAGACACTTTTTCAGCAGTGCTGGATTCTCGATGGAGCGGGATTCATCGAACTCCATCACCCTCGCTCGACGCTCGTTGGTCACTACCATATCTTTACGAAACAGTAGGTATATGAGCCCTACGAAAGCAAGGAAAATTATTCCAATGATGGGAGTCAAATGAAGGAGAAAGGCCATGAAATCCAACCGAGCCGCACTACCGATCATGATATTGGGAGGATCCCCTATGAGGGTGGCAGTTCCACCTATATTGGATGCCATCGCTTCCGAGATGAGGAACGGAACGGGCGAAATTCCCAATTCCACTGCGATGAGAATCGTTACCGGAGCAATGATGAGGATTGTCGTCACGTTGTCTAGGAAAGCAGAAAACAGGGCCGTCACGCCCGATAGAGCCACTAGAATCCTGATAGGATCCCCTTTTGCAGCTTTTGCGGTCTTGATGGCCACGTACTGGAATAGCCCGGTAGACTTGGTGATCCCTACGATTACCATCATACTGATGAGGAGGAAGATCACGTTCCAATCAATACTCTGGAAAGCGTCTTCCTGACCGATAACATGGAGGGCAATGAATACCATGGCCCCTAGTAGGGCAATCACCGTCTTGTTCACCAACTCAAAGGAGATGATCATGTATACCAATACAAAAATACCTAATGCTGTCCAAGTAATGAGATTCATTATGCTCTTAACACCTTGTGCAGGATATGCATGTAGCTGAGAATTCCCACTACCCGCTTTCCTTTTAGAACGGGTAAGTGCCTTCGATTACTGGAAACGAACTTGAATACCGCTTCGATGATAGAGGAATCTTCCTCCAGAAAGAGGGAGGGTTTCTTCATAACCTCTTCCACCCGTAGGATCTCTTCTTTGCGTAAAAGTTCCTCGAAGGGTTCCAATGTTTTTAGGAATTTCACGTTTCCCAATTTAAATACATAGTCGGGTAAGCCAATCTGGAAAAGATCCAGCACTGTTAACTCACCGATGAGTTCCCCTTCCTCCAGAACTGGAAGGTAGCTAGTGGAGTGTTGGTAAAAAAGATCCGCCGCTTTCTTTACTGTGTCGGTCCGAGATAACGAAGGAAATGAAGTCGCCATGATACTCTGTACGGTGATCTCTTTCTTGACCTCTACCTGTGCCTCTTTCAAGAGGTTCAAGAAGCTGGCCGCCGAACCACTTTTACAAAGAGCATCGAAGAGGGAGAAGTCCTGAGAAACTTTTAAAAAGGAACCAAGCGCATTTAGGTATAGAGTAGTTTCTGTTTTGGAGGTGAGCATTACCACCACCATCCGAACCTGCTGCCCCTCGGATTCCAAAGGGTTTTGAGGAACACAGACTCCAATTAGAAGATCCGAAAAGTTCTGTAGTCTTGCGTGTGGAACTGCGATCCCGGTGGGGAAGGTCGTCCCCCCCAAAGCTTGTCGTTCCAGCACTGCTTTTTCCACCTCGGATAATTGCATAGGAATCCGATGGGATTTATACATTCGGATCAAGGTTTCCCGAATTGCCTGCTCTATGGTAGGATAGGTTTTTCCGAAGAAAATGTTCTCTTCTGAAAGGAGGCTAGAGAGTTTCACTGTAACGTCCTCTAAACCATGGCATATCAGATTTTGACAAACATTGCAAGGCATTACAGTATAGTCCTTCATCCTTGCCAAGCCTTCTCTTTTCCGCTACAACAGGGGAAGATGTTCCAAGTGCTACTGGTCGCTTTCGGTCTATCGATAGATGCCTTTGCCGTTAGCGTGTCCGCTGGTATGGGCATCGAACGGATCCAGTTCCGTCACATCCTTCGAGGCTCCCTTTCTTTTGGCTTGTTTCAATGTTTCATGCCCCTTCTGGGTTTCTACTGCCTACGCCGTTTCCAATGGCTCCTCGATTCAGTGGACCATTGGATCGCTTTTTCCCTTCTCTTCCTCCTAGGGGGCAAAATGCTCTTCGAAGCTCGGAACACGATAGAAGATAGGTTTTGCGAGGACCTCGAAAACTCTTCTATCCTTCCTGAATCGTACTCGCGAATTGCAAGAATAGACATTCGCCAAGGGAAGCCGCTATTCCTTCTTTCCATAGCTACCCGTATCGATACTCTCGCCATTGGCATCACCTTTAGTGTACTAGGTCATTCCATCTTTGAAGTCGTTCTGGTCATTGGAATCATTACCTTTTTTGTGTGTATGAAGGGAAGATCCTATGGGAGCATCTTATCGGGTAAACCATGACCTATTTTTACCGTTCAAAACCCCTTCCTCTTTCAAACGGGTTTTCGTAAGATGGATACTATGAACTATAGAATCCTTGGGAAAACAGGTTGGCGGG
>JAOABU010000113.1 GCA_026418195.1 Spirochaetota bacterium | reverse complement strand
CTCCGAAAATACCATCCCGACCGTTTTGCTCAAGATCCAGAAAAATACCGGCATGCAACGGAAGTGACAAAAAAGTTAAATGAATCCTTTCACCGGATCAAAGAGTATCACGAACACAGGAGCTGAATCCTGATCGAAAGGCAATTTTTTTCCCTGAAGCATCCCTCTTGTATGTACCAAAATCTGTTAACTGCTCTACTAAACCCTTGGATAATACGGGTCCTTCCACACAGAGACGAATACCAGACGGATCACAGGTACAGCTCCCACAGATCCCCACTCCACATTTCATATACCGTTCCATGAGAAACTCGTACTCTACCCTATTTATCAGCGGACGTAAGTTCGCCATCATCATCTCAGGCCCTGCAGCATACACAAAGTCGAAGGTTTCCTTGCTTAAAAGCTCTTGGACTGCATCGACAGCAGTTCTACCCCCATCCCGATCTTCCAGCACCTCGACGATTCTGATAGGAAGAGAAGCGAACCGATCCGAGAATAGGAGTTCTTTCTCGGTGCGTGCACCGTTCACTACTGTTACCTCAGCTCCATTCTTAACAAGAGCTTGGGCGAGGAAATGCAAGGGAGCGATTCCGCAACCTCCTCCTACCAATAGGAGGCGACCCTTTCGGATGGAAAAAGGATTCCCATAGGGACCTCGCAGGGATATTAACTCTCCCTCATCCTTATCCTGAAATCGTCGGGTAAACGGTCCTGCTGCTTTAATGGTGAGTCCTACCCGTACTCTTCCATTTCTTATATCCTCTAGCTCGGACACAGAGATCGGTTTTTCTCCTCCCTGGTAATCCGTTACCATGAAAAATTGCCCAGGCATCGGCAACCTGTATGTACTGCCGTTCTCTAAATCCACCCGCAACGTCTTTGCCGAAATACCCTCATCCTTGACCTGTCGAATAGGGACGGTGATTCTACCTGAAAAAAAGGGAATCACGGAGGGCATAGAAAGGTATGGGAGGGAATGAATAGGCGACGAGGTAGAAGACTTGGCCCCTTCTTGCTCTACCTTTGATACCCTTGCTTCACTCATTTCACACTGTATTTCTTTTTCCTCCCCTTCTGCTCCGTTCTTTTTTGAAATACGCGGAAGGTTTTCTACGGAAGAATATCCTTCGGTGCGTAAAAACTGGAGAATCCCCTGATTCATTTCTTCGATTACCTGAATTCCCCGCTGCCAGATCGCTGTTCCTACCCCAACAAGGGTTGCACCTGCCATCAACATCTCGATGGCATCCAGGCCCGTAGAAATCCCTCCCATGCCGATAATTGGGATACGGACTCTTCGCGCACAATCGAATACGATCTTTAATGCGATGGGTTTGATAGCAGGGCCCGAGACTCCCCCATAGGTAGGATGGAGGATCGGTTTCCTAGCATATGGATCGATCAGAAGTCCTGGTCCTAGGGTATTGATGAGGGTTAACCCATCCGCGCCCGACTGTTCTGCAGCTACTGCTATGGAAGGTACGTCCATTGCATTGGGAGAAAGTTTTGCTAATACGGGAATCCGAGATACTTTCTTCACCGCCTCCACAATCATCGCTACAATCTCTTTGGAAGAAGATAGGGGGATCCCATACTCGTCCATCACATTGGGACAGGAAAGGTTCAGTTCAATGAAGGTAGCAGCACTATCATTGGCTCTACGGGCCAATTCCACAAAATCCTCCCTATTCGTAGCAAAGAGACTGACCAAGATCGGTGAACCGGTTTGCTCTACGAACCGATTCACCTCTTCTAACCCTTCCTTGATTCCTGGGTTGCAGAGCCCCATACTATTCAGGACCCCTCCATTATATTCAGCTACTACTGGTCCCTCATGGCCAGAACGGGGTTCCAAGGTAAGACTCTTGGAGGTCACCAACCCATACCCCTGCTGTAATGCATACCTAAGGGAGCCTGCACTCATCCCAAGAATACCTGCTGGTAGCACCAGCGGGGAAGCAAGACTTCTACCTAGAAACGTTGTTTGGATTGTTGGATTCATGCCATGGTAGCATAGGGGAGGGCACCATATCTGTCAATAACGATATTCTAACCTGAACCTAGCACCAGCATAACATTCCCATAGGGAGATGTTGCAAGAAACGACAAAGAGGTTCATACTATAGAAGAGCAAGAAAAACTTGCAAGATTCTAACAATGAGGTTAGAATAGGTTCAAAAACAAACAAAAACATTCAGTATTGAATGTAAACGTTTTGGAGGAGGGTCTGCATGAAGAAACTATTTTTACTGACGCTGAGCCTGGTAGTGGCCGCAGGGGTCTATGCCCAGGTTTCTGTGGAGTTCTGGCACGCCATGACTGGAAAGAATGGCGAGATGGTTCAATCTGTCTGCGACAAGTTCAATGCTAGCCAAAAGGATTATAAGGTAGTGCCTGTATACAAGGGATCCTACAGCGACACGATGAACGCGGGTATCGCAGCTTTCCGAGCAAAGCAAGCTCCTGCCATTATTCAGGTGTATGAGGTAGGAACGGCCACCATGATGGCCGCTAAGGGTGCCATTAAACCTGTGTATCAATTGATGGCAGAGAATAACGCCAAATTCGATCCGAAGGTATATATTCCTACGGTAACATCCTACTATTCCACTTCGGACGGGAAAATGCTTTCTATGCCCTTCAATAGCTCTACTGCGGTTATGTATTACAATAAAGACGCTTTCCGCAAAGCAGGGTTGAATCCGGATAAACCCCCGGTAACCTGGCCTGAGTTCTTCGATGCAGCCCGCAAACTGAAAGCTTCAGGGATGGAAGGGGGATTCACCACCAACTGGATAAGCTGGATCCAATTGGAAAACTTCTCTGCCTGGCACAACGTCCCCTTCGGAACCAAGAGCAATGGATTCGATGGGTTGGATACAGAACTCGTGTTCAACAGCCCTCTCCACGTTCGCCATTTCGAGAACCTCTACAAACTGGCAAAGGAGGGAGTGTTCATTTACGGTGGTCGGGAAAACAAGGCGAACCCCCTCTTCATTTCCCAACGGGTAGGCCTGCACTTCGAATCCATCGGTGGGTATGGAAGTATGAAAGCCAACTGCAAGTTCGACTTCGGGGTTGCTCGTCTTCCGTACTATCCGGATGTCCCGGGTGCTCCACAAAACTCGATCATCGGGGGGGCGAGTCTCTGGGTATTTAATGGAAAGAGCCCAGCAGAATATAAAGCTGTTACGGCCTTCTTCACTTTCATTTCGCAACCGGAAATCCAAGCGTACTGGCACCAGAATACTGGTTACTTACCTATCACAAATGCTGCGTACGAATTGACCAAGAAGCAGGGGTACTATAAAGACAATCCAGGTCTAGAAGTCGCCATCGGACAACTTCTCAACAAACCTCCAACGAAGAACTCGATGGGAATCCGATTCGGCAACTTCAACATCATTCGTGAAATCGAAGACCAGGTTTGGGAAGACATCCTGGCTGATAAGATTTCTGTAAAGGATGGATTGGATCGCATGGTCCGGGAAGGGAATGCTAAACTTCGGGAATTTGAACGATTGTACAAATAACGATCTATCCTAGAGGGGGGGGTAACACCCCCCTTCTTTCGCTTTTACATCCCCTGTAATCGAGGCATTGTATGGCTAAACAGTACGAAATAAAGGCTAAATGGTTACCCTATTTTCTTGTTCTCCCTCAAATGATCATTGTGTTCATCTTCTTTTTCTGGCCTTCTGCCCAAGCGATCCTACAATCCTTCTACCTTCAGGATCCCTTCGGCGGAAAGACAATCTTCGTAGGACTATCCAACTATATTGCCCTCTTTACCAACCCCGATAGTGATTACCTGTATTCCTTTACCATCTCTATTGTTTTTGCACTAAGCATTACCTTTCTCTCCATGACGGTGTCTCTTTTCCTAGCGGTACAGGCCCACAAGAAAATTAAGTTCACCACTTTTTATAAGACGATGCTAACATGGCCCTATGCAGTTGCTACCCTCGTAGCAGGAGTTATCTGGCTTTTCATGTTCAACCCTAATGTAGGAGTCATCGCTTGGATCCTGAAGCATCGATTTGGAATTCCTTGGGACTACCTATTGAACTTCCAGCACGCTTTCATTCTCCTCACCCTAGCTGCTTCCTGGAAACAGTTAGCTTACAATTTCGTCTTCTTCATGGCAGGACTTCAAAGTGTTCCCGAGACCCTAGTGGAAGCCGCCATTATCGATGGGGCGAGCTCTATCCGACGCTTCTGGCAGATCATCTTCGGACTCCTGGCCCCTACGACCTTCTACCTTTTGGTAATGAACCTTGTATTCGGGTTCTTCGAAACCTTCCCTATCGTGCATGGGATCACCGCAGGAGGTCCAGGAAAATCCACCTCCATACTTGTCTATAAAGTTTGGCGAGATGGGGTTGTCAATCTCGACCTAGGAGGTTCCTCTGCCCAATCGGTCATCCTCATGATTCTCGTGATCGGACTGACCGTGCTTCAGTTCCGCTTCATCGAGCGGCGGATCACCTACTAGGAGGCAACCCATGAGAGAGTTTTCAAAAATTCGAAGGTTCATTACACATTTTTATCTATGGATCGGGATCGCCATTATCGTCTTTCCTATTTACTTCATCTTTTCAGCTTCCTCTCACACGAGCGCGGAGATTCTTTCTGCTCCCATGCCCCTAAACATTGGACCACACTTATTGACGAACTATAAGAGAGCTTTGTTCGAAGGCACGAAAAACCTGGGAACCCCAGTTTTCATTATGATTAAGAACTCCTTCATCATGGCAATGGGAATTTCCATCGGAAAGATCGTTATCTCCCTGTTAGCAGCTTTCGCTATCGTATTCTTCGATTTTCCACTTCGAAAGTTCTGTTTTTGGAGTATATTCGTAACCCTCATGCTACCTGTGGAAGTGCGTATCATGCCCACCTATAAGGTCATCTCTGACCTTGGAATGTTGAACACCTACTCCGGCCTTATCATGCCCATGATCGTTTCAGCTACGGCCGTTTTTTTATTCCGACAGTTCTTCCTTACCGTACCTCGAGAGATTGTGGAAGCTTCTCAAATAGATGGTTCTTCTCCCATGCAATTCTTTGGTCGGATACTCGTGCCCATGAGTCGTACCCCTATCGCTGCTCTATTCGTGATTCAGTTTATCTATGGATGGAACCAGTACTTATGGCCTCTTTTGATTACTACTAAACAGGAATACTTTACTCTTTTAATAGGAATCAATCGAATGATGACCGGAGCGGATGTACACATAGAGTGGCAGATCGTGATGGCTACGACCCTGTTGGCCCTGATTCCTCCTGTTATCGTTGTCGTATTGATGCAGAAACAGTTCATTGCGGGAATGACCGAGACAGAGAAATAGAAGGGTGACCAAGGCAGGAGGCAGAAAAGGTCCCCTGCCTCAATCGTCTCCTGCAAGTAACCGGTACAGGAGCAGGTTGAAACCTAAAAAAGAAAAATTGTAGAAAAAATCTTCCACAGGGATTGTAATCACTCGATACCCTAATATCATATCTGGATTGTAGAGCACCACAGGTAAACCGGTGAGGATACCGTTCACAAAGAGGAAAGCACCGAAAGAGAAGAGGAAGTACTCCCAGGTATGGGAAGATTGGAGAAGGGAAGGCTTCAGCTTTAGGGCAAGTGCCAGAAAGGCTGCACAGGAAAGGAACGCAAGCATTGTGTATCCCCGTTGAAGGTTCAAAACACTTGATAGAAGGAACACCCCTGCCAATGCCCAGAATACAGAAAGAGGGATGGGAAGAAGCCTTGCCTGAAAAAAGATACGAAAGATACGGTAGACGAACAAACAGGCGTAAGGGATACAGAAGAAGAACAAGACCTCCCCCAAGGGAAGGCCTCCGAACACTGCCTCGCCAGAGTAGTCAGGATTGAACCTCCAATGCCCTTGGGCTGTCACAAGAATGTCCCACAATAGGTATACTACAGCGGTAATCCCAATTGCTGGAATTACGTACCGCCATTCCTTATGAAACGCAATCCGCGGGTGGAAAGAGAAAATCAGGGGAAACAGTATGGACAATAGGTTCAAACCCACGTAAACATTCATTCCACTCCCTCTTTTTCCTCTTCTTCTGGGTCTTCGATCTGGACATCTTCAATTCCATACTCTTTCAGTTTTCTGTGAAGGGTTTTTCGGCCAATCCCCAATACTTCAGCGGTCCTCGATTTGTTTCCACGGAAGTAACTCAAGTTGGCCTGTATGATCTCTTTTTCCGCTTCTGACAGGGTAGTGCCGAGAGAGATTTTCACGTAGTTTTCATCCGCTCCGCTGCGAAGAAAGGGAGGTAGGTCATCAAGAGTGATAAACTGTCCCTTACAGAGAACCACTGCACTTTCGATACAGTTTCGCAGTTCCCGTACGTTTCCCGGCCAGGAGTAGTTGTACAGAGCAGCTCTGGCTTTGGGGTCAATTCCTTCGATCTGTTTTCCATTTTCTTTGGCAAACTCTTTTAAGAATGCCGCCACCAAAAGGGGAATATCTTCCTTTCGTTCCCGAAGGGGAGGGATGTGTATATTCACCACATTCAGTCGGTAGTAAAGATCTTCTCGGAATCTTCCGGCTGCAATCTCGGCTTTCAGGTCTTTATTCGTAGCAGAAATGATCCGTACGTCTACCTCGATCGTTTCTTCTCCTCCTACCCGTTCGAACTTCTTTTCCTGGAGTACCCGAAGGATTTTGATCTGGACACTCTGATTGATTTCTCCGATTTCATCCAAAAAAATCGTTCCTGTGTGAGCCAGTTCGAAACGACCCCGTTTTCTGGAGATGGCTCCAGTAAAGGCTCCTTTTTCGTGTCCGAAAAGCTCACTTTCCAACAGGGTTTCGGTGAGAGCAGCACAATGGACTTTGATGAAAGGTTTATCCTTTCGTTGGGAAAGATTATGGATGGCATCGGCAATTAGTTCTTTTCCCACCCCACTTTCTCCCGTAATTAACACCGAAGCCTTGGTAGGAGCTACTTGGCGAACGATTTCATAGATTTTACGCATGGCAGGGCTCACACCGATGATGTTGGAAAAACCCCGTTTCTTTTCCAGTTCCTCCTGCATGGCCCGATGTTGCAGAACCAGTTCCCGATTGGAGAGTGCTCGCTTCACCAGTAAAGACAATCGATCCAGATTGATGGGTTTGGTTAGAAAGTCGTACGCCCCATCCCGCATCGCTTTCACGGCCGATTCGATCGTCCCGTGTCCTGTAAGGATGATAACAGGGACAGTAGGTTGCTCGGCTGTAATTCTTCGAAGCAATTCCTCTCCGGAAATTTTGGGCATCTTTAAATCGGTGATTACCAGATCAATCTCTTCATCCTGGAAGATTCTCCACGCTGCTTCCCCATCCTCAGCTAGAAAGGTACGATATCCATCCAACTCAAGGGCTTGTCCCAAACCTTCCCGGATATTCTTTTCGTCATCCGCAATGAGGATATGAAACTTCATGTCGCAACCTCCTCAGGCACTTCTTGTCTGTAATCGATCAACTGCCGTTCTGGTTGCGGGATGGGGAACTTGATCGTGAAGGTAGTTCCTTTACCAGGCTCCGAATCGACTGTTATTTCCCCTTTATGTTCTTTGACGATCTTGTACACAATCGTTAATCCCAAACCCGATCCAAACTCTTTCGTGGTAAAATAGGGTTCGAAAATTTTATCCAGGTATTCTGGAGGGATTCCAATTCCTGTATCCGTTACCTGTAACCGCACGTTATCTCCTTTCCTCTCGGTTCGAATGGTCAACACCCCACCCTCCGGCATGGCCGAAAGGGCATTCTTCACTAAGTTCAAGACCGCTTGTTTGATATATTTTTCATCCAGTAAAAGCTTTGGCAAGCCTTCTGCCAACTCTACATTCAATTTGACATCTCCCTGAGCGGTCTCTACCTCCACGAACTTTACCAGGTCTAATAAGATCCCATTCAGATCCCGTAGTTCAAGATGAGCGTCCATCGGACGAACCGCAAAGAGAAAGTCCACCACGATCTTGTTGAGTCTCTCTACCTCCTCGGTTACTACTTCGAGATGTTTCATTATACCTCGTTTCCCCACCCTACCTTTTCCCTGAAGGGATTTTTTAATCAATTGGATATGGATTCCGATCGCTCCGAGAGGATTCTTGATTTCATGAGCTACCCCCGCTGCCAGGGTAGTGAGGGACGCAAGACTTTCCGCTCGACGAAGACGTATCTCTTTCGCTCGTTTCTCTGTTACGTCCTCTATATGAAACAGGTTTCCTTGGATCTTCCCGTTCCGCACCAAGGGGAGAACGGAGCATGAAAGAGTTCGAGTCTCCCCTCCCACACGAATGGAAAATTCCCGATCTCGCACAGTTTCCTGGCGTTCCAGTACCGATTTAACGAAATCGGAAATTTCGATATCTGCGATGACGGCCCAGACTTTTCGCTCATAAACCTCTGGCACGGTGACAAAGGGTATCAATCGTTCAGCGGATTTATTGTACAAGACTAATCGATTCTCCGTATCCGTCACCATGATCCCATCTGTCATGGACTCCAGTACCACCTCTAGCCGTTCATTCTCTTGAGCTAGATCGGAGACCAACTTTTGGATTTGTTGGCTATCGAGTTTCTCAATCTTTTCCAAGGCTTTTTGGATGAACTTACGCATGATCCCTCCCCATACGGAGGAAGAGTCGTTCCCCAAGAAGTAAGGGATGGACGTTCAGCACTTCCAAGGATTCCACAGATTTTCGAATAAGATCGATCCATTGTTCCATCTGTGATAAAGAAGGGATATAAGAGACCTCGGGAACGGTTTCCTTTCGAAGGATTTCCTCCAATACCATGACAAGTTCTTGCAGGAAGAGACGGAACTTCTCCTTATCCTGAAACAGTTCCGTAGCTATCTCTATCAATAGATCCCTTTCCCCTCCCCAAGCGCCTTTCAGGAACTTCATCACATACCCTCGCAAGGTGCTGGGTTTGACTCCCTGGAACAAAAGGAAAAAAGAATCCAAGTCGGGACATTCAGAAGAGGTTACCTTGAAGATTCGCTCCAACACTTCCAAAGCAGAAGGACCTACTCTTTGCTGAAACGTGTATGTCCGAACTCTGGAGAGGATCGTAGGGATGATAGCATTCTTCCGGCTAGTGGTAAGGATGAGGTACACCGAAGTAGGAGGTTCTTCCAGAAGTTTCAGTAAAGCATTCCGTGCAGCATCCAGTAATCGATCTGCATTCTCCAGGATGATTACCTTTGTAGGTTCCGTTCCCTTTAGGTGCGCCCAAGCAGCTACTCTGCGAATCATACTGACAGGGACAGACATGACGGAAATGGAATCTTCCACTTTTCTAACAAGGGCAACTACCTCTTCCAATCGCTTGTTTAACTCTTGAGGAGGGGGTAATGCAGACCCATTCGGACCCAAATCAAAAGCGAGTTCATCCAATCTCGAGAGATAAGGGGAAATACGAGCAAGTTTTGATTCTTCTCCGTCCCACAAAAAGGCATCAAACCTGCGGGTAAGCTTTCGGATGGAACGGACAAACAGATACCGACCGGATACATTGGCTGTGCGGGACAGGGTGTCACAGCAGGCCGCTACTTCAGCAGTGAAGTACCTTCCTCCTAAAAGCACCAGATTGGTGGACAGAAGCAATCGGTGAGTTTCACAAGATTTGCAGGCACAGTTCCATTCCGCCATTCCTTTCTCGCAACTCAGTACTCTAGCAAGCTCCAACGCTGTAGAAAGTTTCCCAGAATAGGGGGGACCCGAAAACAAAAGGGCAGGGGGTAATGTCCGCCCTTCAACATCCTGCCTAAGCCTACCAACCACTTCAGCTTGGTTTAGAATATTCTCAAACATACCACTATGCCTTTGGAACGGGGAACTTATGGAGGAGGGAATAGGACAGAGGAAGAAGCACCCTAGCTACCCAACTCCCTTCCAATAAGGATTTCGCATCGAAGACCGGTTGCACTCGTAGACCCCAGAGAGCCAGAAGGATGAGTATCAGCCCTTCCCCGATTCCCAGGAATAGCCCCAACGCTTTGTCCAGGTTCTGAAGATGAAGAGTCTCAATAAAACCACGAAAGAGTCGCTCGAGGATCTTCAATAAAACATACACCAGGAGAAACACCCCCAAAAAAGACACTACATGACCCCAGCCAGGTAGATGAAAGGTTTGTGCGACAACTTGTGCAAAATGCGGTCCGAAAAAGTACCCTGCCCCTAGCCCCAATGCCACCGCTCCGACGGAAAACACCTCCCCAACAAACCCTCGGAGCATTCCTCGAAGACTGAAGAAGAGAAGGAGGATACCAAAGATCACATCTAACGTATTCCATTTCATTGGTTTTGCTCCGTTCCTTCCTGTATTACCTCCAGTAGCACTTGGACGATCCTATTTGCAGCTCCTCGAACATCCAACTGTTTCAAGTTTGTTTGTAAATCCTGCGCTCTTCGTGTATCCATAAGGAAACGCACCTCCTCAAGGAACCGTTGCCTTGGGATTGGTTCATCATAGATCGCTCTTGCCCATCCATGCAACTCAAACAATCTTGCATTTCGCACCTGATCACCGCGGGTTCCCGAGCCTCGTAACGGAATCAGGAGCATCGGTTTACAGAGGGCGGCGAGTTCCCATAGGGTACCGGCTCCAGCGCGAGAAACTACCCCATCGGCAGCAGCTAAAACGTGGGGAAGTTCCTCCTTGAAATACCCTTTGGCTACATATCCCGATAGGTGAAGACTCTCCGCAAGTTCCGGTGCACCCGTATGAAGGGGTCCTACTTGATGAACCACTTGCATATCCTTCAACAGGTCTGGCAAGGTAGACCACAGTAGCCGGTTTATTTCCATTGCCCCCTGACTACCTCCCAGCACAAGAAGAATTGGTCTATCCTTTCTTAATCCCAATAACTTCCTACCTTCCTCTGCATTCCCCTGAAAGATCGCATCCCTAACGGGATTCCCGGTTACCGTAATCTTGGATCGATACCGTTTCGGGTACAGTTCCACCGATTCTGGGAAAGGAACCAATAATCTCCGTGCTATGGGTAGAGCAATCCTGGTGGCTAGGCCTGGGTCTAGGTCGGATTCATGAGCAATGACAGGGATCTTTAAAATAAAAGCTGCCAGTACAGGTGGGACTGATACGAATCCTCCTTTAGAGAAAAGAAGGTGTGGATTTAACCGTTTCAAATGATAGATGGATACAAAGATTCCCCCTAGTACCCGAAACAGATCTGTGACGTTTTTAAACGTAAACTCTCTACGGAACTTCCCTGACGGGATTCCTAGGAATGGTACCGATGCCTCCCCTACCAGGGTCCGTTCTACTCCCTTCTTCGAACCGATCCCTACCACCTCATATTCACCCCTCTTTCGGAGTTGTTCCAGCACGGATAGGCCGGGATACACATGTCCGCCGGTTCCTCCTCCAGTAAACATGAGTCTTGGACGATGGGAAGAAGGTATCTCTTGTGTTTCCATATGTGTCCTTCGTATAATGCCCTAGACAGGATGAATTGTGCAACCGGATGATGGTGACACGGTTAAAATGCTGGAAAAGGAGTTCATAGGTGAAAAAACGGATCCTAGTGGTGGATGACGAACCCGATATCCTGGAACTGGTTCGGTTTAATCTTGAAAAAGAAGGGTTTGAGGTCAAAACCGTTCAGAACGGAGAGGAAGCTCTCCGGTGGGTGAATCGTCATGTCCCGGATTGCATCATCCTCGATTTAATGCTACCCGGTTTAGATGGCATTGAAGTATGTAGGAGGATAAAAGGAACGGAAAGTCTTCGCCCTATCCCCATACTCATGCTGACGGCAAAGGCAGAAGAAACCGACATGGTGATCGGCTTGGAAATCGGAGCGGACGATTACATCACCAAACCCTTTAGTCCCAAAGTATTGGTAGCTAGAGTTCGCGCAGCCCTTCGTCGGAACAAGGATACCGCCCTCGCTCCTCAAACTATTTCGGTGCAGGGAATTGAGATCGATCTAAACAAACACGAAGTTCGGGTAGACGGACATAAGGTAGAACTATCCGCTACGGAGTTTGCCCTTCTAGAACTGCTAGCCCGCAAACCTGGCTGGGTCTATAGCCGGGCTCAGATCATCGATGGTATTAAAGGGAAAGACTATCCAGTAACTGAACGCTCAGTGGACGTACAAATCCTATCTCTCAGGAAAAAACTCATGGAACGGGGGAAATGTATCGTTACCGTTCGGGGGGTAGGGTATAAACTGGAACCGGATGTTTGTGAATCGTAGTCTAGTTCGATACCTCTACACCACCTTCATCTTATTTTTAAGTCTTACCCTACTCGGAAGCTTTCTTGTGTACTCCATTCGGCCTGCCTTGGTGTGGGGGTTGATTCTTCAGGGAACTCTCTTCATTCTTTTGAACAGTCTCTTACTGATCTCCCTTTTAAAAGAGTGGGAAAGGCCCTTAACTCAGATTCTGCGGGTAGCTGAACGGTATGCTCAGGGCGATCTGGAGCCTATCCTGCGCATCAAGAACCCGTATGAACTTCGAGTCCTGGGTGAAACTCTTACCTGGATGGCAAAGG
The DNA here is from genome assembly GCA_026418195.1 of Spirochaetota bacterium. Classification (GTDB taxonomy): domain Bacteria; phylum Spirochaetota; class Spirochaetia; order DTKZ01; family DTKZ01; genus DTKZ01. The sequence continues at coordinate 6,621 of JAOABU010000113.1, read as the reverse complement.
AGTTGAAGAATCGAATCGAAACCATCGCCTTACAGCGGAATGAATTGGAGGGAATCCTCAAGGGAATGACGGAGGCGGTGATCCTCCTGGATGGGAAAGAACGGATTAAACGGATGAACCATGCTGCAGAAGCCCTTGCCAACCTACCGGCTCGCGAAGGTGTGGGGAAAAAATTATCCGAAGTAATTTCAAGTGATGACCTTTGCAAGTTCATACAATCCGTTCGGCGATCAGAGGACATCCAGGAACAAACTCTGGTTTTCTCCAGCGAAGGAAAGAATCGATACCTGCAAGTCCATGGGAGCCTTCTACCTTCATCGAAAGAAGAGGAATCGAACCTATTACTGGTCTTGAACGATGTTACACGCCTTAAACAGCTAGAGGAAATGCGGAAAGATTTCGTTGCGAATGTATCTCACGAACTCCGCACTCCCATTACTTCGATCCTTGGATTCGTAGAAACATTAAAAGAGGGAGCCCTGCAAGACCCTGTGCAATCGGTTCGTTTCCTTTCCATCATAGAGAATCAAACCCTCCGACTCCATGCTCTTATTGAAGACCTGCTAAGCCTCTCTCGCCTTGAACAGGCAGAAACGACGATCCGAAAAGAGTGGGTCTCTCTTCCCGAGATCTTTTCGGAATTGCAAACTCTCCAGGCAACCAAAGCGGAAGAGAAACACATCCAGCTTCGTCTGGAAATCCAACAGGGGACGCATGAGGCTGTGTACGTAAACCCGTTACTGATCGTACAAGCTTTGGTGAATCTGGTAGATAACGCCATTAAATACAGTGATCCAGGAAGCGAGGTGGTAGTGACTGCCTTTTCCATAGGCAGAGAAATCTGTTTCACCGTACGGGATACAGGGCCGGGCATCCCCAGAGAGGAACAGAGTAGAATCTTCGAACGATTCTACCGGGTCGACAAGACTCGTAGCCGTTCTCTGGGAGGAACCGGCCTAGGGTTGGCCATCGTGAAGCACATAGCTCTGGCTCATGGGGGTACAGTAAGCCTGGAAAGCACTCCTGGAGAAGGAAGTACCTTCATCCTTCGAATTCCAGAATCATCATCGCCCGAGACGTCCAGCAGGTCCTAAAGGAAAGGTATCCGCCACTACCTGATTTCTTCCTCTATGTTTTGCCACGTACATGGCTCGATCACACCGGTTGATCCACATATCTCGGGTCTCACCCATTCGGTACTCCGCTACTCCCAGGGAAGCTGTAATTTGGATCGAATGGGAGTCGCAACTGATCGAGTGGGTTTGCACAGTCTTGCGAAACCGTTCAGCGATCTTCACCGCATGATTCAATCGAGTATTGGGTAGAACCACGAAGAACTCCTCTCCCCCATACCTTCCCGCTAAGTCGTATTTCCGCAGGTTCCCTAGCAGCCAGCTTCCGATCATCCGGATCACGTCATCCCCACACTGGTGCCCATAGTTGTCATTGATGTCTTTGAAATGATCGATGTCGATCATGATTCCACTCAGTGGACTACCGGTACGAAGCGACCGCTCGATTTCGGCATCCACCGCATTGAATAAGGTAATTCTGTTCAATAATCCAGACAGTGCATCATGCCGGGCGATTCGTTCCAATTCCCGGTTTGCCCGCACCAATTCTTCATTAATCCGTTCGATATCTTCGAACGCTCTCTTTAGCTTTCGATTTTGATCCATGATTTGCGCAGCTAACTCTTCCTCTTGCTTTACTGCTTTACGGAAAAATTCCCTCTCTTCCACCAGTTGAACCTGCCGCTGATACCTGAATCCAGCAACTCGCACCCTCACCACAAGCTCTTCGTCCGAAATGGGGATCTGGAAGATGTCATCTATCCCAGATTCCAACAGAAATCCTTCCCATGATTTCCTGGCCACTAGAAGTTGGATGGGGGTAAGAGAGAACCGTCTCCTTAACCCTTGAACGAAGGCTTCCCAAGGCTCCTCGAACACGCATATCAGGATGATTCCTACGGGATTGTCTTGGGGACACCCTTGCAAAAACGTATCAGCTTCTTCTAAAGAATGGACAGTTGTAATATGGAACTCGTTGGAAGTTAAAAGGTTTCGCAATCGGTCACCGACGGTGTTTACTTTTTCTATTACGAGGAGGTGTATGGGATTCACTTACCAATTCCTCATCTACTTTATATACTGTACCAAGACCTGGGTAGCTCCAATAATCGCACCTAGAACCCCTCCAACTACATTGATCCATCGAAGGTGCCTAGAAATTACAGAAAGGAGGAGTTCCTCAACTTCCCGTATATCCAACTCGTCGATCCGTTTTGTTACTAGATCTTCTATATCCAGTGCAGTAAGAATAATAGGTAATTTCGCACTAAGTATATCGAATATAGTTCGAATGAGGAAGAGGTCAATACTGTCCTTCTCTTCTTTTGTAAGGGGAAACAGATCTCCTAACGATTTCGCCCCTAAAACTTTCTTAGGCACAGACCACATCTTTTGAAAGATCGATAGAAGTTCTTCTCCTATCGGGGAGCGTTTCCCTGTTGCAAGATCTCCTTCAGATACAATCCACCTACGAATCCAGTCGAGGGTTCTGGAAGTGAGTTCCTTTCGAGGGATACCGACAACGTAAGATACCCATACTCCAATTCGAATATCCCTCTCTCCTCTAGGCAGTAGAATGGATCCGAAAATCTCCGGTAACCCATGTTCCATACCATGTTCTAGGATCTTCCAAAAGGTTTCTATCCATTCCCTACCCGCCTTTTCATACCAGATCAGGATCGGTTGGTCTATGAGTCTATCCAATTCCTCCATCACTACCTTTAAGATTTTTTCCTTTATAGGACCTTCACCTGTTGCCCGTTCAATCGCCTGAATCACATCTTCTACGATAAAAGGCATTCGCTCTTCCAATGTACGATCGTACTGCCCTGCGGTAATCCATAATCGCTGAAAAAAGGATAGTTCTGATAGGATTTCCCGTAGCAGGAAACGTCCCTCGATTTCCAGTTCCCTTTTTACTTCCGGAGTGCGAAGGAATTGCACCAAGAAGGATCCGATTTTAGGGTATAGAGGCTCTAAAACGGAGTACATCCTTTCCGCACGAACTTCTATCCCCAATAGCTTTCCTATCGTGACACCTTCCTGTATTTTTAACTCCGTGAATTGGCGTATTCTCTGAATGAATCTTTTACCACCTTCCGATTCTCGAATCCATCGAAGGATTCCCTCGGGAACATGGGCAGGAACTGGAATTTCCCAGATCTGTTCTAGAGTCTCCTCCAATAGATTTCGAAAGGGTCTAGCAGGTATGGATGTAGGGGCAATCGATCCCGATTCTCCTGGTATTGAAGAAGTGGAGATACGTTCTCCGTCCAACGCCTCCCGGAGAACTGTACGAAGGAAAGATACACCGAGTCCCCGTACCTGAATAGGCACAGCATCCATCAGACTCCCCAAGGGAGTAGAAAAAAGCCGATCGGACAGATCCGACAATCGTTCGTAAACCCTCTTCTGGAACAAAGGATCTTCCAACCGTTTTCTGAAAGTTCCCTCGGTCAATAGTTCCCTTGATACCATTCGAGCAATGCTTCGAGCCAACTGATGCCGTTGTCTTGGAATGACCCCTGGCGTAAAGGGAACTCTGAATGCACCAATCCTATATTCATTGAGGGGACGGAACAGCATCCGAATGGCAATAGCGTTGGTCACATATCCAATAAGGGCTCCCAGGAAAATGGGGAATGCTATATTCAGTAGAAAGGGATACTGCATGGTCTAAGATCTAGCCGTTCTGCGTACTAGTTGCAGCTTTCTCTGCTTCAGCTTTCGTGTCGAAGAACTTGAGGTAGCACCCGAATACCCAACCTCGCACTCCTTCGGAAGAGATTTCATACCAGTAGTCTGCTTTTCCTTCAATCGTTTCAGGATATGCAGTCCGGGAAAGGACCTCGGCAATGGAAGCGTTCCGTAGATGGGCTACCACCTCCCCATCTACGGAAGGTTTCTTCCGTACCCTCAAATAGGGGGACACCACTACCCCCCAGTTGGCTTTGACCGTAAGGACTGGGGTAGGTGGAAGCTCCACCTTCACTGGAGTTGGCTTTTTGCTACAAGAAAGGGGCAAGATGAGAATCAATCCTACCCATACTACCGCTATCTTCTTCCACATAGTTGGTGAAATCCCTTGAATTCTTCTTTAATTTAAGGACAAATTCAAATCTGTCTATGGAAATTATATCCAGATTCGTCCTCTTTGCCATCCTAGTATCGGCAGTACCTGCCTTTCCTATTGATGTTTCCCATTCCCTTTCTAGTAGAGGTGCAGTAGTAATCTCTCGTTTGGAGGGGTTCGACTTTAAAACTCAGGGAAGCAACTCCCTAGAACTCACCACCCTAATAGAAGGGTCTACTTGGGCACTCTCCGGGATTCTCGGTCTCCACGGGACAGGAGCTACGAACCTGAACAGAGGATGGGGATACCGAGGGTATGAGGGGGTTCATGCTAGACTTCAGGTAGAATTCCCATTTTCTACTTCGAGTTCCAGTATTCGGGCTGGTTGGGGTGGAGGAAGCGGTGCGTTCTTTTCCCGGTATCGGGATACGGATCTCCTGTTCTTTTACCCCTCTGTCTGTACCTTCGTCTTTCTCGATTATGCCACAACCTCTCCCAGAATCCGGATCCGATACTTGGCCCCCTTTGAATGGTACTTCCGAAAAGATTTGACCACCTCCTTTTCCTTCGGTCTGTCTATCGGGGTGGTGTACACCTGGACGGTCCTCCCTTCCAAGGAGGGCAGATGAACACTCAACCTTCTCTTCGATCCTTCCTCTCTATCACCGCATTACTTCTTTCCCTCCCTTTCCTCTCCTGTAGTATAGATCCGGATCCAGGAGAACGGTACGCCATCGTGTATGGCGTCGCAAAGTATGTGGAGCCAGCCAATGCACTAACCTACAGTGCCGACGATGCCCTCGCCGTAGGGGAACTCCTTCATACCAGAGGATATCCTTTATCCAATCTGTTCGTTCGAACCGACACGGAAGCGACAAAAACGAACCTTCTCTCGGATATCGAGGCCATCGCTACCAAGGCAAAACCTGATTCTCTTTTCCTCTTCTATTTCTCTGGCCATGGAGTGCAATGGCTGCACAACGATGGATCCTATCACGAGTATATCTTTCTCTACGATCCTGTAAGTACGTTGTCCAATGGAGGGATTGAAGACTCGGAACTGATGCAACTAATTCACAGGATTCCCTCGAAGCGAAAAGTAGTGCTTTTGGATTCCTGTAACTCGGGGGGATTCATTGGTGAGTTCCCGGGTGTGGATGCCCTTCCTCCTGATTACCAGGGGAACAAGATCGATTACTTGAAAGCTGCTCGGAAAGCTTTTGTTCAGTATTTTGCCAATGTAGAGGAAGGGGACATTCCTTACACAGAGGCGATAGTGATTGCCGCTGGTGGGTCTCAGGAACTGACATTTGAAGCTGACTATGATTCCAGTGGAGTTCCGATCGCTCACGGCTTGTTCACCTACTATCTCCTCCAAACTCCTCGTTCTGCGGATAGGAACCATGACGGATGGATTACCACCCTCGAAGCATACCATTACATTCGAGACCAGATCGAAAAGAACTGGAACAGGTACTTAGATTCAGAATACATATTCCTCCCTCGGATCTCTGGAGGCCCCCTGGATCTAGTGCTCTTCTAGAAATCCACCCCTGAAAATCCTGGACTGATTTATTACATAAATGTATTTTTCTTCTTATTAAATTACATTTTTGTATTTTTTTCCAAACCAAACTACCTTTATGTACATATTTTTTAACTTTTTCCCATTCCTGTGCAACGATTAGCATACTAATAACTTATTCTATTGATAAGAATTATAATTTTTTCAGTATTCGGATCTTTTTTTGGTACATCTTTTGCATTGCTAATGCAAACACTTTACCCCATCAATGGAGGAATGTATGGATGCTGGCTCGTTGAAAGTTGCCCTGGATACCCTATGGGTTCTAGTGGCAGGATTCCTTGTTTTCTTCATGAACCTTGGATTCGCTATGGTCGAATCCGGTCTCTGCCGAGTGAAGAACACGGTAAATATCCTAGCAAAAAACTTTATCGTGTTCGGGGTTTCGTCCCTTGCCTTCTACATAATCGGCTTCGGCCTAATGTTTGGCAATGGAACCCCTTTCTGGGGCATGGAAGGGTTGTTCGCCCTAACAGGGGCTGACAACAGTCCTGCCACAGGAGATGCCTACAAGGGAGCCTATTCAGCTTTAAGCTGGACGGGAGTACCCTTGGCTGCCAAGTTCTTCTTTCAGTTGGTATTCTGCGGCACAGCTGCCACGATCGTTTCGGGTGCCGTAGCCGAACGGATCAAGTTTAAAGCCTTCATCTTCTTTACGGTGCTAATCGCTACAGTGATCTATCCGATAGGAGGGCATTGGATCTGGGGAGGTGGTTGGCTTGCTGAACTCGGAATGTTTGATTTTGCCGGTTCCACTGTGGTACATTCGGTGGGTGGATGGAGTGCCCTAGCAGGCATTCTCCTGTTGGGTCCAAGGATTGGAAAGTACAGGCCCGATGGTACTCCTAGACCGATCTATGGGCACAATCTTTCCATCGCTACCCTGGGAG
>JAOABU010000006.1 GCA_026418195.1 Spirochaetota bacterium | reverse complement strand
CAGCGATGTACGCGATCCACATAGGAAGATTCATGCTCGGAGACCGTTGGGGAGCTACCATGAGGGTAATTGAAATGCCGGTTACGAACACCAACACCCAGAAAAGAGCCGAAAGAATATCTCCTATCGTAAGAACCGTATCTGTCCATTTCCCCCACAGTTTTACCACCAGATCTGAGAGTCCAATATGCTTATTGTATCGGGAAGCGATTCCCATCCCCAACAGGGCTGCCCACACCATGATGTACCGGGTCAATTCTTCGGACCAGGTAGGAGCTTTGTTCAGCACGTACCGCATGAATACTGAGTAGAGGATGAACAGGGTCATCAGACTATTCAAAATGATTTGCGCAGGTTTGATCAGCCATTTTTCATACCAGCCCAGGAACCGATCCCCCACTGTAAGGAACTGTTGTACCATGGGAACTCCTTTGACTTAAAGCTGTACCTAAGTATAGCAGTACTTTTTTTAGATGTTAAGAATAAGGACTGCCTCGGCATGAGGCAGTCCACGATTGGGCCCGAATTAGTCCGAAAATACCATCCCTTTCCCTGCATCGTTCCCTTTGGGAGCTACTACGCCCTTCCGTGCATCTTGAATGGCCTTCATGAAGTCATCCACCCATTTGGGGTCGATTTGGGTCTTGATCCAGTCGATAACCGGTTTCTGGGTTTTTGCCTGAAATTGTTCCAGTTCGGCGGCCGTGGGGACATAAATTTCCATTCCTTGCTTCTTCAGGTTTTCCACTGCTACCACGTTGGAGGAGTACGTTTCCGCTGCTACATGAGCAAGACCCGACACTTGCGCACCATCGTACACAATCTGTCGTAGATCGTCAGGTAGATCGTTGTAGAACTTGTTGTTCATGAAGGTAAAGTCGATGCTGTAGATGTGTCCGTCCAATGTGTAGTACTTCTGCACTTCGTAGAACTTCATCACGTACACTAAGCTGGGTGGGTTCTCTTGTCCATCCACAACCTTCTGCTGTAAGGCTGTGTACAACTCTCCCCATGCGATGGGTACAGGGCTTGCACCCAAGGATTCCACCATCTTCATGTGTCCCCGATGTTCCATCGTGCGGATCTTGAGTCCTTTCAGATCGTCAGGATTCCGTATGGGGCGGACATTGTTGGAGAAGTTCCGGAATCCGTTTTGGTTCACGTTTAAACAGCGGATACCGGTTTTGCGGGTCATTTCGGCCATCAGCTTCTGCATGTAGGGGCTCCGCATCACAGCCCAAGCTTCAGTATAGGTCTTGAACGCGTACGGCACTGCGGTGGCCAGGATCTCGGGGAAGAAGGTTCCCACGGTTCCTTCACTCACATTGCACATCTGAGTGGCACCAATCTTCACGCTTTCCAGCTGTTCGCGTTCCGAACCGATCGTGTTAGCAGGGTAGATCTCTACGGCAATCCGTCCACCCGAACGATCCTCTACGTAGCTTTTGAACAGTACCGCATCCGCATGAGCAGAGCCGTTGAATGGGTCCGGTGGATCCCCGTGAGCGTACTTGATTACATACTTCGCAGCGGCCGACTTAGCGGAAGGGCCTGTTTCCGTTTTTCCACCGGCCCACACGAACCCGACTACTGCTACTGCCAGCAGCAGCATCCCTAGCTTCTTCATAGCACACCTCCTGCCAATTGATTCTCCCCCTCTTACAAGGGGGTAAAAACCTTCTAAAAGGTGAAATTAAACACCCTTAGGTTTCCTGTCATGCAGCGGTCCATCCTCCATCGCAGTATATGATCTGCCCATTAATGTAATCCGAAGCCTTGGAAGCCAGGAAGATTGCAAGACAACCGAGATCCTTCTCTGGATCGGCCAGTCTTCCCATAGGGATCCGTTTCATCACCCATTCCTTCTTTTCCGGGTTCTCGAAGAGTTTCCGAGTGAGCTCAGTGGCGACAAACCCTGGTGCCAGGGCATTCACATTGATATTGTACTTGGACCACTCCACACACATGGAACGGGTTAATCCCAGGATACCCGATTTGGAAGCCACATAGGGCATGATATCAGGAACGGCCATGAAGCAGTTCAAGGAGCCAAGATTAATCACTTTCCCCCCCCCACGCTGAATGAAATGAGGAACGAAAGCCTGTGTGACGAGGAAGGTAGCCGTAAGATGGGTATTCAGCACCCGGTACCATTCTTCGATGGTGATTTCTAACGCAGGTTTTCGTACCTGTACCCCTGCATTGTTCACCAGGATATCCACCTTTCCACACAGAGCAAGGATCTCTTTTACATAGTCTTTTATTTTTTCCTGTTGCAATAAGTCCCCTATGTACACCCAGGTTTTCTGACCCGTTGTGTCTGCGATTTCCTTTGCGGTCGCTTCCGCATTCTCCTTGATGATGTCCCAGATCACCACGTCAGCTCCCGCCCGAGCAAACATCCTGGCAATGGCTTTCCCAATTCCCCGTCCTGAGCCTGTTACTACTGCAGTCTTTCCCTTAAGGGAAAAGAACTCTGAAAATACATCCTGCATACCCTTACTCCTCCGGATGAAAAATTACTTTGTATAACCCCCGTTCCCCCGCCCGAAGTCTTTTAAACCACTCCACTCCTTGCGAAAGGGGAACGATATGTTGCGTAAAGGGACTCACATCGATCCTGCGGGAAGCAAGAAACCGGATACAGGCAGGGTACTCATCGCTAGAGATGTATGTTCCCAGCACTTTAAGCTGCCAGGTAGTGATCCGCTGGATGGGAAAGGAGATCTCCTGATCGTACAAACCTACCATCACAAGCTTCCCATTTTTCTTTAAAAGTTGGAGCCCTGCCCTAGCCGTTTGAGCTTTTCCCACCACATCAAATACGATGTCCACCCCTCCCGGAGCAATTCGCTTCACTGCTGTGGATAGATCCTCTTCCTTCGTATTGATCGTTACATCTGCCCCCTGTTGCTGGGCTAACTGCAGCTTATCTGCATCAATATCGGTGGCGATAATGGTTCCTGCCCCTTTCAATCGAAGGCTCTGTATGATGAAGGAACCAATCGTTCCTGTTCCAATCACTAGTACCGTATCACTGATGCCTAGCTCTGCCACTCGGACTGCGTGGAACCCCACGGAAAAGGGTTCTACCAAGGCTGCTTCTTCATGGGAGAGGGTATCCGGTATAGGGTACAGGATCCGCTCTGGAACTACCAGGTACTCCGCAAAGGCACCGTCTAACTTGTACTCTTCACAGGAAACCCCGAACACCTTTCTAGTATCGCATAGGTTGATCTGCCCGTGCAAACAAAAGTCACATTTTCCACAGAAGAGGGTAGAGTTGAATACGATCCGATCCCCTTTCTTAAAAGACCGTACTTCTTTCCCTACATCCACTACAACTCCGCTCCCCTCATGACCCATGATGATAGGAGGAATCCTCCGGCCTGTAGACCCATCCAACCCATGCACATCGCTTCCGCAAACACTTACAGCTTTGACCTTGATCAACACCTCATCTGGAGCTTTGATCTTGGGAGGAGGCACATCTGTATACACCAGAGTATTGTACTTTTCTAAAACTAGGGCTTTCATTTTAGTTCTCCTTCTTACAGTTCTCCTTCCTTCTTCCCTTCTGGATCGATCCATTTGGGATCGATGGAAACTCCGAGAGTTTCAAATCCCAACAATGCAGCGCCCCGCTCTGCTGTTTCACCAATAGGGATGAATTTGTACTCTGCCATCATTCGTTGCTTGAGGGATGTGTATCCCTCATTGGCTCCACCCCCTACATGATAGATTCGTTTTTGAAGAGGGCAGCTAGCCTCCCACTCGGGAAGTACACTGGCAATAAACCGAATGTTGAAGTAACAGAGGGCATAGAGAAAATCGTCCCGGCTGGAATCGATGGTGATGTTGGAGAAGGATGCTTTCAAAGGCTCTACCCGATGTCTATCCCCCGTTAGGTACGGTTCGAACACGATGGTAGGAGGTTCTGTTCGTTTCAGTACTTCTTCGATGTGGACAGAATAGAACTGTTCGTAACTAAGATCAGGGTAAAAATTCTTACGAAACCATTCGATTGAAGCTCCTCCTGCTCCCAGGGTTCGCATTAGGAGCCACCGATTTCGGTACGCATGGGTTCGAATAAGGAAATTCGGACTCGTGATGGGTTTATCTGTACAAAGCACGAGAATTTCCACGGTTCCAGAAGTATTCAATAGCCTTCCGGGCTCTCGAATACCGGAACCTGCTACTGCACAGGTAGTGTCATTGGCTCCTAGAATGACAGGTAATCCCGAAGGAAGTCCTAGCGCCTTTGCTGCTTCGGGCTGTAATTTCCCTGCTACAGAAAGAGAATCCAGTACCCGGGGTAGAGAGGTTCGCGGTATCCCAAGAGCTTTCGTCAGCTCTTCATTCCAATCTCCGTATGCCATGGTTTCATACAGGCCCGTGAAGGAAGCGTTAGAGGGATCGATGTAGAATTCCCCAGTGAGTTTCTTTACTAAGTACGTTTCGACATGGCCAAACACTACATCTGAAGGAAGAGGGATGTTCTCCTTCAACCACAGCATGCTGGTCACCGACATTCCTCCCGGAATGGGAGGATTCCCCGTAATGGAACGGAAACGATCCATGCCCACCACTTGCAGGATCCACTCTGCTTGTTTCTGGCTTCTCCGATCTAGGTGTAGAATTACCGGATAAAGGGGTTCTCCTTTTCGATCCATCCCTACTAAGGAAGGACAGAGGGTAGAAAACGCGATTCCTTCGATCCCTTCTAGAGGCAACCTCCGCGATACGTTCTGCAAAGCCTTCCAGAAAATTTGGGCATCGATTTCAACGCAGTTTCCAGAATGCGTTTTCGGTTGGTACCGCTCCCTCTCTCGGGCTAGACATTGTAAGTTTTCGTTATAGATGGATGCTTTCAAGGATTGCGTTCCTACATCCACAGCCATCAACTTCATACGAGCATTCCCCTTATCCTCTGGATGTTTTGCTTTGATGAGTTCCTGAAACTCAGATACGTTCCTACCGTTAATCCTGGCATATTATAATATCTACATCAGATATCTATAAAATTCTAAGGATAGCTTGACAGAGCCTAAATCCTGTATATCATTGCCTTGTGGGGTTGTCAATCGATAAAATAAAGAAACTAGAAAACCGGGATCGGATCAATCAGATCGTGGAGTTCCTCCATTCACTTATCTTGGACCAGGGGCTAGCTCCTGGGACCGAGCTTCCTTCCGAGAAAGAGCTGGCTCAACGCTTAGGGGTGAGCCGGTTCAGCCTGCGAGAAGCCTTACGGATTGCAGAAACCCAAGGGTTGATCAAGATTTCTCAGGGAAAACGCCCCACCGTTGCCAGCCCCTCTTCCCATACCATTTCCAATATCCTTCGAATTGCCTTGAAACGATCAACAAAGAATCTGATCGACCTAGCGATTGCCCGGGCAGGTTTGGAATGCAAGATTGTACGCATAGCGGCAGAAAAAATTTCTTCCCACGACTTAGCGGCACTGGAAGAAAATCTAAAACTAATGGAGATCCCGAATCGCAAACTGGATTACTATGTTCAAAAAGATGTGGAGTTCCACGAGATCATTCTTAGGTCTACGGGGAGTATGGTATTCGAAATCATGCTTTCCTCTGTCACCCCCCTTCTTTACGAGTCTCGCACACAAACCCTAGCAACCGGTGGGATAGATAGGGCTCTACAGTTACACCGGGAAATCTACCAGGCATTGAAGGATCATGATCCGGACCGAGCAGAGGAGAAGATGGAACGGCATATGCAGAATGCTGTGGAAGATATCCTCGCTTCCCACCTTCCGGAGGAAGGGTAACCCCTTCGGTTCCTGTTGAACCTCCATCTATTTATTCCCGTACTCGAATGTAAAGGCAGGAGATATTATCCACTCCGCCGACATCCAATCCTGCTTTCAACAGATGAGGCACAGGATTTTCCGCATTCTGTTCAATGATTTCTTCTATTCGATGGTGGGGGACGTAGTCATGTAGCCCATCGCTAGTTAAGAGAAGGGCATCCCGTTCAGGTTGAACAAAGGGAAGGACCCCCACATCACAGTATACCTCCTCGCTTCCTGTCTCTTATACACATCT
>JAOABU010000122.1 GCA_026418195.1 Spirochaetota bacterium | reverse complement strand
GGATGGCGGATGTGTCCCTGGTGGTTCCTGTTACCGAAGGGGTCTACCGTACAGGGGCAATTCTGTCTCGCATTACCCAACTAGCGGTGGTGGATATGCTGTACTCCCTCTTGATCGTAGAAGATCTGGATGGAGCACGGTCCTCCATTCAACGGACAGCTGAAGCAGTGCATTCTCCCCATAGCAGAAAACGAAAGAAGGGAAGGACAGGATGAGGCGATTGATCTTTGGGTTGGATGGGGGCGGCACGGGAAGCCGACTTCGGATAGCGGACGAGAAGAATCAGGTACTCGTGATGCAAACAGGTGAAGGGGTGAATCCCCAAGCAGTGGGATACCCAATGGCAGTAGAGCGAATTACGAGCCTGTTCGAAAGGGGAGTTCAATCGTTACAGGAAACCTATGGCTGGAAAGTGAACACCAGCGATTTTGAAGCGGGTTGTTTTGCCATTGCGGGTAGCGGAGTATCGGAGGAAGCAAGGAAACTGGAAGGTAAGCTTCGGGAAACGCTCGGGTTCCGATGTCCCTTAGTATTTGTCTCGGATGCTGAAGCAGCTCTAGTGGGCGGTCTCAAGAGTCTTGAAGGGATGATCCTGGTAGCGGGTACGGGTTCTGTTGCGTTAGCCCGCCTTCGAGACGGTACCGTGGTTCGCTCTGGAGGGTATGGACACTTTTTAGGCGACGAGGGCTCTGCCTTCTGGATAGCCAAAGAAGCTGTTACTCGATGCATCCGTTCCTGGGAAGGTCGAGATCTTCCTACAACGATGCTTTCCGCGTTGCTTTCCTACTTTTCAATTCAGAGTCCCTACGAGTTCATACCTCTCTGGTACCAGCGTTTCGACAAGGCTCTGATTGCTGGAGCAGCGAAGATCGTGGACGAGTTTAGAGAACAGGGAGATCCGCTGGCAGAGGAGATTTTTTTCCACGCAGCGGAGGAGTTAGCCAAACTGGTAGAATCCGTGTTTCGGAAAACCGAGAATCAACTGGAGGTTAAGAAACTTCTTCTCTGGGGTGGAGAAATGGAACACAACAAATGGCTACGTCGAGCGGTCACACACCATCTGAAAGTAAGGATTCCTGGCTTGGACGTTTGCAGGGCGAAAGAGGATGCTGCCTTTGGTGCTTGCCTTCTGGCTATTCAAGCGGCTATTTTCACTAACCCTTCGGTCTATTAGGTTCTAACAGTATCACCATCCCCCACAGGACAAGGAGGGAACCGATGGATCCTGCCCCCACGACAAGGGAAATACCTACAAAGGGGGTAGTCTGTAAAGGTGTTTGCGAGGTAAGAATGTTGCCTTGAAAAAGAAGGGGAAGGATCCCTGCTAGAGTCGTAAGGGTAGCAGTAAGCATGCTCCGAAAGGAATGACGGAACCTTCTTAAAAGAGAAAAGTCGTCTTTCATGGTATCGGAATCAATAGGCTTCGATGCATAAATCGGTCTCCTTGAAAGGGGGAACACGAGGAGGGCGTTGTTTACCCCGATCCCACCGGTGAGTAGCAACCCTACGGCTACGGAAAGGGAAAGGGGGATCTGGAAGATCCAAAGGGCCCACAGGGCGAAGGAAAGAAACAAGGGTAGTTGAAGGATCACCAATACAGGGTATGTCAATCCCTGGTAGTAGGCTCCCAGTATCAAGAACAACACAATGAAGGAAAGTCCTAAAAGAAATAGGTTCTGGTGAAACATATGGTAAGTTTCCTGCCATTCCTTACCAATTTCTACCGTAACTCCTTCAGGAAAGGGATACTTTTCGGAAGCCGCTTTAAGAGTTGTTAGAAGGTCGGATGGGTCTTTTAGGTCACTAAGCACTGTGAAGCTGACGCTCCTTCTCCGATTGGTCCTGTAGATCCGCCGGGGAGTGTTCTTTTCTACCATGGACCCAACGTCTATCAATCGGACACCTATTCCATGGAAACTGGGAAGGGGTAGGGATACTAGACTCTTAGAGTCCCGGATCCATGGATGGGAAAAAGAAAGGCGAATATCCGTCTCCCCGTCGTGGGTGATGCATTTGTCGATGACGGGTTCAGAGAGGGATGTATAGAGGTAATCCCGAATCATGGATGGGGTAAGGCCAAAGTAGTTCGCTTTTTGGGGATCGATAATGATCCGCTTCGAAGGAAGAGAATCCTTGAAGTGGAACACGATTTCCATAGGCTCCCTGGGGCTCTGTATAAAACGGGCAAAAGAAAGAGCCGTGTCCTGAAGGGCAAGAGCATCCTCCCCGCTTAAGACTACCGAGATGGAACTCCCTTCCCGACTTGAATCGGGCAGAAAAAGGAATCCATGGGGAATCCTGCTAGCCCAGTGCCGAATCTCCTGTAAGAGCCTTAGCCGCTTTTGTGGGATGGAAAGGGTGGAAAGAGTTTTCTGGTTTTTATCTTTCTCAGGTCCCTGCCTATCGGTAGAAAGTTGTATGGCAAAGTTAGCCCGTTCCCGATCGTACTTAACCCGTACTTGCGCAACGCAGGGGTGCTGGGACAGGAACCGTTCCAGCGCATCACTCTGGGCCATGACTTGTTCTAGTGGTATTCCACTTTCGAACTCGATGAGAAAATCTAGTTGGGTTCTGTCATGCAACCTTGCTTCCCCTTTGGGCAACAGGAGAAGAAAAGTAATCCCTCCTCCAAAGAGGAATACGAAACCCCCAATGATGCTGATCCGAACCTGTAAAGGATGGGAATGAGCAATCCGGTAGAAGCATTCTAATCGGCTCTTTAGGCCAGAAAAAAAATTAGGAAGATGGATGGATGTTCTTCGAGAACGATGGCGAGCTAGAAACAACGGCAGAAACACTAG
>JAOABU010000107.1 GCA_026418195.1 Spirochaetota bacterium | reverse complement strand
CTCCAGTCCTGGTAGATCAAGTGTTCAAGGCCATACAGGAAATTGCCTTGGGAGGCACTACGATCCTTCTGGTGGAACAGAACGCATTGGAAGCTTTGCAGATCGCTCACCGGGCCTACGTATTGGAAGTGGGTCGAATTGTACTGGAAGGGAAGGGAAGGGAACTGTTGGACAATCCGATTGTACGGGCTGCTTACCTGGGAGTAGCCCAACATACGGAGATCCTGTTGGAGCGAACGGATAGAGAGGTTATGGAGCAACCTTCGAACTCTTCGACTGCAGTGTATACTGATACATCTAAAGCAGCGAACTCTACTGCCCCTACAACACTAACCTCGGACGCAAAGGCAACCCCGGACTCAGGAGGTGAAAAGTGAGTCTTATTCCTACAACGATCCCTCGAGTGCAGTTAGGATTTTTCCCTACTCCCATCCATGAACTCCCTCGGTTGACTCGAGCATTGGGTGGCCCAAAACTCTTTGTAAAGAGGGACGACCTTACGGGGTTGGCCTGTGGAGGCAATAAAACCCGGAAGTTAGAGTTTAGTGTCGCCGAAGCATTATCCCAAGGATCGGATACCCTTGTTACGTTAGGCGGGGTACAGTCCAACCACTGCCGACAAACTGCGGCAGCTGCGGCCCGATACGGACTTCGGTGCGTGTTGGTGCTCCGCGGCAATCCACCTACCCTGTGGAACGGGAACTTACTCTTGGATTGGATCCTGGGTGCCGAAATCCGCTTCTCTGGAGACAGGACTAGGGAAGAAGTGGCGGCTGAAGTGATGGAAGAGGAGAAGCGGGCAGGTAGAAAGCCATACTTTATACCCTTAGGTGCTTCGGATGGGATCGGGTCTGTGGGGTATGTAGCGGCCATGGAAGAATTGTATGCCCAGATACAGGAATCTGGCCTTCGGTTCCATCGGATCGTGTTCGCCTCCAGTAGCTACGGTACCCAAGCAGGCATCTGTGTTGGTGCCAGAGCACTGGACCTAGATGCAGAAATTTCCCCTATTTCCATCGACAGCTCGAAGGAGGACCTTCAAGTTGGTGTGGCTGCAGTAGCCCAAGCAGTGGTGAAGCGGTTGGGTCTATCCATACAGATTCGACCGGAGGAAGTTCATGGCTGGGACGGTTACCTTGGGGAAGGGTATGCCATTATGGGTCAACCCGAGAAGGAAGCGATCGATCTATGTGGAAAGTATGAGGGGATCCTCCTAGATCCAGTGTACACCGGTCGAGCAATGGCAGGCTTGATCGATTTAATCCGAAAAGGCATATTCCATAAAAATGAAACGATCCTCTTCTGGCATACAGGGGGCTCGCCAGCCCTCTATGCGTATGCGGAACATTGGGGTAAAGGGAGAAACACCCATGGATAAACCACTTCCTTTCACAAAGATGTCGGGTTTGGGAAACGATTTCATTATCATCGACAACCGAACCGGTATAATCGAAGAAAAAGATATCCCGTTTTTAGCCCAGAAGCTCTGTACCCCTAGGTTCTCCCTTGGAGGGGATGAGTTGATGCTGATCGAACATCCTCGTGCGGGTGGGAACTATACGATGCGTACCGTCAACCCAGATGGTACGGAAGTGAAAATGTGCGGGAATGCATCCCGATGCGTAGCCCGCTACGCTTTTATCCATGGGATTGCGGGAAGATCCCAGGTGATCGATACCTTAGGAGGCCCGGTGGAAGCGTACGTGGACGAAACAGAGGTGCGGGTAGGCTTGCAAGTCACCTCAGGTCCGGTTTTTAATGTTCGGTTGAAGGTAGAGGACCGAGAGTTTCTTGTTCACACAGCCGAGATTTCTGGAGCCCCGCATGCGGTGGTATTCCTGGAACAGGCATTTGACTGTTCCAAAGATCTGATCCATCGATGGGGTTCCGCGCTCCGATATCATCCCTATTTCCCCGAAGGAACGAACGTGAACTTCATCGAAGTGAAGGATCGGCATACCATTTACCAACGTACCTTTGAGCGGGGGGTGGAAGGCGAGACGATGGCCTGTGGAACAGGAGCCACAGCTTCGGGAGTGGTATGCGGGGCCTTAGGGTTGGTAGATTCGCCGGTAATGGTACGAGTGCTTGGAGGAAACCTGAGCGTCTCCTTTGAGCGAGAGGCAGTTGTCTCCCCGGTTGAGGCTTCTAAGAGACACTTCATAGAATCGCAGAAATACAAGATCTATCGGCCGTTCCTAGGTGGAGGTGCTCGCTTTGTAGCGGAAGGAACCCTTCATCCCGAAGCTTGGCAGTGGTAACAGACGATTTATTTTCCGCACACTTCCAAAGCCGCTTCTGCAGCCGTAGCGGCATCGGGTCGGTAGATGTCTGCGCCAATACTCTTGCAGTAGTTATCCGTTACCGGGGCCCCACCGATCATGATCACTACCTTGTCACGGATTCCACTCTCTTTCGCTTTCTCCACCACGTTCTTCATCTCTGTCATGGTGGTAGTGAGAAGGGCAGAGCAGGCAATGATGTTGGCATTGTGTTCCTTTGCCATGGCAATGAACTTGTCTGCGGGAACATCGGTGCCAAGATCGATCACTTCTAACCCCTTGCCTTCCATCATCATTTTTACCAGGTTCTTCCCGATATCGTGTAGGTCTCCCTTTACTGTCCCTAGAATCACTTTCCCCTTGGCCTTCACTCCTTCTTTTACCAGGAGGGGGCGTAGTAACGCGATCCCCGCGTTCATGGCTCGCGCAGCGATTAAAACTTCAGGTACATACACTTGATTGTTCTTGAATTTGATTCCCACCACATTCATTCCGGCCATGAGTCCTTCTTCCAGAATCGTCTTCGCGTCCATGCCTTCGTCGATAGCTTTCTGTACGAGGGCTTTTACCTCATTGGCCTTTCCCTTCTGTAGGAATTCGCTGATCTCTTCCAGTATGCCCATTGCATTCCTCCGTTTCTGTGTTGACTTTTATTGTAAAAGAGAAAGATTCATTCGTCTAATACATTGTTATACTTTTTTGTAGATTTTTTAGGAGGGAAACATCATCTCCTCCACGTACAGTTCCTGGAATTCGGGGGATGAGGAAAGTTCGATATAGGAAGTCCGCTCCCTTACTTGTTGGAAGAGGGAGAAGGTTTTTTCGGAAAGAAGAGCTAAAGAGGCGCCCAAGCCCGAGGCGTTGCCAATGCTTTGGATCTTGCCCTCCAGCTCTTTGGGAATGAGACCAATCCGTATGGCGGACCGGGGATTTAGGTAGTTGCCAAACCCTCCAGCGAGGTACAAGGTGCGAATCTCGTCAAAGGTGAGGTTCGCCTTCTGGAGAAGGGTACGGATCCCCGCAGCGATGGCTGCTTTTGCCAGTTGGATCTCTCGAACATCTTGCTGGGTGAGAAGGATAGGCATCCCTGTCCCTGATTTGTCGGCGGGCACTAATAGAAAAGCGGGTTCATCATCGTAGGTGATGAGCCATTCGGCTAAAGGGTGACCCTGGCGCTTCCCTTCTTCCTGGCTAAGCATGCGACCCGTTTCATCCACCATTCCCGTCTCTAGAAGAATCGCCAGAAGATCCACGATTCCCGCACCACAGAATCCTACAGGAGGCGCGTCCAGAATGGTGGTGAAAGATAAGGGGTGAGTTGGACAAGGTGTGCTATCGGGGCCTTGGAGACCTTCCGCGAGGACGGGCAGGTTCCTTCGGATCACTCCATCGATGGCTCCTGCCACACCTCCCATTCCGCACGTAATCTGAGCTCCCTCGAAGGCCGGGCCCGCTGCGGTGGAACAGGCAATGAATCGGTCCCCTATCCCTAATACAATTTCACCGTTAGTGCCGATGTCGATCAAGAGGGCAGAACGCATGGTCGAGGTTGCCATTCCTGAAGCGATTACTCCTGCTAGGATATCGGAGCCTACATAGGCCGATACTGCGGGGGGAATGCGCACGATTCCTCCTGCAGAAAGGGAAAGCCCGAGTTCATGGGTAGGTACAAAGAGGGGCTCGGTGGTCACAGGAATGAAAGGTGCTTCAGCAATGTATTTTGGATTTAACCCAAGGGTTAGATGGATCATCGTGGGGTTTCCCACGATACACGCCATGCAGATCTGGGCAGGGTGGATACCCGTTCGAATGGCCATTCGATGGATCAACTCATCGATCTGGGTTAGGATCTTTTCCTGTAACCGTCTGAGATTGGAAAGGCTTTCCAGCGCATATTGGATTCGGGAAATCACGTCTCCTCCAAAGGCTCCCTGAGCGTTGAGTTCGGATTGCGAATCTATATGTACACCTGTGTATAGATCGAATAGGTAGGCCGCAACAGTAGTCGTTCCAATATCTACCGCAACACCGAAGATTCTGGATGCAGGATTGGAGGACTGCCCCTCGACGAGGGTGCTAGGCAGGATGGAAAGCACTCGGTTCTTCTGTGCAATGAGGGTAACCCTCCACTTCCCCTCCCTCAATACCTGGGGAAGATCCAAAAGAAGGGGAGTGGGTACCTCTAAGCCTTCAGTTGCCAAAGCGGAAAGCAGGCGGGAGTGGTCGGACCGTTGATCTTCAAGAGAAGGAGGAACCAGCTCCAGTACAAGGGTGTGCAAGGAACCATCCACAGGAAGAGGGTGAGAGAAGCGGAAGGATTTATTCCCCTGTACTTTCTTTTCTCCTTCTAAGGAAATAGAAAGGTCCGTTTCGGGATTAACCATGCAGGCGAGACGAATACCTGCAGAGAGTTCATCAGGATGAAGCAGGGTTCGTTCTGTGTCAGTCACTGGGGATGGAGTCCCCCCGATAATTCGGATTTTGCATTTCCCGCATCTCCCCTTTCCTCCGCAGGGAGCTTGAAGGGTGAAGGGTGTATGCTTAGATAGGTAGTCCAATAGCGAAAAAGAATTGCCGTACTCCCCAAAGTGTTCCTTTCCATCCTGGGTTGCATGGATGGTGATTCCCCTCTGCGTCTCCATACTTGGATTCTATCATTCCAAGCAATGATCATGAAAGAGTACTGCTGTACGTGAAGGGGTGAGTAGAATCCTTGTCGCGTATTTCAAACGAAAGTATACTTCAATCATATATGAAAAACGATAGGCCTCTTGCTCTCCTCATACAGCCCCCGGTGTACGATTTTGCCCTGTACGACCTGTATTTGAAGCCCTATGGTCTTTTAAGAATCGGGAGGTGGTTAGCGGAGGGCGGGTGGGAAGTGGTTTTCGTGAATGGTCTCCAGTATAACGGTCAACCGAGTGATCCGGATTCAGAACGTTCATCCGCTCCTACCATCTCTCCTCTTTCGCGCCCGAAGAATCTCGGCTTCCGGTATCCAAAACGGAAAGCGGACGGAACAGGTAAGTTCATTCGTATGCCTGTAAAAACTCCTGAAATCCTGGAACCTCTCTTGAAACCAAGGATAGAAAGAGGCGAATGGAGGAAACGCTTTGCCCGGTATGGAGTCCCTGAGGAGGTCTTCAGACAACGGATACGAAATTTAAAAGGGGATGTGTGGGGAACGGAGGAATTCACAAACGGGGAGGGCCGTCATCCCGATCTCATTCTGATCAGTACGGGAATGACTTACTGGTACTTAGGGTTGAAAGAGGCAGCGCAGATTTGCCGGGAGGAACATCCAAATAGCGTTTTGTTTGTTGGAGGGGTGTATGCGACTCTTCTTCCAGAACACTGCTTGAAGAGTAGCCAAGCAGATGGAGTGATCAGGGGAGAGAATCTAGAGCCATTGAAACAGATTCTGCACACTCGAGGGCTCCCCATACCGGATGAGCCGGTACCAGATAGACCTATTCCGTTTCCTTCGGTGTGGAAAGAAGCAGGGGTGATTCGGCTAAACACGGGATGCCCCCTTCGTTGCTCCTACTGCGCATCGGGATTGCTTACCCCGCGATTCAAACCAGGCAATCCAGAGAAGGCATGGGCGGCTTTACAGGAAATGTACGAGTGCTGTGGCACTCGGAACTTCGCCTTCTATGATGATGCGTTGCTGTTTCGAAAGGAGGAAGTACTCCTCCCTTTTTTGGAGGGAGTAATCCAGGGGCAAGAGAAGCGATGCGAAAGGGTTCCTTCAGTGAGATTCTACCTTCCAAATGGGGTCCATGTGAACAGCTTGGACATGCCGACTGCCCAACTCATGCGGCGAGCAGGAGTAGCGGAAATCAGGTTGGGGTTCGAGAGCGCATCGGACGAGTTCCATCGGAAGTACGATGGAAAAGTGAAGGCGGCGGAGTTTTCAGAAGCAGTTTCAAGATTGAAACAGGCAGGGTACGAGGCACAAGACATCTCTGTATACATTTTAGCGGGTCTACCTGAACAAGAAGCAGAAGAGGTAGAGGCATCGATTCGGTTCGTGAAACCTTTGGGAGTACGGATCCGCATAGCCGAGTACTCCCCTGTGCCGTCTACCCCGTTGTGGAGGGAAAGTGTTCAACGATGTCCTTTCCCTTTGGATCAGGAGCCCTTGTTTCACAACAATTCCCTGTTTTCCCTAGAGGGAGAGCACTTCCCTTACTCGAAGTTGTTGGTGTTAAAAGGATTAGCAGCGGGAGAATCTTAAATACCGCTATCTCTCTTGACTCCATCCACACCCCCTCATATAGTTATGGAAAGAAAACCATCTTAACAAATAGGATCGTACTTCATTGTTGGTTCGATACGGTAAAACGAAAGACGGAGCTGCGGTAAAGCGGGCGGAAATCTACACGAAGCAGGAACATCCCATCCGAAGGCAGGACATCGATCCAGATGCCGTATCCATTATCTTGCGATTGAAGGCAGCAGGTCATGCAGCCTATATCGTAGGGGGGGCTATTCGGGATCTGCTGGTCGGGAAGGTGCCAAAGGACTTTGACATTGCTACCGATGCCCATCCCCGAAAGATCAAACGATTGTTCCGGAACTCTCGAATCATCGGAAGACGGTTCCGGTTGGTCCATGTGTACTTTGGCTCAAAAATTATCGAAGTGACCACCTTCCGTTCCCTCCATGCTGTAGGAGAGTTGAATCAGTATGGGACGATCCATGAGGACGTGCTGAGACGGGATTTTTCCCTAAACGCCTTGTACTACTGTCCCGTAGAAGAAGTGATCATCGACTATGTGGGTGGAGTGAAAGATATACGGAGCAAGGTGATTCGACCCATCATTCCTTTGAAGCAGATCTTTGTGGAAGATCCCGTGAGGATGGTTCGGGCAGTGAAGTATGGTGCTATGCTGGGTTTTTACTTACCGTTTTTTACCCGCCGAATGATTCAGAAACAAGCGCCTCTGCTAGCCGAATGCTCCCATTCACGGTTGACCGAGGAACTGTTCAAGATATTAGGATCCGGAGCCTCGGCTGTTACCCTGAAGGCTCTCTATTCTCATAAACTTCTCCGATACTTTCTTCCTTCCTTAGATTTGAGGTTGAGGGAAAATAAAAACGATTTTTCTGACCGTTTCTTTCGAACTCTTGAAGCCTATGACGAATCCGATCCAGAGTTGGAAGAACGGGCCAAAGGTCTAGCGGCCCTTCTCAGGGATTATCTAGAGGACCTCAATAAGGAGCAAAAGGATGTTCCGCTCTTATTCAAGGATTTCTATGTGGCTGCCAAGGCTTTCTTGACCCCCCTTTCTCCCCCGAATCGGGATGTAGATCAAGCGGTAATGATGATTTTTCGGGAAACCCGACCCAAGAAACCTCGCAAAAGACGGAGAAGAAAGGTAAAGCCCGAGGTGTCTGACCCTAAGACGACAGAGACAGTACCTGCGTAGGGAAATAAGTGGTTGCGTCCTTACCGCTGTAGCCTTTTCAAGATTGGTTCAGCCTTCTCTTTAAAGGAAGGATCCGCTTCGATGGCAGAAGTTAGGTACGTTCGCGCTTCGGTGGGACGATTCCAGGCAAAGGCGTTAACTCCCAAAGCGTACTGGATCAGTCCTTTGGGCCCTCCCAAGGAAAGAGCTTTCAGGTAATGTTCCTCGGCTCTCGCATAATTCTTTGTAGCATACGCAACGAGCCCCAAATAATAGTAGGGAAGAGGGTCAGAGGGTTCGATCACTACCGCTCCTGTGAAGGCTTCTTCCGCTTCCTTGTAGGCATCCTTCTCATAGGCAGCGATTCCCGCTTTCATGAGGGAAGTGAAGGAAGGTCTCTTCTGGATATAAGTTTTAAAATCCAGTTCTACCTTGGACAGAGGGTAGAACGAGAGGACCCGTTTTCGGAAGGAATCGTGATTTTCACCTAAGGAAGCATCCTTCTGGAGGCTCGAAAGGGTGTCCCAAAGGAAGCGGGAATAGGAGCGATCCTCCGCATGTAGAAGGAAGGTGACAAAACCCCAGGCTTGGGGATAGAAAGCTTTCAGGTTCTGCCTAGCCTCTTCAGGAGTGAGGAATAGAAACCGTTCCAAGGGAATCAACACCCTATCCGTAGGGGAAGAGGAAGGTTCGATCATTCCTTTTAAAGTATCCAGCCAATCGAGGTTCTCTTTGTATTGAACGATTTTGGAAGAGGGATCCGTACCTATCTTTTCGAAAAAAATGGCAAATCCTTCTCGAAGCCAGAGGGGAGGGTTCTGGATATGGGACCTGAGGAATTGCAGGAGAGCCTGGTGATGGAGGGATGGGTAAAAGACTTCGGGAGGGCATTGGTACAGAAGAAGTTCCCTACGCGAAGGGTCAGGATGATGCAGATACACGAAATCTTCCCTACTTTCG
>JAOABU010000095.1 GCA_026418195.1 Spirochaetota bacterium | reverse complement strand
AGATGTGTATAAGAGACAGCCTTATACCCGATAGATTTATTGTCGGGGGCATATATCCATTCTCCCCGTGAAATATAGATAGCCTTCCAAATCTGGTCGTTCCACATATGCACGCCATACCCATAGATTCCCAACTTCTCCCGAAGTTGGAGCACCACCTTCTCGAAATCTTCCCAGTTCCAATCCTTGGAGGGAAGAGGAATCCCTGCCTTCTTGAACATGTCAGCATCCAGGATCATTGCGTGAGAGTTGGATCCGAGGTTGATGGCCCATAGTTTGCCATCTATTCGACCCGTATCGATCAGTGAGGGTTCTACATACTTGGTATCGATAATCTTTTTTGCCACATAATCATCCAGCTGCACATGGAGGCCTCTTTTCACCCACTCGGCAATCCGTGCGTAATCCTGTTGCATCACATCGGGAAGCTGTCCACCGGCTGCCATGGTGGTAACCTTTGTCCAGTAATCAGCCCAACTGGAAAACTCGTACGTGATGTCCACATTCGGATGAGTTTTTTTATACAGCTCAATCACTTTGATGGTACCTTCATGCCGCGTCTGGGAACCCCACCAAATGATCTTGATCTCTGCTTTCTGAGGCTTTGGGGCTTCGCTCTTACCAGAACCCATCCCAACCAAAGCTGGCAGGAGCAAAGCTAACAGCAGGAATCCAATTCTTTTAACCATACAAACCTCCCTTACTAGGAATATCTATACACATAGATTGTATTTCGGCTCTGAGAAGCACGTAAGGAATGAAACCTTCAGAAAAGGTATCATTTTTTCAGAATTTGACAGTCTTCCTCTGTCATTCTATACTTTTCCTGTGTACACCCTCCTTCTTGTGGATGATGAGCGAGACATTCTAATCAATCTCTCCACGTACTTTCCTTGGGAAAAGGGAGGGTTCATCGTGGTTGGACAGGCAGAGACAGGGCTGGAAGCTCTTCGGTTTATCCAGCAACAGCCAGTGGATCTGATCCTTTGCGACATTCGTATGCCAGGATTTTCCGGACTTGAGTTTGCAAAAAAGATAAAGGAACTCGGGCTACCCTCTCGGATCATCTTTCTCAGTGCCTACCGTAGGTTTGAGTATGCAAAGGAAGCTTTTCGGTATGGGGTTCGGGATTATTTGTTGAAACCCCCGGATTTCCAGGAACTGTTAAATAGTCTATATCGAGTGAGAAACGAATTGGATGCAGAAAGAGAAGCCCAAAGCTCGAATGATGAACTTTCTACCAGTTCTCCCGACCCAACGATTCAAGCAATAAGGGCCTACCTACAAGGGAATCTTGAACATGCATGTCTCCAAAGAGTGGCTACCCTAGTAGGGATGAATCCAAATTACCTGAGCTCTTTCTTCAAAGAAAAAATGGGGATTCCCTTTTCAGAATACTTGATGAAACTAAGAATGGGGAAAGCAAAACAACTACTGTCGGATCCCCAGTATTCGGTGCAGCGGGTGAGTAAACTGGTAGGGTATTCGAACGTGAAAAATTTTACCAGGGCCTTTAAGTATTATTTTGGTTTCCCGCCCAGCTCTCTTCGTAGGGGAATCCAAATCCATCCCCTACAGGGATCTTGAGATCGATTATGGTTCCCTGCTCAGGACTACTTTCCAGATGGAACTCTACTCCTTGCCCGAACATGAGTTGAACCCGACGTATAGTGTTTGCTAATCCAACATGCTCCGAGTCGATCGAACCATCCTTGATCCTCTGCAACAGTTCAAATACTCGATCCCTTGTCATCCCTACTCCATCATCCATTACTTTAAGGCGAAGAAACTCACCTTCCCGCTTTCCTTCGATACGAATGTGGAGTTTCTGTTTTATGTTTGGTCCTATTCCATGATGAATTGAGTTTTCCAGGAACGGTTGCAGGAGAAGTTTGATGACTTTGCAACCTAGCAATTCCTTATCTATATCCCAATGTACTTGAAAACGATTAGGGTAACGAAGGGATAGAATTTCCAGATAGTAGCGAGTGAATCGTACCTCGTCCATTAGACGAACTTCCCGTTGAGAAGAATCCAATGAATAATCTAAGATTCGGGAAAGACGATCTACCATGTATGTAACATCATTGGGGCCGCCTGTATAGGATAGGGCGCGGAGGGAGATGGAGGTAAGGGTATTGAATAAAAAATGAGGATTGATTTGAGATTGAAGAGCTTGAAACTCCAAAGCCTGTTCCCTTACCTTCAGGTAGTTTCGCTCTATAAAGGTTCGAACAATCTCATGGGTCAGAGCATAGAAACTATCTTCCTTTCCTTTCTCAATAGGTGTCTGAATAGGAAGCCCTTTCTCGGCTGCTTCTATAGTATCCAACATGTATTCTATATTTCGGAAACTCCTACGGGTAAAGTAGATCACTGTTCCCAGTCCTAACAGCAACGCTCCGAAGGAGAAAATCATCGTTAATTTCAATAGTGTATAGGATAGCTGATAGAACGTATCCCGTGGCACAAGCGAAAGGTACAACAATGGATATTTATTGGAGACAAGATAGGAAGCCATAAAGGGTTTTCCCCCTGCTTCTATTGAAAAAATGTCTCGAACATCCGTACGATGGGTGAGAGCGGGTAGAACAATCTTTGCGGGATCATCTTCGGTAGACGTATGGACCAACGTGCCGAGAGATGGATGCACGACAGAGAAGAGTTGTCCCTTTTGATTGGAGATGGTTCTCAAAATGGTTACAAGGTATTCCATTCTGATATTTACCACAATCAATCCTTGACTTTCTAAGGTATAAGGTTCCAGTATGTTACGGAACAATGTAAGCACTGGCTGGGAAAGTTTGAGGGAAGGGAAAATCGGAATCGAACGGCGATTCAACCAAAAACGCATCTCTTCTTTTTTATTCTCTAAGACCGAAATCCATTCGGTATCATAGAACTTCTCCACCTCTACGATTCCCTCTTTATTCGTAATAAGCTTGGACGGAACGTACTTGTTGAACACATAGAGAGAATACAGATACCTTCGTACGTTCATCGCGGTAAGGAGGCTATCCATGAAAGTTCTATACTGTTTCGCATCTTCCAGAGTTTGAATACCTCGTTCCAACAGATACCTGGAGGTCTGGTTGAATCCAGGATCTGTAGCTAAACTTAGAGCAAAAGAATCTGTTTCGTTGAGAATCAGCTCGAACGTATCCCTTACCTGGTCGAGATTCCGAAAACTCAAGGATGAAAGTTCTTCAGATACATACTCTTGGGAAAGGTAGATTCCCACCGTCCCTAGCAACACAAAAAAAATAAAGGGGACTGTAGATACTCCTAGATAGCGAAAATATAGATTCCTCTTTACTCTGTTGCTGATCTTACTTTGTAGACTCATCTATTGGTATACCGAAAATCTTTAGGCGTCATCCCGTACTTCCTGTGGAAGGTGCGGATGAAACTGCTACCGGATTCAAAGCCGCAATCTATTGCGATCCGATTCATAGTATAGTTCGTTTCTTTTAGCATTTCTTCCGCTCGATGAAACCGTTCTTCTTGAAACAGCCTGCGGGGAGAAACCCCCTTTACCTTATGGAAGAGCCTTCGTAAATGGGATGGGGAAATAGATACCGCCTTTGCTACCTGTTCAATCGTTACAGCTTCGTGCATATGATCCCGAAAGTAGGAGATGGCTCCAAATACGATCCTTTCTTCATAGGCCAAGTGATTCGGTTTGCCAACCTTTAAATCGTCAGGCAATACTATAAAGCTCAGTTCGATCAATAATCGTTCCGCATGAAGCTCCAAGAGAGAAGAGTTCTCTTGATGAGCTTTTCCTGTTTCGTCGAAAAGGGTTACCAACCTCTTTATCTGATCCTCTTTCAAACTTCTCTGTAACCATCTGTTCCTCGAACAGATTTCTCCTAGGGGCTCCCGCACACGGGCAAAATGCACTACCCGAATCTCGCATGCGCTGGTTGGATCCCCACCCCATCCGTGAGGAGTCGTAGGAGGAAAGACCCATAACGTTCCCGGCTCTACAGGTACGTAACTGCCATCAGCTTTCAATAAACGGCAGGTACCTGAAAGGAAAAGTTGGAACTCCCATCCTACCCTTCGATACACAGGGATTGGATTTTTTCCATACCAACGTTTTCCTTCATTCCAGTAGAGAATCATACCATCCCTTCGATGAGCGATTCTGCATATTTTCCGATCGAAATGGTCATTGGTCAATCACCTATCTGTGGGATACAGTATCAGCCTGATGCAGGAGGAAATAGAAATGAATCTAAATAGGCAGAAACGATATGCCCTTGTAGGGGTGGGAAGCCGTTCTCGTATCTATTGGGAAGCTCTCAGTCAACCAGAGTACCAACCCCATGGAATCCTTGTAGCCCTCTGCGATGTGAATCAAACACGAATGAAGTATGTGAATGAAATCAGGAAGGAGAATTACAATCTTTCCCCTATTCCTAGCTACACCGAGGAGCGATTCCTAGATATGATAAAAAACGAGAAGGTGGACACGGTTATCGTTACTTCCATCGATCGTACCCACCATCGATACATCATTTCGGGAATGGAAGCGGGTTGTGATGTAATCACCGAAAAGCCCCTTACTACGACGGCTGAACGTTGTGAGGCCATCCTCCAAACAGTGGTAAGAACAGGAAAGAATCTTCGAGTAACCTTCAATTACCGGTACGCTCCCCGAAATCAACGAGTGAAAGAACTCTTAACCCAAGGAGTGATCGGGAACATCCTTTCCGTTCACTTCGAATGGCTCCTGGATACGAAACATGGGGCAGATTACTTTAGACGGTGGCATAGGGATAAACGCAATTCGGGTGGATTGATGGTTCATAAGGCGACCCATCATTTCGATCTGGTGAACTGGTGGTTGGATACTCAACCTGTGTCGGTGTATGCTTCTGGAGGACTGAAATTTTACGGGAAGGAAAATGCAGAATTACGAGGTGAACGGTACCCGTATACTCGAACTACCGGTATTCCTGATGCGAACAGAAACCCTTTTGCATTGGATCTGTCTCAGGATTTGAACTTAAGACGGCTCTACCTGGAAGCGGAAACGGAAGACGGATACTTACGGGATCAGAATGTGTTTGGGGATGGAATATCCATAGAGGATGATATAGCTGTGGTGGTGAACTATCAGAGTGGTGCCACGATGAGTTACCATTTAACCGCGTATTCTCCCTGGGAAGGGTTCCGAATTGCCTTCAATGGGACAAAAGGAAGACTCGAATACGAAGTAGTGGAAACCTCCTACGTTTCTGGTGCAGAGGAAGACATCAACCGACCGGATATTCGGGATGCCAGGGAAATCCAAATCCAGGAAGAAGCCGTGATTACCCTGCGTCCTCATTGGGGAAAACCCCAACGAATCCCTCTTTCCTCCGGGCGTGCCGGGGGGCATGGGGGAGCAGATGCGATTCTACTGCGAGACCTATTCATTGGAGACCGACAGGATCCTCTTGGATTACGAGCGAACCATAAGGCAGGTGCGTGGTCCATCCTGACAGGAATTGCGGCTAATAAAAGCATGGAAGAAAAACGCCTGGTTTACATAAAAGAAATTGCACCTAGCGCTCTTGGAGTTCGATAAGAAACGGTTAGATAAACCACCCGCTTAAACCTTACCCATGAATATCCGAGGCAGGACTAAGGCGATATCGGGAATGTACATCACCAGAAAAAAGACCACGATAAGGACACACACCATCGGTAAAATCGGTCTTGCGATCTTTCCCATTGGAAGTCCCGTGATAGCCGATGCTACATAGATATCGATGGCTACAGGAGGGGTAGCCATTCCAATAGCAAGGCCGATCGTGAGAACCACACCGAAATGAAGAAGATTCCCACCTACCCCTGTTACCGCTGGAATGAAGATGGGAGTTAGGATGATGAGCGCCGAGGCGGTCTCCATGAACATCCCCGCCAGAAGAATAATAACTCCTATCACTAGGTATACTAGCACCGGGACATTCCCCGTGATCCCTAGTAAAGCGGAAGCTACAGCTTGCGGAATCTGATAGAACGCCAGACCCCAGCCAAATAGCTTTGCCGTAGCGATGATGAACATGATCAATGCGGACGTAACCCCCGAACCAATCACCAGACGATAAAACTTCTTGAAGTCCAGTCCCCTGTAGATGAACACTGCTACAAACACTGAGTACACCACTGCCACAGCTGCAGCTTCTGAGGGAGTGAAAATACCTGAAAATATACCTCCCAGAATGATCACAGGAGTCAGGAGACCCCAGAAAGACTCGAGGAACTTCCTCCAAACCTCCCGCACTGGGAAAGACGAGCCTTTAGGATAGTCCCGAACTCTAGCTTTATACAAGGCCCAAGCGATGAGCCCCAAACCCATCATGGTTCCAGGAATAAAACCTCCCACGAAGAGTTTTGCTACCGACTCACCAGCGAT
This sequence comes from Spirochaetota bacterium, assembly GCA_026418195.1. GTDB lineage: Bacteria > Spirochaetota > Spirochaetia > DTKZ01 > DTKZ01 > DTKZ01. The sequence continues at coordinate 84,563 of JAOABU010000095.1, read as the reverse complement.
CACTGCATACAGGACCATCGGGACACTAGGAGGTATCACGACTCCTATCGTGCCTGCAGATGCAATAAGGGCTGCAGAATCTGCCACATCATACCCTTTGGCCTTCATGTCCGGAAGCAGGGAAGCCCCTACTGCTGCTGTCGTAGCTGCACCGGATCCAGAAATGGCGGCAATAAACATGGAAGCGAGTACCGATACAACGGAAAGTCCTCCGCGGATCCGACCCAAGGCTGCCTCCGCAAAGGAAACAATCCGCTCTGAAATTCCTCCCTTAGCGAGGATATCTCCGGCTAACACAAAAAAGGGTACTGCTACCAGAGCGAAAGAATTGTTTCCCTCCAGCAAGGTTTGCGGAACCATTTGTAGAGGGATTCCCATGCTGATGAATACGATGAGAGCGGATAACCCAATCGCCAATCCAATCGGAACACCGATCAGCATGAGCACAAAGAAAGCACCAAAGAGTAAGTACCCCATCAGTTCCCCCTTCCGAATAGAGTTACGATGGAATCACAGATATGGAGGAGAGTCACCGCCCCGGTTACAGGATACATCAGGTAGATCCATCGCATGGACAGCCCCATCGCAGGGGTAACCTGGGTGGCTTCCGTGTTCATCATAACCCAACCAAAGTACACAACGATTCCAAAAAAGGTGAGACCGAACAAAGCAATACACAATTGTACCCATTTTCGAGCGGATAGAGTCAGTTTCTCCAAAAGAAAGGTAACAGCAATGTGACTTCCTCGTTTAAATCCTACTGCCATCCCTAATAGACTGACCCATACTAGAAGAAAGCTAGAGAGTTCCTCCGACCAGGTGAGGGCAGTGAAAAAGAATCGAAACACCACCTGCAAGAAAGTAACGCCCACAAGGACTAGAAGGGACACGAAAAGTGTCCCTTCCGTAATCGCATTTATTCTATCGCTCAGTCGATGCAGCAGAGCTACACCGTCCTGTTTGTTGTTGAGCGATGTCATGGTTCATGCCTACTTCGTGTTCAGGATAGAGTCCAGTAAATCTTTCCCAAATTTGTTCGCATAGGAGTCATACACAGGTTGTACAGCTTTGAGGAAAGCGACGAGATCGGGTCGGGTGATCACCATACCCTTGCTTTCCAGTTCCTTCAACCAGGTAGCTTCGTTTCGGTTGTCGTAATCTCGTTCGAACTGGGCAGCCTCTTTAGCCGCCTTGACTACAGCCTGCTGCTGGGCAGGAGTGAGTTTTTTCCAGGTAACGAGACTCATGATGATGGGCGCGGGTGCATACGCATGCCGGGTGAGGGCTAGGTATTTCTGGCTTTCATACAGTTTGAAGGCAACAATCACGTTGAGGGGATTCTCCTGCCCATCAATTGTTTTTTGCTGGAGAGCGGTCAACGCTTCTGTCCAGGCCATGGGCACCGCGTTAGCCCCTAGGGCTTTGAAGGAATCTACATAGATGGGGTTCTGCATGAGGCGAATCTTCAGCCCTACCACATCCTCTGGTTTGTTTACTGGGCGCTTATTATTGGTAAGATTCCGGAATCCCCGTTCGGCCCATGCAAGGCCTTTCCATCCTTGAGATTCCAAATCGGCAAACAATTTATCGCCGATTTTGCCGTCCAGCACTTTGTACGCATGGTCCGGATCTCGGAACAAAAAGGGCATATCTACCACACCAAACTGGGGCACGAAGTTCACAAAAGGACCCGAGGTTATGACTCCCGCATCCACAATCCCCATCTTCATTCGCTCCAGAAGAGTTCTCTCATCCCCCAACACCGCGTTGGGGAAAATCGTGATCTTCACTTCCCCATTGGTGTATTTTTCAGTAAGTTCTTTGAACTTAACCGCTGCGATATGGAAGGCATCCTGTTCATTGACCACATGAGCAACTTTGACATCGATGGCCAATACTGGGAACACCCATAGACCAATCAGTAGAAAAACCCCAACAAATCGTTTCATTGTAACCCTCCTGAAAATAAAGCAATAGGATTTGATTCTAAAGGGCTCACTTAGCACCGTCAAGAGGTAATTGTTTCCCCTTGCAACCCAACCCATAGCGTGATATACTTGAATTTGAACATTAAAAACCACTATATATAGGGTAAGAAATGCGCTGCCCGCATTGTGGAAGCTTAGAGGATAAAGTACTGGAGTCCCGTACCTTAGCGGGAGGAGAAAGCATTCGAAGGAGAAGGGAATGTCTATCCTGCGGGTACCGGTTCACCTCGTATGAACGGATCGAAGAAAAACAGTTGATGGTGGTTAAATCCGATGGTCGTCGGGAACCCTTTGATCGCTCCAAGCTAGAACGAGGGATCCAACGGGCATGCGAGAAACGAAATATTTCCCAGAATACGATCGAAGAGTTGATTAACCAGATCGAAGACGAGGCAGCCATGTTAGGGAAGACGACTCATGAAGTTTCTTCCCGTCAATTGGGCGAAATGGTCCTCAACAAACTGCATGATCTAGACAAGGTGGCGTACGTTCGATTCGCTTCGGTGTACCGAAAATTCTCCGATGTGGATGAGTTCATCCGAGAGATTGAATCTCTTGGAACAAGTTTTACCAAAGAGGAGGAAACATGAGTATCCAGTGGCTGAAATCCAGCGGTATTCGAGAGGAGGCCCCATCTGTAGGTGTCCGATTCGTGGTAAAACGAAACGGGACTCTGGAAAAGTACAACCGGGAGAAGATTTTCAACGCTATCCACAAGGCCATTCGAGCAGTGCGGAACCAGGAAGATACGGACCTAGCGGAAGGATTAACCCGGCAAGTAGAGAAGAAACTGGTGGATTTCATGAAGGGCAGACATCCAAACTCTGCCCCCGCCATAGAAGAAATACAGGATCTAGTGGAGACCGTCCTGATCGAAGCAAAACAGGTAGATATCGCCAAAGCGTACATCCTGTATCGGGCACGGCATGAGGTGATGCGGGATACGCAGAAATTGATGCTGGACATCAACAGTACGATGGATGGATACCTGAACCAGACGGACTGGAGGGTGAATGAGAATGCGAATGTTAATTTTTCACTGGGAGGTCTCATTCTCCACAACTCAGGTACCATCACAGCGAATTATTGGCTGAAGAACATCTATCCCGAACCCATTGCGGAAGCTCATCGAAACGCAGATTTTCACATCCACGATCTCTCCATGTTCTCTGGGTACTGTGCCGGCTGGTCGTTGCGTCAGCTCATAGAGGAAGGACTGGGAGGAGTGCCTGACAAAATCACCTCAAGACCGGCGCGTCACCTTTCCACGTTGATTCAGCAGATCGTGAACTTCCTGGGCATCATGCAGAACGAATGGGCAGGGGCACAGGCGTTCTCCAGCTTCGACACCTACCTCGCCCCGTTCGTGAGGGCGGATGGATTGGATGAGGAGGAAGTGACCCAATGCATCCAAAGCTTCGTTTTTGGGGTAAATACCCCATCCCGATGGGGAAGCCAAGCTCCCTTCACCAACATCACACTGGACTGGACAGTACCAGAAGATCTACAGGATAAGCCCGCCATCGTAGGGGGAAAACCTGCTACGTTTACCTATGGTGATTGCCAAAAAGAGATGGACATGATCAACCGGGCTTTTATCAAACTGATGCTCCAAGGAGATGCCAATGGACGGGGATTCCAATACCCCATCCCAACCTACAACATCACCCGCACCTTTGATTGGGAAAGCGAGAATGCTCGTTTACTTTTCGAAATGACTGCCAAGTATGGAACTCCCTATTTCCAGAATTTCATCAATTCAGACCTTCGGCCCGGTGACGTCCGGTCCATGTGCTGTCGGTTGCAACTGGATAAACGAGAGTTGCGGAAACGGGGAGGAGGGCTCTTTGGGTCAGATGAGCTCACCGGATCCATCGGTGTGGTAACCATCAATTTACCCCGAATCGGGTATTTAGCGGACTCTCGAAGGGACTTTTTCCAGAGGTTGGATCATCTGATGGATTTAGCTGCCGAATCCCTCACGATCAAACGAAAAGTGATCAGTCGGCTCCTGGAAGCAGGGCTCTTCCCCTACACAAGGAGGTACTTGAAAACCCTCAACAACCATTTCTCTACTATTGGGATTTGCGGGATGAACGAGTGCTTGCTGAACTTCCTAGGTAAAGACATCGTTTCGCCTGAAGGAAAACAGTTCACCCTTGAGATTCTGGATCATATGAGGGAGCGATTAGTACTCTATCAAACCGATACAGGAGACCTTTTCAACCTGGAGGCTACTCCTGCCGAAAGCACTTCGTACCGACTGGCAAAACATGATAAAGAGAAATTTGCCGACATCATCACCGCAGGTGAACGGGAACCCTACTACACCAACTCTACCCAAATTCCGGTAACCTACCGTATGGACATCTTCGATGCTCTGGATCATCAGGAAGAAATCCAGACAAAATATACGGGAGGAACTGTATTCCACGCCTTCATTGGGGAAGCTATCGAGGATTGGCGAGCATGCAGGAATCTGGTACGGGCGATAGCGGAAAACTACCGTATCCCGTATTTCACCATCACCCCAACCTTCTCTATCTGCCCTGTTCATGGGTACCTTTCAGGAGAACACATGACCTGCCCCAAGTGCGAAACGGAATTAAAGGAAGCCCTGCAACGGAAGATCAGGGACTTAGAGAAAGAACGGGAATTGATTTTGATCAACGCTAAATAAACGTGGAGGAGTACAAGCATGAGAACCCTACAGGAAATAGAAGCAGAACTCGCCCTACTGCGAGCTCAAATGGAATCGGTACAAGGAACGGAATGCGAAGTGTACACCCGTATTGTGGGCTACTACCGTTCCCTAAGAAACTGGAACAAAGGGAAAAAAGAAGAATACAGATTGCGAGTAACGTTTGATCCTCCGAAGGAGAAAAATCCAGAAATGCAAGCTCCTCGAGAAGTTGCCGAATACCGGTACTTCTATCGGAAGACATGTCCTAACTGTCCGCCCGTGAAAGAGTATGTTTCTCAACTTCCCATTTCTGGGAAACAAGTGGACGTGGATACGGAGGAGGGACTGTCGGAAGCAAAAACGTATCAGATCCTTTCGACTCCTACAGTACTCTTCTTCGACAGGAATGGTCGGCCCATTATTGAGGCCCATACGGTGGATCAACTAGAGGATCTCCGACCTCGACTATCGATCCAATGGTCCGATTCGCATTAGAAAAGACGAGTCTCATCGATTATCCGGGATTCGTATCCGCTGTGCTCTTTGCACGGGGATGCAATCTACGATGTCCCTACTGCCACAATCCAGAACTGGTGGAAGGCCCGGAACCAGAAGGGATGGAGAGTTGGGAAGCAATCCTTAGGTTCCTCGAGAAGAGGAGATCCATCCTACAGGGGGTCTGTATTTCTGGTGGAGAACCCCTCCTAGTTCCCGGATTGCAAGATTTAATCAAGGATATCCAAGCGATAGGGTATAGGGTAAAGGTAGATACCAACGGAACCAAGCCGGAGGTCTTCGAAACGCTTCGCCCGGATTACATTGCCATGGATATAAAAACCGCTCCCGAGAAATATTCTCTGGTGGGAGGGAGGAAAGAAACAGGCACGATAGTACGGGAATCGGCCCGCCTTCTCATTCGTTTAGGGCTACCTCACGAGTTTCGCATTACCGTAGCGCCGGAAATCTTTGACCTTTCCGATGCTAGAGAATGGGCAACCCATTTAAAGGGAGCCATGCAAGTAGTTCTTACAGGAGTACGAGTGCATCATGTCCTCGATCCCGACTATGGGCGCAGGGTAACCCCCTATCCCTATTCTTTCCTGCAGGAGGTGAAGGATCAGTTTCAACAAAAAGGAGTTCCCTGTCGAATCCGAGGTGAAACTTTGGGGAATCCGCCCAACCTATAATGGTTCGTTTTAGTGGCGAAGGGACTTGAACCCCTGACCAAGCGGATATGAGCCGCTTGCTCTACCGACTGAGCTACGCCACCGTAGAAAAGCATAGGAACTATACCAACAGGGCTAAATCTCTGTCAAGAGTTTGAGGTTGCACAAATGAAACATACATGTACATTAACAGTACGGAGTTACGAATGCGATAGCTACGGCCATGTGAACAATGCAGTATACCTTCAGTACCTGGAATATGCGCGAATGGAGTTTTTAAACGCTCTCGGGTTCGATTATGCGGCCTTTCGAAAGGCGGGCCTCGGACTGGTAGTTGCGCGAGTTTGCATCACCTACAAATTGCCCGCCCTATATGGAGATCATCTCACCATCGTTACCGAGCCCGTACGCTTTCGAGGAGCTTTCGGTGTATTCCGGCAAGAGGTTTTTAGGGAGAAATCCCTCCTTGCCACAGCTGAAGTAAGTTGGTTCTGTGTGAATAGGGAAGGGAAGCCCACTCCCCTTCCTCCAGAATTCGCTTTGAAAGAATTGAAACCTTCAACATGAACTAGTATGCACTAGATCCGGAGACCTTCGTTGATCTACACAACGTTGATGGATCTAGTAATCCCTCCAAGAATGCAAGAATTCCTCCTCGCAAAACTCCATCAACTACTGTATAATAGGGTTCGATGGCGACTCAGAGCTGCTCCATCCTGTTTAGGAAAAAACGCTTGCGCGAGCTTCGCTTCCATATTCTTCCCCATTGCAGAATCCATCAAATCGTACCGGTTCTGAATGCCATTTCGTTTTACCCATCCTTTACAAAGAAAGACCATATCTCCTATGCCCTCCTAGAACTCATCAATAATTCCTTGCGCGCCCATCGGGAAAAGGGCATAAAGGATCCCATTTTAGTCAGACTTCAAGCAGGCAGTTCGAACCTTCGAATCGAGGTAAAGGACAAAGGGGGTGGCTTCGACCCCCATAAACTACCCTACAATCTATTTGATACGAACATCCCAGAAAACTTAAACACCGATCCATTCCTGCAGTATCGTAGGATCCATGAAAACAAACGGTTTGGTATGGGTTTGATCATAGCGAAAAAGGTTTTTCATCGTTTTACCCTTCAATTCGTAGATCTGGAAGGACGACCACGCCCTTGGGGGGATCCTTCCATTGTGGGAACACACGTCCTTGCAGATTTCAGACCTTGTGATACGGGTACTATCTCAGAGCGTGAGGCAGGAACCTATGAGCAACAATAAACGAAGGGAAAAGAGAGAACCCTGCTATGGGAAGTTGATATTCCTAGCCAACGATGTACCTGCCTATATCCGGGATATTAGCGAGCAGGGTATGCGGATCGATGTTCCGGTTCCTTTCGAACCCTGTGTGAATCCCCAGGATATTTGCACTGTGAAGATCCTTCCAGAAGGGGATGCAGGATTCGAGCCATTCACAGCAGAGATCGAGATTCGGTGGATTCGCACGGATCCTGTATTCACCAGTATCGGAGCGAAGCTATCCCATTTCGAAGAAGGAAAGAAGGGAGCTTACGACATCCTGCTTTCCCTCTACAGATCCCATTCCTCCGATGAAGGATAGAAATCGGGAACTTCCGTCGTTCCGTACAAGTACTCCATAAGGAAGAGCCGATCAGCCTCTTGGATATCGAGGAACATGATCCCAATGTATAAATGAGTCTGGTCGGTGAACTTCCGCATCACTCGACCTCCGATCTTGAGGTTTCGTCCCCCAATAGATAGAGAAAACTCCAGATCCATGAATAGCTGGAATAGGGACTCGTACGGTTCCCGTGGAAGGGCAAACAGGATCCCAGAAGCACTTATATCGACGATCTCGGCAGTATCGACTTTCTCTTTGACCGGTTCTCCCTTGAAATACCCGTTCACCATGAGACTATACGCTAACAACCGCGCGAACTGGCTTACGAACTCCACCACTTTTTGGGTATACCGTCCTCCCCCTTCTTTGAACATCACCAGGTAGAGGTACCCAACTACGTACTGATGAAAGAGGATGGGACAATACAGTTCCTGCAGGATCCCTTTTCGTTCTTTTTCTTTATTTAACGTAGCAATAGTTTGGAGTACATCGAACAGTTCTTTCCCTCGGTTTGTTTCCGAAAGGATCACCTCTTCCTGGGTCAGGATCTTGGCAGAGAGGACTAGATCCTTCTCTGGAATATTGGGATTGATACTCTGGGGATAGAGGAAGATTTTGCCCGTATGAGCAACGAGTTGTTCTTCGAAGGTTTCTGGTTTCCGTTCCCGGAACATTACGATCTTATGTTCTGAGGATAGTTCCCTTGCCTTTTCCCTGAAAGCTTGGAGCAGATTCGTGATCTTCGAGGCATCGAAGTTCGCAGTAGCTGCGGGTTCTTCCGGCACGTCGTAGCTTTCCGATTTGGGGAAATTCAGTTCTACCTTCTCACCCTGAATGAGAAAGGAAATACCCACATCCCCCGGTGGGGTAACCCTCTCGTACCCTCGGGATAGATCTCGATAGATCCCCTTTGGAAAGGCTACCCTCACTTCCTCCTGATCGAAAGCGATGAGATGGGAACGAAAGGTCATTCGAGCTCCTCGGAATTTAAAGAACAGATCTACCTTCTCCCCAATTCTCAAAGGTTCTTTGGGAATATCCACGTATTTCAGAACGATATCCGATGGATTCACTTCTTTTAAGACGCAAGAAATCCAATGGTTCCTATACCGCATTTCCATCGGTGCTGCTTTTTCTGACAGAGATTTGAGTATGAACTCTTTCTCGATGCGGGATACTGCTGTGCTCATCGTCTTAAATAATAGCAAAGATCCAAAAAAAAATCATTCTTTGAAGGGATCGAAACGTTCTTTTTCTTTCGAGTCAATTACACTCCAATCTAGTGAAAAATCAGCCACATACCATTGAGTTTCTTTCTTCTCCAATAGCATAGATCCTGTAAACCTATTTCCTTCGTGGAGAACTCGGAATGGAATCTCCATCACACCCGAAGAAGATTCACTCACCTTTCCAACCCTAATATCTTGCAAAGGAATCGATTTTCCCTGCCATGGTTTCAACTCCTCTTCTAGAAACCACCGATATTCAGGATGAAGTAGTTCTATCAAGGATCTGCCCTGTTGTATTCGGGTAAAAAACTCTTCTGCTATCACCAGCACATCCTGCACAACAGGATCCATAGGTTTTAGTTCCCCTAACTCAAAATCCCTGGGATAGATCCTCTGAGTTGGTACCCCGAAAAGGGGGTCCAGAGAAATGGGTTTTTCTTCGGTCAATGAGGGAGGAGAAGGTTTTTTAACAGTATCTTTCTTGCCAACCATAGGAACCCTCGGTTCCTTTGTGGCTTCGGGTGTAGATGCAGGGACAGGTGGGGGGGAAGGATGGCTACTCTGGGAACTCTTCCCTGAGCACCCTGCCCAAACAAAGAGGATGCATCCAAGAACCCCCAACATCCTTCTATGAATCCTCATCCTCTGTATGGTACTCATGTTCCCATGAAAAATCAAAGCCTCTTGCAGAGGGAATAAGCTCAAGGTACACTTCAGGAATATGCAGGGGAATCAAATTATCCAGCACCTCGATCAGGACTACACCGAGCCCATTCGCGATCCTCTTTGGAAACACATCTACCTCTCTCCCCAGATGATGACCATTGTGGCTTCCGAACCTTTCCAGAAGCTCTATCGGATCAAGCAGCTGGGGATCACTCACCTAGTGTATCCTGGAGCCACTCACACCCGATTCGTTCACAGCCTTGGGGTATTCCATCTTTCCAAACGGATCCTTCGGGGGTTGCTTGCTTCTGAACATGCTCCTCCATTGAGTCTCGAGGGTGTGAAAGCCTTCCTCTGTGCAGCCTTGCTCCATGATATCGGGCACTTCCCCTTTACCCATTCTCTAAAGGAATTACCTCTACGAGAACACGAATCCCTTACGGCCGACTTGATCTATACTCCCCCATTGGAACATCTATTAAAACATCAGATAGGAACTGAACCCTGGATGGTTGCAGCGATTGTGGATCATCATTTGGATGATGAGGGGTCTGCTGAAATACCTTTCTTCCGAAATCTGTTATCGGGAGTACTGGATCCAGACAAGTTGGACTATCTGAATAGAGATGCGTACTTCTGTGGTGTCCCCTACGGTATTCAGGACACTGACTTCGTGATTGGGAGGATCCACCCACATCCCCAACGGGGTATTTCGTTAGACCTAACCGGCTTGCCCGCAGCGGAAAACGTACTGTTCTCCAAATACCTCATGTATCGAGCAGTCTATTGGCACCGTACGGTTCGGATCGCTACTGCTATGATCAAAAAAGCCGTGTTCCTTGGACTTCGGGATGGGATGCTTAGTCCTGATGATCTCTATGGACTGGACGACGAAGAGTTCTTCCATACCACAGTAGAGCAATCCTATCGCCCCTTTTCGCTCATTCGAAGGGTTGCCTCCCGAAGGTTATTGAAATCCGTTTGGGAAGCCCCCTTTGATCCATCCTTTCCACAGATGAAAAAACTTCTAGATTTGGAGTATCGAAGCTCAAAAGAGGAGGAAATCGCTCGCATTCTATCTAAAAAGATGGGCAAACCCATCGAGCCAGAGGATGTAGTGATCGACATTCCCGAACAGATCTCCTTCGAAATAGACATCCCTATCCTGCTTCCGGAGGGGAACCTGGTCGAATACGCAGATGCAGGGTCCGTATTCTCACCTCCTGTGGTAGAAGGATTCGTGAAAACCCTCCGGGTTCTTCGGGTAGCAGTGATTCCCGAAGTACTGGAAGCCATTCCTCAGGTGTCTACTCTGCTGAAGGAGTTCCTACGAACTTGATCAGATTAGGATTCTGGAATATGTTTAACGTATGAAATACTCCAAGCTAATGAAAGAACGAATCCAGCGCACTCAGATTCTTTTCAAAGAATTGGGTTATGAGCTTATCGACCCTGAGGAGAGCGATGGAGCCTATACTGCATCCTTTCAAAACGAAGAAGGGTACCAGGGGAGTTTCTTCATCGATGAGGATTCTAAATTCCTAGAAATCGTATATACCATTATTTTCTCCAATACCTTGCAGGAATACCTTCGCTCCAGGATAGGGGATATCTTTCGCACCTGTTACGAGTACGGGTGCTACATGAATATACAATTCACCAAACACGAAACATCCCTTTCGATTTTCTCCAAAATCTACTATGCAGGCTTGAATTACTACTCTCTGAAAGAGACTTTAAAGGATTTCAAAGCAGCTGTAATGGAGATTCGGGAATTGACAGAAATCAAGAGCGAATATCGCAAGGGAGACTCTCATGGAGATACATAACTTAATGGAAGACATCGTTTTCCGGATGGTGGATGAGGTTCTGCAGGAGGAATCAAAACAGAAGGAGAAGGAGTATCTAATGAGCCCTCAATGCAGAATGGATTTGGTCTGTTTTGTATTGAACCGAATACCTCAATACTATGTTACCTCGGGTCGAGGGATGGCCCACACGGAACGGACCCTAAAAGAAAACCCTCAGCTTCGGGTGGATATCGTCACTCTCATCCACGAGGGTCTCAAACGGATCGAGACCGTAAGAAGGCCATACTATGATACTCCCTTAAAATCCAGATTGATCGAAGGTCCAGTGTTCATTCTCCCTACCATCAAGGGAAAACTCCTGAACTGCACAAACTTTGAACCCATTCAAGGAGTCTCCATAGAGTTACGCTGGGAAGACGACCTTCTCCCCATGATCGATAACCGATGGCAGAACCCCTTTTATCTCGATGCAAAACTAGAAGGAACATTCCTATTTCTTCCCAGTCCCATACCTGCGACAAAACCTGGAGAACAGCGTACCTTCGAATTAGAAATCCGAGTTCAGGATGATCGATTCGAACCCTTTCATCACTACTTTAAAATCGAGTTAGTAGCAGAAGAGGAAATGGAAGCTATTCCATGGAAGAATCCTGACCATAAACTTCCGGAACTATTCCTTATCCCTAAATAACCAGACTCAGTAGATTTCCGAACGAATCTGAACATCCTGAATCCGGCCAGGGACCTCGTTCTCCACAAAATTGAGGACTTTCATCATCACTTGTTCACCATACTGTTTAGAGTTGGACACTACCGCTCCCCCGATCTGGGAAAAACGAAGGGAATCCTGGAGGTCTACCTCTGCAACGGAAATCTTGAATCGGACTCGCAATTTTTCCCGGAGGGAATTTACAATTCGTCTCTTTTCCTTGATGGATCCAATGTCCGGCAACTCAATGATCATTTGAATCATGGAGATCACCATACAGTTACCCTTTCTTGAACAGTTCGGAAACCGCCTCCCACTTTAGGTCGGAGGTTTCTCCTTCACCCATGCTCAAGTTCCTCTGTTTGAGTGGAAGGTACTCTTCATTATACTGTTCTGCCAACCGGAATACTTCATCTTCCTTTAGGTGTGGAGGTATCTTTACTTCCAGATTGTACGAAGGTTCTTTGAATCCTTTCAGCATCACATACAGGGGGTCAGTCACCGTAATGGCAAAATGAGGGGCATAATAGAGAAGGAGAACCAAGAGTACGCTTACCACGATCAGGAAGACAAGCAGACTCTGCTCTGCCTGAAGTCGGGTTAAAGGTCGATAGTCGAAATACAGTTCTATAGAACCTCGTTGATCGTAAAAATAGTCGTAAGGGCCAAATCGTGTAGCTAGATAATAAGAATCGTACCGAAGGAAGATGTCCTTCCCCTCTACCTTTACCTTGAGGAGAGAGGGAAGAACTCGAGCAACCGTCTGAACCGTAGATATTAGGTCGGTAGGGGAGGTTTTACTTAGAGCATCCGAAGTAGAATCTACCGAATCCCAATACATCTGTTCAAAGGATGTTCCAGATATGCTTTGGAGCAAGAAGGATCCCACTGAAAACACTAGGATACACGTTGTTAAGACAGAGGTCGCTATCTTTCCCACATGCCGCTGGGCCATCACCGAATTGGTTTGTTTCAGTTGTCTAACCACCTTCAGTAAGCGAAGCACCCTGAGGATTCGGGTAACCCGGACAATCTTGACAGTTTTCAACAGATTGAGGGATCTGCCCAGCCCAAACACGGGGACTCCCCCTGCCAAAAGCCCGTAAATCACAGGACCGGAACTGAACAGGAGAAGCGGTATGGATGCGATCAAATCTATCCATCCATACCCACGGAAAAAGTACTCCTTCGCCTCCCCATTCACATAGGCCAGGTACAAACGAACCAGGAACTCTATGGTGAAGAATAGGTCGAAGAGAAATCCAAGGTACAGGAGTATCCTTCGTATACTCCAAGGCCATTCAGCTAAAGATGCCACATCGTCAACCACTGTCTGGAAGAGAACAAGGATGATGGCTCCTACAACTAGGTTTTCCCAGAAGGATCTTTTCATACCCTACCACCCCATCTCTGCAGCAATCATATACAGTTCGTCCAGCATCTTTAAATCGAAACCATAGAACTTATGGTTCTTCCGCGCCACACTGAACCAACTCTTATCTGGAGAATCCGCGCCACGGTCTACCTTCAATCCAGCTCGAAAAGTCCGATACCGGGAAGCGAAAATACTGGCTAGGCGAGCCGTAGCTTCAATGAAGCGGTTTTCTCCAAAGGACATGTTGGAATGGATGGCGCTCTCTATCATGGCAATAGGTAAAAGGGAAATCCGTTTCTGCAAGGCTCGAATCACTTTTTCAGCAAACGGGCCTTGGATCACTCCAGCAATTCGATCCGTGTATGTGTGCATCCCCTCTGAACTATAAAGAACATACGCACTTTTCAATAAAAGAGTTAAAGCCAAGATTCCTTTTATTTCTTCTTTACTCATCCGTAACCGCTGCACCTTGGTGATTTCAAAGTGAATGTAAGATTTACGCTCAAAGATCTCGTCAATGTATCGGAAGCATCCGCCCTGTTGGATGGCAGTCAATGGCCCGGTAGACACCCTTCTACCTTCTGGGGATTGGAGAATATCCTTTAGAAGCGCAATGAGCTGAGCCCTTATTTGAGCTTCAGGAACCGCTTGCTTTGTGAGGAAAGAGAGAAAAGAAAGGGATAGATCGGACTGAAGAAAAGGTTCAAAAGTGACCCACAGATCACGATCGGTAAGTTCGAAAAGAGCCTGGATCAGAATAGGAAGAAGGGTAGTCCAGCTCTTCCCCGGAAAAAACTCGGCCGAAGTCAATAGAGGAGCCAGTTGAGAAGCATGAGTGGAAAACAGTTGTAGGATCTGTTCTTCCCGTTGAAGGGGGGTGTATCCTTGCAACATCGGATTGGACAGAAGTCTCTCTAGAAACAGCTTCGCTTTGTCGACTTCCGGTGTCATAGACAAAGTATTCTCATTATTTTTAATTTGCACAAGGGGGAACTAGGGCATACTATATAGAGCGTGGAACGAGTGATTCTCCAGGTTGTACTTGTCTGTTTCCTTACCCACCTCCTATCTGCCCAGACACTCCCTAAAAATCCCGAGAAAGAAGCTCCGGAAACAGTGTTTCAGACGAAACTAGGAGATGCGGATGTGGACTTACGATTGGACGGGTTTTGGGATGCGTCTTTAAGTGGATCCATTGGGTTAGCGGTGGTTCCTGGAAAAGGAATCCAGTACCCTTCGGTATTCCCTGGATTCACCGATGGCCTGATTTACGAGCAAAAGCCGAACCTCACCTTAGCTCTTTGGTTGATGGATCGATACTTCTTCGAAACTACCTTACAGGAAAAACGACAGTTGAATAGTTATGTTGTCGGATACCAGGGCAAGGAAGGAGAAGTGCTTCAATCCATTCGAGCGGGAAACAAAGGGATCGAGATCTCTCCATATCCCTACATGGATTTTCCTGGAGGCAGTAGAAGTTCGCCCGGAATTGCTGCTCGGCTACAGACAGAACACACCCAGCATGAATTTCTCCTCCGATACGACCCCTCTCAACCAGTAAAAAAAACCTATATTGGGAAAAATTCGGTGGAAGAACTCCGGATCGATCCTTCTGCCTATGTCCAAGGAAGGTTTTTCCTCCTACCCGACACTGAAGTCGAATCAGTCGAAGTATACCTCGAAGACTATAAAGGATCATTTCTGGGTAGCGATGGTCGCAGGTATCGTCGGGCGACCGAGTTCGATGTTTCCCTATCCCGCTCTGAAGGATTGGTGAGTTTGCAGAAATCGTCGGTAGGGAGGGTCGTAGTGTACTATGAGAAGGGAGGCCTACCCGTTGGTTCCTCCTCTTTAGGTAAGAAAGCCCTTCCCCCCTTCGTAAAGCCGGATGCCAATGCACCCTGGCAAATAGATCCCCTTGGAGAAGGAGAAGATTTTTCCTGGTCAAGAAGCCCTTATTTAGATGCTCCTATCGATCGGTTCAAAGTGACTATCGGGGGAAAACCCTCCCTCCTTCTATATGATCCCGGGACCTTTTCTCCTTTTCAGGATTATGGAGCGTACGCGACCCAAAGCACCTCACTTTCTACTGGATCGAATCTCCGAATTCGGGTAGTAAAACGAGGATCCGACACCACCCTTCCCCTCCATTATCCAATCCAACCTACATACTCACCTAGTGAATCCATTATCCGCATGGCCCTCTCCGAGGGAAGTCGCCGCTCCTTTCAAGCCCGCTTCCCCTTCGCCGAGGAAGCTCCCCTCCTATATGGCCCCGATTCCCGAAAGCTTGGGAGCACAGTAGACTTTGAAATCCTAATTCAAACGTATACCCCCATTCAATCCTATAGTGTATCTACCGATGTAATTCCTGGTTCTGTCCGGGTGTTTCGAAATGGAAGAGAGGAAAAATTGTTCGGTGTAGATTACGAGAAAGGCACCGTGAGCCTTCCCTACGAACCATCCTCCTCAGACCGGATCGAAATCTACTATCGCACGGCATCGGGACAGGGAGCGGGGGGAGACATTCTGTTTGGGATGGGAAGTTCCGTACGATGGAGTGATGCATGGGAAAGCAAGTTTGCCTTAGGGGTACGATGGAATGTGTTGAAAGGGAGTTACAGTACGGAACCTACCGATCATACGGGGATCGTGGGCCTCTCTACGCAAGTCTCTTATAAAAAGGAAAATCTGAAGTTCACCACCGATGGAGCTATCGTGTACTACAATCCGGACACTTCCGGGCTCCTACGTCTACTGGGGATGGAGGGATACGATTTAACTCTGGAAATCTCGAAGAATAACGCCTTTCCCTCTTCCATTCCAGACCCTGCCTTTTATGGTGGAAATCTGAATCGAGACAACAGGGGTAAACTTTTCTTTAAGAATTACGAGACAGTAGATCTTTTAGGAGGGACTGTACTGAATCCCTACACATGGAATCCTCCTGCGGGGGCCATCTTCCCCTATGAAAACGGATCCTTATCCGGCCCTTACACTGCATCTGCCTCTTCGGAGGGATTCAATCGGGTGCTGGTACTGGATTACCAAATCAACAGTTCTGAGGAGTGGGTGGGGGCTCAGATGAATTTAAGCACCGGTTTCAGCTCTTCCCTAGATCTTTCTGAGGTAACAGCTATCCGATTCGCATACAAGGTAGTCGCCCATACAGGATCCCAAGCTTCTCTTAATTTCCAGGTGGGAGCAATAGGTGAAGATTTAGATGGAGACGGGATACTGGATGAAGAAGTGGGTGCTAGTTCTCGAGGGTTTCCCTTCAATCAGGGAACGTTGACTCTGTATGTGGGAGCAGGACAGGAAGGATTGGGAAACGATCAGCGGGATTCAGAGGACGCTAACCGAAACGGGATACTAGAAATAGAGAATCCATACCTAATTTTTCCAAGCCCTGGTTCTTCAGAAGGTAGCTTGCTGATAGATGCATCCTCGAGGGGAGACTGGAAAACCGCCCTGATCCGTATCCCCTACACGGAACGGAGCCGGTTGAAATCGGTTCGTTCCGTCCGATTCATCATCCGCAAGGAAGGTACCGGAACCGTAGAAGGGAAAATCCTGATCGGACCGATCGTATTTGAAGGCACGACTCTTCCTCATCAGGTGGTGGGCAGAGGGGAAATGGAAGTTCGGGAGATCTACGAATCCCTGGCTGATATTCCCCCTTCCATCGAATTAGAAAAGGTTGATCCTGACCGGATTAAAACTTTCCATTCCGGGGGTACGGACCAGAAGGTACTTGAGGTAAAGTGGAAAAACCTTGGCAGTGGCGATAAATGGGTACTATATAGCCCTACCCGGGAAATACCACCTGAACAGTATCGGGAGGTGAACCTGTACATTCGCACAGCCTCTCTAGGAGGTACTAGTTCAGAAGCAAGGTACATCTTCCAGTACACGGATCCGGAAGGAAAGGGAGTCTACGTTGAGATTCCCGCTTTGGCAGAGAATCGATGGGAAAAGTTTACAGTGGATCTTGTTCGCAAGAAAGCATACCTTGGGGGAAGGGAGCTCTCGAATGTTCGCGTGGATACCAATTTCGGGAAACTCACCCGTTTCCTATGGGAAGGATCGGGAGCTAAAGATGGAGTAGTGTACTTAGACGAGCTTCACCTGTCTAGACCTCAAGCAGGATGGGGTTTTGCTGGATCTTTGGAAGGATCCTTCTCGATCCCTGGAACGGTAGTTACCATCGGTGACATGCCCCTATTGAGGAACGTAAGTGTTGCACAAAAGCTTTCCGCTCGCACCCAAGCTTTCCAGGGCAGGCTCCCAGAAGAAACCCCTAGCCTTTTAAGTTCTTCCACAGAAGGATCCATAGACCTTCTGGGACTCTTCCGGACAGAGGGTTCCTTTGCCTTCGATCGCCTATCCGATCGAATCCAATATGAAGCAGGTCACCGTCTACAGTTTCCTGCAGAAGGCGGGCTAGTAACTGTACGGGATCAGTTCAAACGGAGTTACCATACCGAAGACGCCTTCCTCAGTCGAATGAATCGGATAGAGGTAAACATCGGCCCTCCTTTTGCCCTCTCCCTAGGCGCTGAGTCGACCTTTATAACCCAAACATTAACGCAATCTTGGGATACAACACTATCTAGCACTCCCATATCGGCTTTTTCTCTTCGGTTTGGGGGTAAACTTTCCCATATCGCAGAAGGGTATACCTTCGGACGAGAACCTTATACAAGTTCCTGGATCCATTCCTACCGGTTAGTTTTTCCCTACACATCAGGAGTGAACATCCAGCGGGAAGGCCTTTTTCGCTGGGAAACACAACTCGAAAGTGAGATTTGGGGAGTACGAATCACTCCCGAAGTATCCTATGTAAATACAGGTGAAAAAGATGGCCTCCAACGTACCGTGGAAAAACTCTTGATTGAGGTTCCCCTCCGATCCCGAGATCATGATAGGAAGATTGGCAATTCATTCACCGTCTCATATCTCAGACAAGGAACGAACACCCGTTCCGTACCTCAGGATGGAGACTTTCCATCGGATTTCTCTACAGTAAAAGAATCCATCTATGACCAAGCCTATTTCTACCGTTCATATCCATTTTACGAACTGATCATCCCCGGCAGATGGTCATCCTTTGCCACTGACACCATAGGCCTTACTTCTGCCGAGTATGTTTCCCAAATCGGGGTGTCTTTCTCTCGTTCATACGGATCTTACTGGCAGGACCTCGTAGTTCCCGCTCAAGGAGAGGGTTCTTATAAGAAAATCATCTCTCGTTCCAAAGATACTCTTACTAGCACCAACCAGTTTGACCTTTCCCTATTGTACTCTGCGTTGAACCTATTTGGGTTGGCCGGAGCGTATCCTTTTTCTGCATGGTGGTACACGGACGAGTACCAGCATAAGCATACTCTGTCCATCCTTTACAAAGAAGAGGAAGCTACCTGGCAGTGGAAGATTTCTTCCCAACAGAAGGTTACCCTTTTCGGTGAAAAAGACGAGAAAGCTACGCTGGAGCATTTTCTTTACCTCGAGGAAACCGATCGGTTTTCTTACTGGGGATCTTTAACTCTAGGGTATACCTGGAAGGGTCTGATCCTGAGGGATTTTGGAACTACCTCCCTTCGTAGAGCTAAAGACTTGGGAGCCTTCTATCTGCACACAGAAAAGATCGAATACCGATACGAAGACAAGGAAGGCTGGAAGCAGTATCTAGTACTTGGGCACGAAACAGCCCTCACCTTCCCTAAATACGGCTATATTAAAGCCGAGATCCGTCTCGGGCTAGGATTCGAGGAAGATTACTCAGGGCTTCCACCTGGATACCGAATCCTTATAGGGCTTTCGGGAGGGATTTCCGCCCATTTTACCTTTTAATGACTGTTGCCTTCTGGTATACTTTAGAATAGTTCTCTGCGAATGCGGTATATTATTACGTATATGATTGGAAGGAGGACTCAATGAAAGGCCATCGCATCCTATGGGTAACAGTTCTTCTCCTCTGTTCCTTCGGGATATATGCAGAATCCAAAGAAGGATCAGAGGCAGGATTTTCCTTTGGCTTAGGATTAGGGGTAGGGGTTCAGAACTTTCCCAATCCAAAATATACTGGAATAGGCACCGAGCCTGAGTTCATTACATACCAAAGCCTGGCCTTGAGCCCTGAGTTCGGATGGGGAAAATTCGCCATTGGATTTTCCTTTATCCTGAATTACCGGTTTACTGGGGGCAGTTCGGGGAATGAATTTGAGGTTAGACGGGAAGATTGGGAAGTAGGAACTTTCAAGGAGTTCTTGGAAACCTATCTACCCAAGATTAGTTACCTCCGCTACGGTATTAAGGGGGATCCCCTCTATATCAAGATGGGGACCATTGAAGATGCCACGTTGGGGAATGGGTTCATTGTAGGGAACTACTCCAACGCTCTTTACCTACCCGAAACTCGAATCTTTGGTCTTAGCTTCGACCTAGATGGAAGTATCGTATCAGTACCCTACATCGGGATAGAAACCTTTGTGTCCAATCTTGCTGCCTTTGATCTTGTGGCTGCACGGCTATATACCCGACCATGGGTAGGGTCACCGTTACCCCTTCTGAAGGATCTGCAGATCGGAGCGACTTTCGCTACGGATCAGGACCCTGGTTATTTTGCAAAGAAAGATTCCAACTACCCTACTGCCCTGCTTCCCCCTTCGGATGCCACTGTCCTCATTTATGGGATTGATTTCAGACTTCCGCTCGTAAAAGGGGATCTATTCAACCTTTCGTTGTTTGGAGATGGGGTTGCCCAGAAAGAAGGATGGGGCGCAATGTTAGGTACAGGGGGTCGAATGCTTCGCTTCCTGACATATGGAGCCCAATTGCGTTACCTACAGGACCAGTTTATTCCTACCTACTTTGGAGCTTCCTACGACCTATTCCGACCCCTACAATACCTAGTGTACGACGGTACAGTGGAAAAGAAAGGAGGAATGGGTTGGTTTGCTTCTTTGGGATTTTCAGCCCTTCAGGACAAGCTCAGTTTCACCACCAATGCAGAAGGGCCCTTGGGAGAAATCGAAGGGAACTATTTCACCTGGAGAGCGATCCTCGTTCTGAAGGAAGGAATTGTTCCTGGATTCTCCTTCGATGCCCTGTACGAAAAACAGAATATGGACGACTGGAAGGATTTTCAGAGATGGAGAGAAGATGCCCTGATCCGAGCCCGGATCAACTATCGAACCGGTCCTGCTGTGATTTCCCTAGTGTATCATTTGCGGTACGACCCCTCGGCTCCGGGGGACAACAAGTGGATCGTAACCTCGGGCCTCTCCAGTACCATTTCCCTCTACTGATGGAGGTATCCGTATGAAGACTACCCAGAGCAGTGCTATCAAGGTTTGGCAATTCGCCCTATTACTCATGGCGATTCTCATCGGTTTCAACCTTTCCTTATTGGCTCAAGGGAAACCTGTAGCTATTCTAGAATACTTCGACAATCCTAACGGTATCGAGATCCTGGATTCGGATGGTTTCAAAGTAGTGGAAGTGTACGTGGGAATGCAACTCTCAGAAGGAGACCGCATCCGTACCACTGCTTCTACGGCAGAACTCCGTCTATCCCCCAACGGGAGTATCCTCAAGCTCTCTCGCAACACCGAATTTCGAATCGAATCGTTCAGTGGCGGTAAAAGTCCTGATACCAATGTTTTCTCTCTCGCTTCTGGCAAGCTCAGAACCATAGCGGCCAAGAAAATCGGAACTGCTTACGAGGTTCGAACCCCCTCAGCCGTTTGCGGAGTGCGGGGAACCGATTTTGGTATGGAAGTGATGGAAGGGGTCCGGGAAGGGGTGGCGGTGCGAGAGGGAGTGGTAGAGTTTGCGAGAAAAACTGGAGAACGAATTTCCGTAACCGCAGGACACGCAGCGGATGTGTTTGCCCCTGTGTTCCAGCCCATCCCGTTGACGCCTGCACAGATAGACGAGTTATTCAAAGATGTGACTTTTGAAAAACTCGATCCTGCCAAGGTGCCCCGGGACATACCTCCTCCAAAAGCTGAAACCCCTCCTCCGGCACCACCTAAACAGGAATCTCCACCCCCCTCTCCAAAACCAGGTCCCTTTGACTTCTTGAAAGACCGCTTGGCAATGGAAATCGGATCGGTTACCATCAACGAGCAGACCTATTCGCGGTTGATCCTACAGCCCACCCTTTCGATAGGCAAACTACGTGCAGCGTTCTACCTACCCATCATCTACTCGGGAGATCTGTTCAACCCGAACGATTACTATCGCCCCAAGGGAAACAATGAGTGGTCCTTCGGCTCCGATAAGAATTGGAACAAGGAACCGGAAGAAGGGGTGAAGGACTTATTCCGGGATCTGGCATTGAAGATTCAATACATCGAGTATGGCTCCCAGCGGGATCCTTTCTTCTTCAAAGTTGGGAATATCCATAACGTTACGGTGGGTCATGGCTCCCTCGTTCGAGACTATGCCAACGATACCGATTTTCCTGCTGTGCGAAGGGTTGGTGTCAACCTCGGCATAGATGCAGGTCCGATAGGCTTAGAGGCCCTCACAGCAGATTTAGCAGAACCAGAAATCTTTGCTGGTCGCATCTACCTAAGACCCTTCTATCCCTGGAAACTGGCACTGGGTTTTTCTGCTGCGCTGGATTCTGATCCTTCCGGGGATTTACCTTCCACGATTGGGAGTACACCCGTATCCCCTCTCATCCGGAACGTGGACCCCATGCCTGTAACTCTTGCAGTAGATCTAGATCTTCCTATTCTCCAAGGGGATCTATTAACCTTTGTTTTGTTTGCCGACGCCGCGGGATTGATTCCCTATCTGCGAAGGGATTTCCCAGCTAGCGTATGGGGAACCCAAGGGTTCATTACGAAGGCTCTCTTCCACCAGGAAGATGGCAAGCTGAAGGTAAGGAACTATGGGCTGATGGCTGGCGCATTGGGGAATATCTCCCTTTTCAACTGGCGACTCGAGTACCGACAGTACCATGGAGTTTTCCGGATAGGATACTTTGACAGTCTGTACGATCGATCTAGACCCTTAGAGGCTAAAAAGATCCTCGATTACCTGGCCAACCCCTCGGACCCGGCATACGATACGATCACCTTGGGAGTGTATGGGGACGGTGGATTCACTTTATTCAAGAAACTCACCTTCAAGGTAGGCTATTTCTGGCCTTGGGAGATGGAAGGAAGCACGATTCGTACTTCCGACAACGATCAACTGGATGCATACCTACTCCTCGAGAAAGGCTTGATTCCCGTGCCTCCTTTTAGCGGCATGAGATTCAGTTTCCTCTATCGAAGAACTCAATTTGTGCCCACCCTGCTCCATGGGAAAAGCAAGAACCTAGAACTGTTCGATGCCAATACAGTAGTCAAAGGAGAACTGGTGTATCCTATTGCCCCAACCCTGGATCTGGCCGTTTCATTCACCACCACGGTGGATCGGGACTCCAGCGGTGCGATCCTGTACGATACGGATGGGAAACCTAAACGATCCACCTCCATTGGGATTGAAACCCGGATCCATTTCTAGTACCTTTGTCTGTGTCCTCTGAACCTATAATCCGAAGGGCCCCTATACGGGTCCTTCGGGATTCCGTTGCCCGTAAAATCGCAGCAGGTGAAGTGATAGACCGACCCGCTTCGGCTGTTCGGGAACTCTTAGACAATTCTCTCGATGCAGGAAGCACGGAGATCTCCCTCCATATTACAGGTGGAGGAATTGAATCTATCCGTGTAGTAGACAATGGTTGGGGCATGTCGGAGGAGGATTTACGCCTCTGTTGGCTTCCCCATGCAACCTCGAAGATCGAATCTGAGGAGGACCTTCTCCGAATCCATACTCTAGGATTCCGAGGGGAAGCTCTCTCTTCTTTAGCCAATGTGTCTCGGCTGGAGATCCTCAGTAAACCCATCGAAGAAGAAATAGGACATCGATTGATTGTTCATGGGGGGCAATTGATCAGTCTGACTCCTCAAGCAGCTAAACCAGGAACTGTAGTCACCGTTTCAGATCTCTTCTTTGCCATTCCAGCCCGAAGGAAGTTTCTGAAACGCCCCTCCACGGAAACGAACCTCTGCCGGAGCATGTTTTTGGAAAAAGCTCTCCCCTTTCCTGACCGGGAGTTCAAACTATTCATCGAAGGTAAGCTGACCCATTTTCTTCCTATCTCACACCTTACAGAACGAATTGCCCAGGTCTATCCAGAAGAGACCCGTCAAAGCTCCCTCCATGAACTATCTGGTTCTGGAACCGGGTTCCGATTCCGGATCGTTACCGGATCTCCCGAAGCCTACCGGAAGGATCGAAAACACCTGCAGCTCTATGTGAATCGTCGACGAATCTGGGATTTCTCCCTCCTGCAAGGGGTTGAGTATGCATTCTCTTCCTACTTGCCTGGTGGGACCTTTCCCATCTGTTACCTGTTTCTAGAAATCGACCCGGAATGGGTCGATTTCAACATTCACCCCGCCAAGAAAGAAGCTCGGATCCGAAACACGGAGGATCTGCGAAGTCGGATCTTGGAGGTACTTTCCTCATACCTTCTCTCCCAAGGTCGAGCTTCCCTGCGAAACCTTCAGCTTTCTGGTTATAGTCCCGTAGGGGATCAAGCTTCCCTCTGGGTCGGGGAAGGATCGGAAACTAGACCGCCAACAATTCCAAGGGGACTTCCTCATTCCTTTGGAGGAAAGCAAGGACTTGCATTCAATGAGTCTGCTGATTCTATCCTGAAACAAGCAGCCTCAGATCAACCGCCAATCCTTCCCGATGCACCCTTCCTGTACAAAGGGCAGGTATTTGGGTTGTTCTTGCTGGTAGAATGGAACGATACTGTATTTCTGGTGGATCAGCATGCTGCCCATGAACGATTCATCTATGATGAGCTGAGTAGGGACAACGCTCCTCAGCCTCTATTGATCCCGCTGGAGGTATCGGTAGATCCAGAAGAGGAGGCACGGCTTTTAGAAAACGCTTCAAAGGTAAGACCCTTAGGGGTGCAACTGGAAAAACTCCGCTCCGGGAACTGGGCTTTGACAGCTCTTCCCTCAGCGTTTCGGGGTGCAGAAGAAGAAGTGATAACCTTGGTTAAAACTCAGACAGGGACTTTGGAAAGGATAAAACAGGAACTCTTTGCCCAGATTGCCTGTAAGAAAGCTATCAAGGATGGAGAAGGGATTAGCCCTCTCCCTGCTTACGAAATCTTGCGTTACGTGTTTTCCCTAGATAATCCCCGATGTCCCCATGGACGACCCCTATGGGTGCAGATTTCTCGGGAGGAACTCTTACGAGGAGTAGGCCGAATTCTATAGGGCTACTTCTGCTTCACCCGGTTTTAGAGGCTCCCCAAAATCCTTTCTACATCCTTCCGTTTTGGATAGTTGGGTTGTTTGGACAATAGTTCCTGTAGGATCGCCTTTGCTCCTGCTTTATCCTGTAAGGTGATCAGTACCTTGCCCAGATCAAAATAGGCATCCCAATAGGAAGGATCCATCTTGAGCAACTGACGAAAAGTGTCTCGCGCTTCGGTGTAATTCCCCGCCCCTACGTACGCTAGCCCTAGGTTGTACCGCATGAGGGGTACGTTCGGTTGCTTGGAAATAGCCCGAAGATAATGCTTGATACTATCCTGGTACAGTTCCTTGTGAAGGTATACACTTCCTAAATTGTTATTCACTTCCACAGACTCTGGATCGATGCGATAGGCACTGAGTAGATGCTCCAATGCCTTGTCATATTGTCCCCCCTCATCGTACAGCCGACCTAACTCGATGCGAGGTTTAATGTAGTTCCTGTCCAGTTGAATTGCCCTTTGATGGGAAGCAATCGCTCCTTCCTTACTTCCCAACGCTTCACTGATCTGCCCCATAGTGAACGCATACTCTGCGGATTGAGGGTTAAGTTTCACTGCCTTGGTGATATAGGGAAGACCCTCCTGCGCCTTTTTCAACTCCAGTTTGATCAAAGCCATGTTGTAATTGTTCACATCGCTTTCCGGTTCCAGTTCTACCGCTTTTTGGAACCAGGATTCCGCTTCTTCCAGTTTTCCCATCCTGTACAAAGCGGTAGCCAACCCCCTTGCATTCCTCGCTTCCTGTGGTTCGTACTTCAAAGCTTGAGCATACGCGGAGGCTGCATCGGCGAAATCGTTTTTCCCTCGGAGGATTTCCCCCATTTCAAAATAGGCCCGCCCATAATCCGGCTTTACCTTCGTAGCCTTCAGAAAGGCCTCGTAGGCTCTATCCTGTTCTTTGAGACGCAATAGGGTAGCACCTAGGTTAAAGTATGCTACCGAATGATTGGGATCGAACCGAACACAAGTTTCGAAACTCTGCCGAGCCTCTCTGAATAAACCTGCCCTAAACTGTGCCTTTCCTAGTTCGAAAAAGATCTCCGCATTCTGAGGATTCAACCGGGCAGCATCGGTAAGAGCTTTAATGGCAGCATCATTGTTACGGGCTGCTGCATACACCTTCCCTAGAGTAAAATAGGGCTCCCATAGGTTTGGATCTCGCTTAATCGCTTCATTTGCAGCCTCTAAAGCCTTCTGGCGATTTTCAGAACTCTCTGGATTCGCTCGAAAGTAAGCTTCTGCCGTCCGTGCGTACGCCTTTGCAGCATAGGGGGATCGGGAAGAGTCCTTCTCTAGCTGGATCACCTCTTCATAGAGGTTCCTTGCTTGAAGATAGTTCGGGATCTGGAGGGCCTCATCCCCTTGCTTGAGTAAGGCCTTCAACTTCTCCTCTCTCGCTCTCTGCTCGGCATTCATTTTAGCCAATCGCGCTTCTTCCTCCTTCCGAGCTTGCTCCTCTCGCACCTTTCGTTCTTGTTCTGCTTGAAGACGCTGAGCTTCCAGCATTTTCGTCACTGCGTCCTCACTAGACGTGGGTCGTGCTGTCCTAGCCAACCGTTCAAGGGATTTCTCCAGAGCCTCTTTCTGGGCTTGTAAGGTTTGGAGCTCCCGATTCTTCGCTTCCTCCTCTGCCTGCTTTTTAGCGGCAAGGATCCTTTCTTTCAACGCCCTCGCCTCTTGATCGTTGGCATTCTCGATCAGAATCCGATCCAACAGGTCCAAAGCTCGTTGATACTCTCCGCTTTTACTGTAATCCTCTGCTAAAAGAAGGGTATTTTTACGGGCCGATTGTACCGCCCCCCCCTTGGGTCCGAATACTACATACCCGATTCCTGCCAAAAGGATCAGGGCTAGGATTCCTACCCCAATCCACACTTTTCGATCCATCATTGTCTAAGATCCCTCCCTCATTCTTCAATATCCGTTTCTATCCGCTTTTCCCGGATGTCTTCTTTTTCTGCTGAAAGGTTCCCTACCCCTTCGGTAGAGGCTTTCAAGGAACTCAGTACAGCCTCCAACAGAGCTTTCTGTCTGGCCTCCTCCTCTTGCCTTCGCCGTTCTTCCTCTTGCCGCCGCCGTTCCTCAGCAATCCGTCTCGCCTCCTCTTCCTCTTTCCTTCTCTTTTCCTCTGCGATCCGTTTCGCTTCCCGATCTTGCAGGATAGATTGGATGAGGGCCATCATTCGTTCGATTTGTGGGCGCTGGGGAGAATCCGGAACAAGGTTCAGGTACGCAGAATAGTCTTTCCATGCATCGGATAATCGATCCAGTTTCACTTCCAGATTCGCGCGATTCAAGAACGCATCTGCCAGCGACCCGTTCGTTTCAAGGGCTTTAGTGTACATTTCAATGGCGGTCTCTGTCTCGCCTTTCGCTAGATGATTGTTCCCCAGATTGAAATAGAATAGATCCTTGTATTGCAAAGCAAACTCTAAGCCACGTTTCATCGCTCGAATGGCCTGGTCATAATTTCCTATTTGTTCGTATGCAATTCCTAAATAGAGGTAGATTCGTTCGTTTCTTGGTTCCTGTATGGTTGCTTGCTCCAACAAGGGGATGGCCGAACGAGGATTGTTGTTCAGGAAGAATCTTTCCCCTTCCTGAAAGGCTGTTTGAGTTTGTGCAATGACTCCCGGCCCTAAGAAGAATAAAAGGAAGAGGAGAACCCTCCAGAGTCCTATCATTGGAGGAAGAGATCTATTAAGAATGGTTTGACAGAGAAATGGAAAAACTTTACTCTTACGGAATCGGAGCGGAAGGATCATGATGCCCTTGATGATCATAGCTATAATAATCCTCGGAGTGGGGATCGGTTTCCTTGCCTTTTTCTTGATCCGCTCCATCATCATCCCTCAAAAGATCGCTACTCTGGAAACCCTAGTCAAACAGAATAAGACAGCAGCAGCCATCCGATTAGCCCGTAAAATGATCGCAAAAGATCCCCGCAATGTGGATGCTCATTATTTCCTCGGACTAGCGTACCTAGCAGAGAACAAACCAGAACTAGCCCTAATGGAACTCAAAACAGTGAACTCCCTTGGTCAGTTCACAGAATTCTGTAGAGAAGTCCCCTTCAGAAGAAAGATAGCAGAACTATACACCAAATTCAATCAACCAGAGGAAGCGCTAAAGGAATACCTCCTATTGGTGAAAAAGGATCCCAACCAGCCCGAGTACTATTTTCTCATCGGACAACTATTCGAAGAACGGGGCAAAGGGGCCAAAGCTATAGAGTTCTATCAAAAGACCATCGAATTGGACCCGAAAAACTGGAAAGCGCATTTTCACCTTGGTATGGTCCTGTATCGGACAAAAAAAATCATCGAAAGCAAGGAAGCGTTGGAAGCTTCTTTGAAGCTAAACCCAGAAAACTTTGCAGCCTACTTTTACTTGGGTCGACTCCTGAAAGAGAACCATGACTATACCCCTGCCCTTGCAGCCTTCGAGAAGGCTCAAAAAGATCCTATCTACAAGACGAAGGCGTTGATCGAACGAGGAACCTGTTTCATGAGTATGAACAATTTCGAGAAAGCTGCCTCGGAATTGGAACGAGCGGTGAAAACCATCAAAGAGGGGGAGGAGAACGAGCTGCTCTATGCTCACTATTTTTTGGCCTACTGCTACGAAAAACTTCGAGAATTAGAACGAGCCATTGAACACTGGGAAGCTATCTACATAAAGAAACCCAATTTTAAGGACGTCGCAGAGAAGCTCAACCAGTACCAAGACTTGCGGCAGGACGACCGGGTAAAAGATTTTCTCACCGTCGGAAGGGATGAGTTCCTTACCCAGTGTAAAAATATGGCTTCCACCATAGGATTGAGTGTTCAGGATGTGACAGAAATTCATAATGGATGCCAAATATTGGGAGTAGAGGCCCAATCCAAGTGGAGAAACGCGCGAAAGATTCCCAAGCTCCTCTGGTTTCTCCGTACGACTGATCCCGTGGACGAGTCTGCCGTTCGATCCCTCCACGAACAGATGAAACAGTTGAATGTCACCCGAGGAATCATTCTCACCAGTTCCTCCTTCAGCAGGCTGGCCTCGGAGTTCGCTGAATCCCGTCCTATTGAACTCTGGGGAAAGGAAAAGCTCCTGGAACTATTGAAGTCTATTCCAAGAGAACTGAATCGCCGGAACTAATGCGACTCAAGATCCTATGTGTAGCAGACCATATCGATCCCCTGGTATATAGTCCTACGGTAAAAGAACGGTTCAAGGATATAGATTTGGTACTCTCTGCGGGGGATCTTCCAATGGAATATCTTGGGTTTCTCTCAGCTACCTTAAACCGTCCCATCGTATTCGTGTTTGGCAACCATAATCTGAAAAGTCTCACCCTCTTCAACAAGAAAATGTCCCTCTACTCTTCCATCGAACAATACGACCCAGAGTTACAGAATACCTTTGGGGCTACTCACACAGGATGGAAAATAACTCGTATCAAAGGGCTCCTCATCGCAGGTCTTGGGGGAAGTATGCGATACAACGAGGGAGAAAACCAGTACACCGATTTCCAGATGTACCTGAGAATTCTGAAACTTATTCCCGGACTTTTATGGAACAAGCTCTGGTATGGCCGGTACTTGGATATCCTTCTGACTCATGCCGCACCCCTTGGGATTCATGATCAACCGGATCAGTGTCACCGAGGATTCAAAGCTTTTCTCTGGTTCATGCGGGTATTCAAGCCAAAGTATTTGATTCATGGGCATATTCATCTGTATGATATAAACACGAAAAGAGTAGAACGGTACTATCAAACAGAAGTGATAAATGCGTATGATCATTGTGTCATAGAGATAGAGGTGAAGGACGTATGAGTGGCCATTTGAAGGAACAGGCTCAACAGGATTTCAACCGAGCCCGTTGGAAAGAGACGATTAACCGAATTCTTTCTATTTGGCAACCGGGTCGAGCAGATCTATTGAGTCTGGACGAGATTAAAGAGATTCTGAAACCCAAGAGCGAGACATATAAGGGGATGCAGACAGTACCTATCGACCGAATCGTAGGAAGTGAAGGGCGGTACAGAGATTTCGATAAAAAATACCTTCCTCGGTATGAATACCTTCGACAACGATGGATGAACATCGATCTGGCCCATTTACAAAATATCATCCTCCCCCCCATAAAACTCTATGAGATCGGTGGCCTCTACTTCGTTCGAGATGGGAATCATCGGGTTTCCGTTGCTCGTATGCAGGGAGTAGAGGCAATCGATGCAGAGGTAGTCTCCCTCAACTCAGAAATTCAACTGGATCCAGACGTTACCCGAGACACCTTGAAAGAGAAAGTGATTCAGTGGGAACAAAAACAATTTTTCGAAAAGACAGGATACGACAAATTTTTTCCTCCCGAAGAGTTAGTATTCACTGCTACGGGCCGATACGATGAAATTCTAGAACATATTCTGGTGCATAAATATTTCATCAACCAGAACTCGGATAAGGAAATTTCGTTTCAGGAAGCGATGATTTCCTGGCATGACAACGTGTTCAAGCCAATCATAGATTTGGTGAAACAGGGGGGAGTTCTGTCACGATTTCCTGGTCGAACACCTGCGGATATGTACGTTTGGATCTCTCGACACTGGGATGCGTTGAAACAGAAGTATGGACAGAACTATCCAGTCTCCAAAGCGGTGGAGGATTTCAGTATTCGATATGGTCAGGGATGGAAAGCGCAACTACTGGACTTCTTGTACCGGATCTTTAGTTTCCTCACGGGAAAAGAAAAATTTTGATCCCTCATACGGGCCTTTTACCCAGATCGGGCCATCCCCATCAGAAGTTTTTGAGTATAAGAAGAATTCTTTCACTTGAGTACGAATCGCGGGGGATGCTAGGATCGGTTGCAAGGAGTTTTCCCCTCGCTTCAGAGGAAAACTACCCAATGTGGAACCTGTGGAAGAGGTAAGCACTAGAAGGGTAGATCCAGAACCTGGATACAGTACCAGCATACCACCCTTTTTTTGAATCGATGGAAAGGTACCCCTGAAGGGTTCAGCACTAAGGGAAAACTCTCGTTCAGCTCGGTAACCTGCCAAGTCCGTTACCACTACTCGGTATCCTCCTCGGGGAAAGGGTCTCCCGGGTTGGGACAGCAGTCCTGAACACACCAACCATTTTCCTCCTGCAAAAGGTTTCCATTCCCACTGGTCCCGCCGGATCTTCCAATAGAGTTCTTCTGCGTCCTGCACCAATGCAACAGCTTCCAGATCTTCGATACCATCTTCATCCGTTATATCGAGAGCAAGGGAAAGAGTTTCCTGTGGAGTGGTATCGTTCGGTCCTTGAAGAATTATGATTCTATACCGAACGTCATGGATTCTAGGATACCTACCGCTGCAGGAAAAAAGTAGAATCGATACTAATAAAAGAGCAATCCTAAAGAAAAAAGCCGCCCCTTTGAATAGAGGGACGGCTTGGAAGGCGTTTTTACCCTTCATGGCACTAGTAAGATTTCATGGCCTGAAGTTTTCGTACCTTCTTCATCAGCTTTCGTTCGAGGGATTTTTCTTTTCGATGTTTGATGGCCGAAGGTTTTTCGTAAAATTCCCGTTTTTTCCATTCGCGGATGATACCTTCTTTCTCCACCATTCGTTTGAACCGTTTGATGGCTTTTTCCAGTGCTTCACCCTCGTCTACTCTTATAAAGGCTATGAAAATCACCTCCCCTCTTTTAATTCTACCGCAGTTTCCAACAGTTGGAAGAATTTGTCAAGAGGACCTGTTTGAAGAAAGGCATCAGGATTCACCGGAATTCCTCCTACCCGCACCTCCCAATGCAAATGGGGCCCTGTAATCAATCCTGTGGCACCTGAGGTTCCTATGCGTTCCCCTTCCTTCACTTGATTCCCCTCTTTCACATCGATCCTGTCCAGGTGATAGTACAGGGTGTACACCCCCGGCAGATGTTCCAGTACTACAGTGTTTCCAGTAAGGATTCTAGGCCCTGCGAACGCCACCCGCCCAGCAGCAGAAGCACCAACAGGTGTTCCCCGAGGAGTAGCGAAGTCTATACCCGTGTGAATAGACTGATCCATGTTTCCATCCGCATACCGATACTTTCTACGGTCCCCAAAGAGGGAAGTTCGTCTGAATCCTTCCACAGGCATTCGAAAAGGTTTTAACTGATGGATGGATTGAACATTGAACTGCGAAACCCGTTCCAAGAGTTCCTTCATTTCTTTCACTTTTCTAGCATCTTCTTCCGTACGCAGTTTAGTCATCTCTCGATTCAGCGCTATCTCTTCGTGAATGAAAGGTTTACCCAATACACTCAAGGGCACTACTTGGGCCCCTTCTCCCATACGTATTTCGATTCGATACGACCCAGGCCGGGTAACCGTAGGGATCCCTACAAGACCTACCCACAGGGTAGCCTCCTCTTCTTCCCGTATTCTGAAAGCTTTTCCCTCTATTAGGAGAGTTTTCTTGACTTCATCATCCCATATCTGAATCGTTACCTCCTGCACCCTAGGGTTCGTATAAATACGAATCGGTAAAGGATCCCCAAGAAATACCTCCTGTGGGGTATACACCAGTGCTTCACTCGACGCTGGGACAAGGAATAGGCAGAATAAAAGGGTTAGGGTGAGGATTGTTCTCTTTCCCATAGATTATGGTTCCTTTTCGATGTCGAGGATCATTAACTGCAGAGTTTCTTGATTCTGAAACGTATTTTTCTGTATTTCATAGATAATGGAGACTGTATCGTTCACGGAAAAGTCTCTTCCCACCCGTTCTGCCGAGTTCCAAAAGACGGCAGGAAAGGCATAGGCACCGGTACGAATGAGAAGACGGGTATGAGATTGTTCTTTTCTGCCCATGAAATCGATGCTCTGGATCTGTGCGCCTGTAGTTCGAAAAACAAGGGGAGGGTTTTCTTCTCCAAACGGTGAAAAGAACTCTAACGCAAACTCTAGATCCTTTGGATTCATGTAGGCAGGAGGAATTTCAGCATCTATTTTTAAAACGCTTCCCTCATCCCCATTTAGCGATACTTCGGGCAGAATCCCCTTTAATCGATCCATCAATCTAGGTAGATCCTCCGGTTTAAGGTTAAATCCTGCAGCGAACTCATGTCCCCCTGCATCCTGAAACAGATCCGAACACCGCTCGAGAAAATGCTTCACACCGTATCCTCGGTTGCTCCGTAGAGAGCCTACAACCTTATCCTCCAAAACCGCGCAAGCAATGGCAGGAACCTTGAAAAAGTTCGAAAGCCGGGCAGCGAGGATTCCAGTGATTCCTCTATGGATCCGAGCATCCGAAACTACGACAAACTTGTTTCCATACTCTTCAAAACTTGCTCGAGCACTGGGGAGGATCTGTTCCCATAGATCATCCCCAATCTTTCTCCGCATCTTGTTCAGTTCCATCACCCCCGTTGCCAGAGCTTCACGTTCTTCTGCTACCTCGCTCAACAGCAATCGGGCAGCCTTGTCCGGTTCCCCCATCCTACCTGTAGCATTGAGAGCAGGACCAAGTTGCCAAGCAATGTCTCGACTTGACAACGGTTTTCCCGTTAGGTTCTGTTGACGCAACAACTCTCGTATTCCTTCTCGAGCTCCCTCGTTTAACAACTTTAGTCCAGTCTTCACTAGAAGACGATTCTCGTTTCGGATAGGCATCATATCCGTTAGTGTACCAATCGCCACTAGATCCAGGATACTCCGATACTGGGAGGAAAGGCTAGGAAACTTCTTTAACACCCAGGAAGAGAACAGATTGATCAACACATCTAATTCTGTGAAAGGTTCCTGTCGATACCGTCCTCCCCGGGATAGCTCCCGTAATCGCAGAAGGCTCTTCCCTTGTAAACCGGGAAAGTGAGCAGTTAGATCAGGCGCTAGATCTTCTAGGTAGATCTCTGCATCCTGCCCAAAGATCCTTCGGAGCATCCTCTCCTGGGTTTTTGCGTCGTAGACAAGGATGCGCTTTCCAAAGAACTTCAGGAGCCTCGTCTGATCCATGTGCACCATACCAGGAACAAGCACTTCGGTAATCCGATCTTCTACCAGCATGTTCTTCAGAATGGCCGCTTCAAGGATAACGGAATCGTTCCCGGGACGCAAATTGAGAAGGGTAAAGGATTCCTTGTACAGTTCCGTTTCTCCAAAGGCTAATGCCCAGATAACTTTTGCTACCACTCCACACCCTGCAAGGTCTCGGAACGGGTAACCAGCATCTTCCATCTTAGGATTCACGATAGCTAAGGCAGGGGGAACCCTCTCTTGGGGGGTATGATGGTCCAGGATGATGGTGTCCACACCCAACTGGGTTGCATACTCCACTTCCCTAGAGTTTGAAATTCCGCAGTCCACCGTGATGATAAGACTTCCCCCTTCCTTGGCGAACTCTTCCACCACTTCTTTGGTCAACCCATAGGGATCATCTCCCATGGGAAGTTTCCACGTCACAGGGATACCCATTCGACTCAAAGTCTTCACCAGGAGTGCAGTAGCAGTGATACCATCCACATCCCGATCCCCGAACACAAGTACCTTTTCCTGTTCCTCCTTTGCTGCTAGGATCCGATCAACCACATCCTCCATCTCTACGAAAAGAAAGGGGTTATGGAGGTACCGTATATCCTCTTCGAAGAAGAACATAAGCTCTTCGGGATCTAGTATCCCTCTTCGAACCAAAATGGAAGCCACTAAAAGGCTCACTCCAAATCGATCCGATAGCTCCTTCGCCTTCTCTACATCCAACGGAGCTTTTTCCCATTTCATAAAGCGACAATCTCCTTCAACACGAGAGATCTAGGATGTAAAGGACTTGTTTCCTCAGAGTTAGAGGCTATATGCACGGCCTGCCGCAGAATAGAGAGTGCTTCATTGGCAGACGGATCCGTCTCTCCATACAATTCCAGGATGGGTTCTCCCTCTTGTACGGATTCTCCCTTTTTCCTAAAAAAGTGAATGCCTACGTAGGGATACACCGAATCCGTTGTCTTGTTCCGCCCCGCACCCAATACTACGGTAGCTAAGCCTGTTTTATATGCTTCAATCCTCTGGATCCTACCATCCTTCGAAGCTTTCAAGGTTCTGCGAATGGGAGCGCGAAGGGTGCCGATCCCCTGTTCGAAGGCTTTTGGATCACCACCCTGAGCTTCGATATTCGCCAGGAACCGTTGGTACGGTTTTCCACTTTCCATCATCTTTTGGCAACGCTCCATCCCTTCTTCAGGTGTTTTCGCCATTCCGCCCGCCACTAACATCCAAGCGGACAGTCTCAACGTAACTTCCATCAAATCTTCCCTTCCCCTAGTTTCTCCCCTCAAACATAAGGCTGATTCTTCCGCTTCCAGAAAGTTCCCTACCATCCTTCCCAGGGGTTCATTCATGTCCGTAATGACCGCAACAATTTTACGTCCCAGTTTCTTCCCTGTCCGAGCTAAGGACTTTGCCAGTTCCTCCGCATCCGCAAGAGTTTTCATGAAAGCTCCGTCTCCGCACTTCACATCAAACACGAGACTTTCCGCTCCTTCGGCAAACTTCTTGGAAAGGATGCTAGCAGTGATGAGGGGGATGGATTCTACCGTTGCAGTGACATCCCGTAGGGCATACAGTACCCGATCAGCAGGAACGATTCGCTCACTCTGTCCGGTCATGGCGTACCCGGTTTGCAGGAGAACACGTCGGAACTCTTCGGGATCTCGGGCGATCCGGTACCCCGGAATAGCTTCCAGTTTATCCAGTGTTCCTCCTGTATGCCCCAACGATCGCCCACTCATCATGGGAACCTTGATCCCAAAACAGGCCACCAGTGGAGCCAAGATCAACGAGACTTTGTCCCCAACACCACCGGTTGAGTGTTTATCCACAAAGGGACCCGGAATCCCGGACAGGTCTATCCGATCCCCACTCTCGATCATTTCCTTTGTTAAATCACCCATTTCTTGGTCACTCATTCCTCGAAAGTATACTGCCATGAGCCAGGCTGCCACTTGGTAGTCGGGAACAGAACCATCCAAACATCCTCGGATGAGGAACCGGATTTCTTCCGCATTCAGTTCCCCTCCATCCCGTTTTTTCCGAATGATATCTACCGCACGCATGCTCCATAGCATACCATACTCTTTCCTGTTCGCGAAGTTTCTACGGGCTACTTCTGTGCACTCTTTGGTACAAAATAAAGAAAATTATATGCAAAATATCCAATTTCCTTGCACAATTCAAAATCCTATTTTAAAATATTAAAAGATGTTCAGAATTATGAACATACAGACCCGGCAGCTTCCCGTATGGTTCCAGCTAATTACTCTCCTTTGCTCGATTCCTTCCTTCTTCGCTGTACAGGTCGCTGCCCAAGAGATACCTCCATTTACCCCCCCAACAGAAATCACCGTAGGTATAGACGACAACTATCCTCCCTTTTCCTTTCGGAGTCCTGAAGGGCGCCTTCAAGGTCTACTGGTAGACCTCTGGGAACATTGGTCTAAGATTACAGGAACCAAAGTCACCCTAAGTGGAATGGATTGGGGCATAGCGCTAGAACAGATGCGCGCAGGGAGGTTTGATGTGATCGATACGATTTTCAAGACTCCCGAACGAGAAGGTTACCTCGATTTTTCTTCTCCCTACAAGAGCATCGAAGTTCCCATCTTCTTTCACCGGGACATCTCGGGAATCGCATCAGCAAGAGATTTGCAGGGATTCGTGGTTGGTGTAAAGAAAGGAGACGCGGTAATCGGAATTCTCCAGGAACAGGGAGTGTTCAACTTAAAGGAGTTCTTGAATTACGAATCCATTGCCATGGCCGCGAAATTGGGGACCATTCGAGTCTTTTCCATAGACAAACCCCCAGCCCTCTATTTTCTTCACAAGTACGATCTCCTGGATGAGTTTCGGAGTACCCTCCCCCTATACACCGGGGCATTCCATCGAGCTGTTCGTAAGGGGAATCTCGCCCTTCTCGCCCATGTGGAGGGAGGCTTTAAACGAATTCCTTCCGGGGTATACGAACGGTTGGAAGAAAAGTGGTACGGTAGGTCCCTTCGAGCCCCAATCGATGTAACCCTTCTATGGAAAATCCTCGCAGGAGTGCTTCTTGTAATACTTCTTCTCTTCCTTTGGATCGTTACCCTCAAACGAGCGGTAAAACGAAGAACCTGGGAACTTGAAAAAGAAAAGGAGTACGTTTCCTCCTTGTTCAACTCCATTGGGGAAGGGATTCTCCTCTTTGATGTCGATGGAACAGTACTGAACTGTAATCGAAGTTTTGAACGATTGATTGCATTTCCCCTTTCAAAATTCCTTCCTCTTCCATTGAAGGTGTTCTGTAACGAAGCCCTTCCGTATTCGGAGGAAAAAGCTCTCGAAATGATTCGTAAATCCATAGAGGAAGGACCTCAACAAATCGATTGGGAAGCTCGGCATCGAAAAGGTCACTCAATTCCAGTGGAAGTTACATTTCGATCGGTTACCTTTGGGGAAGAGACAAAGGTAATCGCTAGCGTTCGGGATATTTCCCAACGGCTTCGGTACATCGAAGCGTTAACTAACTCTCTCAAAGAAAAGGAAGCCCTAATGAGGGAACTTGTGCATCGGACCAAGAATAACCTTCAATTGGTTAGTTCCCTCCTGTCCCTCTATTTAGGGAACTCAGAGGATGCCAAAGTCCGTACTACGGTAAGAGAACTGCAGAATAGAATCGCTTCTATTGCTACTGTTCACCAGATGTTGTGCGCAACAACAGAGCAGATCGAATCGGTGAATCTGAAACCCTATCTTGAACAGGTTCTGGCTCTTGCGAACGAAGGATTCCACCTGGATACACAGGGAATCGTTCTTTCCTCCATGATAGAATCGATCCTTGTTCCACCGAAAATTGCCGTAGTGATCGGGCTTGTGGTGAACGAACTGGTCATCAATGCGGTGAAACACGCGTTCCCCGTAGGTAAGGGGGGGACCATTCAGGTGACCATGCGGTCCCTTCCACACCATGAAGCTTTGCTTGAGGTTGCTGATTCGGGGAACGGGTTCCCACCCGGATTCGATCCACGGAAAGCAGAAACTATTGGTTTTCTCACCCTATACAATTTCATCGAACAGCAGTTGAAGGGTTCTATGGATTTCTATCCCTCCGTGCCTCGTGGACTTACCGCCTCGATCCGCTTCCCTCTCCCCAATCCGGATTCTACTCTAGCGGACCGTACCTGAAATAGGAATTGGATCTTGACACAACCCACAAGTCCCTATACAGTGTGTTCAGATTTTCAGGGCGGGGTGAGCATTGCGATTTGGGTTGTCCATCGATTACCCAAAAGGGCAGCAAGTCCCCACCGGCGGTTAAAGCCCGCGACTCTTCCTTTTGGAAGACTGAACCGGTGAAACTCCGGTGCCGACGGTATAGTCCGGATGGAAGAAAATCGGTTTGTAGGTCGATTCCGCCCTGAAGACTTCGGTCTTCAGGGCTTTTTATTTGACCTAAACCTACCTTATAGGTGCCTTCCACCCGGACTCCCTGATGAAGGAGTGTGGTATGGAAGGAAAAGAATCGCACAAAGCCACCCAGTTTCTCCGACGAGCTCTACAATTAGCATGGAAAGGGCATGGATTCGTTTCGCCCAATCCGTTGGTAGGCGCGGTTCTTGTGAAAGATGGGAACATTATCGGGGAAGGGTTTCATCGGAAGTACGGGGAAAAGCATGCAGAAGCTTGGGCCTTCGAAGATGCTAAAAAAAAGGGGTATTCGGTAGAAGGAGCGGACCTCTACTGCACTTTGGAACCCTGTTGTTTCACAGGGCCCGAGAAGCACCAACCTCCTTGTACGGATCTAATTCTTCGAAACAGGATCGCTAGAGTCTTTGTGTGTACCCTGGACCCCAACCCTCAAGTACGGGGCAAAGGAATCCAGATCCTTCGGGATGCGGGTGTAGAGGTGAACGTAGGGATCCTATCTTCGGAAGCCCTTCGTTTGAACGAAGGATTCTTCACCTATCAAATCATGAATAGACCCTTCGTACACCTGAAGATCGCCCAGAGTATCGATGGCCGAATTGCCGCCTTAGAGGGGGATTCTCGATGGATCACCGACGAGAGAGCTCGTCGAAGGGTTCATATACTTCGATCTACTTACGACGCAGTACTCGTAGGGAAGAACACGGTTCAGGTAGATGATCCGGAGCTAACCGTGAGACTAGTACCGGGTAGGAATCCCTATCGAGTCGTTCTGGACACTCATCTGAAACTCCCCCTCTCTTCGAGGATTTTTCATACGAAAGATCCAGACCGCACCATTGTGATTGCTGCTACCCCATCGGTCTCACCCAAACAGACTTCCATCGAAAAAGGCCCTATAGAAGAAAAGCGGAAGGCTTTAGAAGAGCTGGGTGTACGGGTTATCCTGGTCCCTGCAACCTCCCATCGTCCTTCTCTTTCGGTTGTGCTTTCCCGCTTGGGAGACCTTGGAATTCGTTCGATCCTGGTGGAAGGGGGAGCTTCCGTGTTCACCTCCTTTTTACAGGAAACCCTATTCGATCGGATCAGCTTTTTCCTAGCACCGATGGTGATTGGAAAAGGGATCGAGGGAATCGGCGATCTAGGGATTCGAAGAATTTCCGATCACCTGCGCTTAGACCGGATACGTTTCCGTCGTATAGGGAACCAAATTATGATCGAGGGATATAGACCAGGGTTTTATGAAAAACTCTTTCAGGTAGCGGTACCTTCTAGCCTATCTACTATCAAGCAGAATGGTGCACCCATTTTTCTCGCCTCTTCAGGAAGGACAATTAGGCTACCGGAAATGGATCAGGTAATTTCTATCCCCCTCGGTTCACGGAGGTAGCCATGTTTACCGGTATTGTCGAAGAAGTAGGAACTGTAAGGTCCATTGAACGATTGGGAAGCGGATGGGCACAGATCGAGGTGGAAGCAAAAATCATCCTTCCAGGGACTAAAATAGGGGATTCCATTGCCATCGATGGTGTTTGTCAAACCATCAAACACATCGGCTCCCATTCCTTTATCGTAGACACCCTAGCGGAAAGTCTTAAAAAAACAACTTTGGGATTCCTACGGAGTGGGTCTAAGGTGAACTTAGAACGAGCGCTGCGGTTCGATGGAAGGATGGATGGCCATTTTGTGCAAGGTCATGTAAGTGGAGTTGCCCGGATCCAAACCATCCAACGGGAGAAGAACAACGTGTATTTCACCTTTTCTCTGTCGCCTTCCCTTCTACACTACTGTGTTCCCGAAGGATCCATCGCCCTGGATGGAATCAGTCTTACCATCGCTTCTATCCAGGAAAGCACTATCTCCGTGAACCTGATTCCTGTCACCTTAGAACGGACCACCTGGAAATACAAGAGAGAAGGTGACTTTGTGAACGTGGAAACGGATATCATTGGCCGCTATGTGGAAAAGTTCTTAGGATTAAAAACGCATCAAAGCAGGGATGCCCTTACCTGGGAATCCTTCCGCGGATGGAATGGGTTTTCTAGTGCTACGAATTCTGAAGAATAACCTTTTAGGAGGTAAGCATATGATAGAGCAGAAATACAAAGTCCTGATCGATGTGGAGGAAGCTGTGGAAGAGTTGCGGTCCGGCCGGATTCTCATCGTGACGGATAACGAGGACCGAGAGAACGAGGGAGATTTTGTCATGGCAGCGGAAAAGGTAACTCCCGAGGCGGTAAACTTCATCATCACGGTGGGAAGAGGCCTATTGTGCCAGGCCATAACCTTAGAGCGGGCATGGGAACTATCCCTTCCTTTCATGGTAAACGACAATACTTCGGTCCATACCACTGCCTTCACGGTCAGCGTAGATGCGAAAGAGGGAACTACCACCGGGATCTCCGCCTTCGACCGAGCAACTACGATCCGGACTTTGATCGATCCCCAAACCCGTCCAGAAGACCTTCTAAGACCTGGACACATTTTCCCCCTTATCGCTCGAGAAGGTGGGGTGTTGGCTCGAAAGGGTCATACCGAGGCTACTGTAGACCTTTGTCGAATTGCTGGTTTATATCCCTCTGGAATTCTCTGTGAAATCTTGGACGAGGATGGGAATATGGCACGACTCCCAAAACTAATGAAACTGGCTGAACAGTATGGACTGAAGATCATAACGGTAGAACGGATCCTGAATTGGATCAACACTCGGAGTTCACAAAAAAAATATTTTTCTACGATAACCAACAGAGGAGGTGCCTTATGCGCGAAATAGCTGGTCATTTAACTGCGGAGGGGAAAGAGTTCGCCATCATAGTAAGCAGGTTCAATTCCCTTATCTCTGAGCGCCTTTTAGAGGGAGCGTTAGACTGCATCATCCGGCACAAAGGAAGCCCAGACCGGATCACCATCGTTCGGGTCCCTGGATCCTTCGAAATTCCTCTTGTCGCCAGTAGCCTGGCAAAGAGTGGGAAGTACGACGCAGTGATTTGTTTAGGAGCTATTATCCGGGGTGCCACAC
Organism: Spirochaetota bacterium; assembly: GCA_026418195.1. Taxonomy (GTDB): domain Bacteria; phylum Spirochaetota; class Spirochaetia; order DTKZ01; family DTKZ01; genus DTKZ01. Next base: position 43,527 of record JAOABU010000095.1, on the reverse strand, counting down.
CCCATTTTGATTACGTGGCTTCCGAAGCGGCGAAAGGAATAGCCCAGGCGGCCCTCTCCTCTTCTATACCTGTGATCTTTGGAGTGCTGACCACAGAATCCATTGAGCAAGCCGTGGAACGGGCGGGTACCAAAGCAGGCAACAAGGGATGGGATGCGGCCCTTTCTGCCATCGAAATGGCAGATTTAATGAAGAAGATTCACTCCAACCCACAAGCTTGAGGGTACTTAAAGCGTCACGAATACTCTCAACATTGCGCTTTCCTCCACTGCACCACCAGAAGCGTATGTTCACCGGTTTCCAATCGTCACCTGATCATAGGTGCGGATAATGTGAGCTTTCATTCGGTGTTCTGCTAATTCCCCGTCATGGGCACGGATCGCTTCGAATACAGACCGATGTTCTGCCAATCCTCGTTGAGCTTCTTCCTTATGGGAAAGCGCCTTTCTGCGAAAGTTCAGGTCAAAGGACTTAAGGATCTCTATGAGTCGGATGATATAGGGATTCTTTCCAATTCGATGGACAAGGTAATGGAACTCGGTGTTCGCTTCCACGAGCGCACTCACAGGACCTTTCTCTGTCCGGTATTCCATTACCTTTAATTGCTGCTCCAACGCTTCTATATCCTCGTACAATGCTTTCTCCGCTGCAAATCGGGCAGCTAAACCTTCTAAAGAGGCGCGAATCATCATGGTTTCCCGTGGGTTACCGGAAGGTTGAAAGGCTACATACGTTCCCCTTCTAGCCCGGATGTCCAGTAATCCTTCGACAGCCAGCAATCCTAACGCTCGCTTCACCGTAGTCGTACTTACTCCCATTTCCTGAGCCAACTCCCTCTCACTGATCCGAGAACCAGGTTCCAACACTCCCTTTAGAATCGCCTGTTTGATCTTTTCATAGGTGGTTTCGGTGAGGGACCGTATCTCTTCTTTCGAAAGTTGAAGGGTCGATCGTTTCCCCATTACCCTTGTTCTCCCGTCTCAGGAAAAGGCGAATATGGCAGGATCTACTCCCACAGCTTTTGCGGTTTGGACAAGCTCGTCCCGAGTAATCGTAGAAACTTCCACACCTTCCTTCTCTGTTTTTTTCATGGATTCATACTCTAGTTCTCCTGGAACATAGATCCGTTCCACTCCTTCGGCCTTCGGACAGGAATGGATGTTGTCTATATATCGATCCATCTCTTCCAGAAACTGGTTTCTGGGGAGAAAAGCGTCGATCTCTAGAGCGAGAAATAGATGTCCGATCCCTTGGGGTCGATCTGTCCCGGAATACAGATGGCCTACCTCGGTCAGGTACTTGGCACCTGATACCATCCCACAGAGAATGTCGATGGTTAAGGCTAATCCCGATCCTTTTGCGCCTCCGAGAGGGGTAAGCAACCCTTTCAATGCTACCTCCGGATCCGTAGTCTCTCTCCCCTCGGAGTCCAGTGCCCAACCAGGGGGAAGGGGCTTCCTGTTTCGAGCATAGAGGATGATCTTCCCCCGAGCAACAGTAGTAGTAGCCATATCGATCACAAAAGGCAGTCCTGATGCGGATGGGATCGCCACAGATAAAGGACTAGTGCCTACCATTGCCTGCTTCCCACCCCAGGGAGCTACGGTAGGATTCGCGTTACTAAACGCAAATCCGATCATCCCTTCGGGAATAGCCATCATGGAATAGTAAGCAGTGACCCCAAAGTGATTACTGTTCTTCACAGATGCTACCCCGATCCCGTATCTTCGGGCAGCTTCTATGGCTTGTTCCATCCCAAAAACTCCTGCCACAGGCCCCAACGCGTTCTTTCCATCGATACGTACTGTTGCTCCCTTTCCTCCAATAACATGAGGAATTGCAGTAGGATCTATCCCCCCATCCTGGATTCGTTTCACATAGATGGGTAGCTTGGAGACTCCATGGGACTCTATTCCCCGCTGATCGGCAAAGAGAAGAACCTTCGCTACAATATCCGCTTGTGGTTTCGGCACCCCTGCGGCTTGTAACACGTGGGATACTGCCCCCTTCAGTCTTTCCACAGGGACCCGCACAGATTCTCTATTCTGATCGCTCTTCATGACAAAAGCCCCATCTCTTTCAGAATTTTCTTCAGTTGTTCCCGTTCCTCTGCACTCATTGGCCCAACTGGATCAAAACAGGGACCTGCTTCGATACCGATCAGTTCCAGCGCTTCCTTGATCACTGTAGGAAAAGTCCCAAGGTTGAAAGCGATTCGTAAGGGAGCCAACTTGAATTGTGCTTCCAACGATCCTGCCCGGTCGCCGGCCATAAACTTGTCGTAGATATCCGCTACCAATCGAGGCGCCACATTGGCACATGCGGCCACAGCCCCTGTTCCGCCGTAACATAAGCAGGCGTGTATCAGCGTGTCTCGTCCAATCATTACGTGAAAATTCTTTCCCCGGGTCAGCCTGATGTACTCCGCTGTTAGGGTCATGTCACCCGTAGAATCCTTTATCCCTACAATATTGGGGATCTCTGCCAGCTTGGCTGCCGTTGTTGCCGTGATGGTCACTCCCGTTTTAGGCAAATTGTTGTACAGAAGGATTGGTAGCTTAGTACTCCGGGCAATATCGGTGAAATGTTTCACCAATTGGTCCTGACTAGGACTGATGAACATAGGGGTTAGCACTGATAGAGCATCCACTCCTACTTCTTCCGCAATCTGGGCAAGCCGAATACTGCCTCTGGTAGTGATATGGTTCGCCCCCGCATACACAGGCACTCGCCCCTTCACCTCATCCTTTGTGATGGTAAGCACATCTCGATACTCTTCTTCCGATAGGGCGTAAAACTCTCCTGTTGTTCCAATGGCAAAGATCCCATGCACTCCCCCGTCCAGAAGATATCGAATCAATTTTCGCAGAGCCTTTTCATTCACCTTCCCGTCTTTGGTAAGTGGGGTGATCATGGCAGGCAAGATGCCTTTAGGTACGAAGTTCATTGCTATTCTCCTTGCTTGTTTTTTTCTCGTTTATTCCCAGCTTAGGCAGGGCATGGCCAAATCGTCTTTTCATACAGTATGACTGATACATCAGGTTCTTGTCAATCTTACCTTGACGCTATCTGATACATCAGGTATCATAGACTAATTATTACGAATCCGGTCAAGGAGGATATATGGTGAAACGATCATTCCTTATTATCATTGGTCTGTTCGTAGCATCGGGAATCTTGTTCTGTGCAGGCAAAAAGGAAACTACCGGTATCGATTGGCCCAAAAAAGCCATTCAGGTAATCGTACCTTACAATCCCGGCGGAGATACGGATTTCAATGCCCGTGCGTACGCAAAATATTTGGAAAAGGAACTCGGACAACCTGTGGTAATAGTGAATGTCGCAGGTGTTGGGGGCACTCTCGGTAGCCGGAAAGCAAAGGATGCTACTCCCGACGGATACACGGTATTGTTCTACCACACGGCAATGATCGTAAACCAGGTAACCGAAATGGTTCCCTATGGGGTAGAGGATTTCGAATTAAGTTGCATCGCTGCCATGAGCCCAGGGAACGTGATTGCAATAAATGCTAAATCTCCCTGGAAAAGCTTGAAAGAGTTGGTGGACGATTCGATCAAACGGCCAGGTGAGATCAAGTTTGCTGCTGACATTGGAGGAACAACTTACGTTTTAGCAATGCAATTCTTGGACGCAGGTGCAAAGTTCAATGTGGTAGATGCGGGAAGTTCCACTGCTCGGAATGCAGCTCTGAAGGGAGGGCAGATCGATGTAGTACCCAATCCGTATGGACCTACAAAACCCTTCCTTCAGAGCGGTGACTTTCGAGCCTTAGGAGTAACCAACGAAAAACGGCATCCCCGTTTTCCAGAAATTCCTACTTGCAAAGAGCAAGGGTACGATGTGGCCCTCGAGATCTACTACTTTTTTGCCTTCCCCAAGGGCACCCCAATCCCCATAGTAGAGAAACTGAGCACTGCCGTAAAGAATATCTGCACTACCAATCAGGAATATGCCCAGGACATAGCAAAAGCATACGATCAGGTTCCCTTCTATCTGGGTAGGGATGAAGGGATCACTCTTTTAGCAAAGCAAAAAGAGCAAATCGGGAAATATAAAGACAAGTTGAAAGCAAAGTAAGGAAGCGTATTCAAGTCTACCGTAGGAGAGAGGTGAACTTTTTCGTAGCCTCTTCTCGAAGTTTCACCATCTCTCTCCTCCATGCCATCAGCGAATCAAGCCGCTCCGTCCCACTTCCTTGCATGGGGATTCCGGAAGATTCGATCACCTTGCGGCAGTTCTGAAGAACCGGATACTCCGCTTCTTGAGCTGCCCTACATGCGTCGGGCAGGTATGGAACTACCTGGAACGGGATTTGTATTACCCCGTGCTTATCGGCGAATACGATGGTTCCTGGTTCCACGGTAATCCCCCCTACATGAACGGGACATTGGACCGCTTCCAGGTGCACGTACGCGTGAGACACGAGGACGCAACGGGCAAAATACTCGAACCCCATGGGAAACACTTCATCCAAATCCCGTACACCTCCTGAAGTAATTACAGCAGTGCACCCCAGGTATCGGTGTATGGTTGCCTGCACTTCCCCCCAAAAAGAACCAATGGGTTCCGGATCTATATCCTGAATCACGGTAATTGTGGGTTTAGGTGTCTCCCAGACCGCCTTATAGTAGGCTTCTTGAAGACGTTTTTGATCTTCGGTTGGAGGATGCAGGGCTGAAATTTTCGCGGTACAGGCAAACCCAACAACTCTTGTTTCAGTTGGAAAAATCTTCCTGATCTCGGGTTTCATAAATCCAGTTGTCTTTGGACGGATAGAAAAAAACTCCAGCGCATTACAGATGGTAGGCCCATCGAACTGCTTTAATGCTTCCAACTGATGAATAGAAACCATACTCTACCTCCCATTCTTCTGAGGACTTCCGAATGATGTATGAGCTTCAGTCTCCCTGCAAGGAAAGAAGTTTTTTCCCAAAACGGGCAAAAACCACCCAGATAAGGAAAACGATCCCTAGTGCAACACTCATCCAAGCCCAATTCCCACCTTCCAGAACCTGATAGTACAATACTGCCGTTGCCCAGGCAAGAAGGGTCATGTAGAGGGCTAGGGCGATCCCTGCTCTCTTTCCTAATTCTCGAATGGCCGCTCCTTGAGCAGCGACACAGGGGAAATACAGGAGTACAAACAGGAGATAGGCAAAGGCACCTACGGGAGAAAATGAACTCCGAAGCCGGGTAAAAACATCAGCCCCCCCCTCTTTTTCCTGTTTGGCAGAATCACCCGCTGCTTCCACCGTTTTCCACCCGATGGGATCCAGGATTGCCTCTCCAATGGCAGCAAGGTTCGTAATAATGGACTCAAACGCTTCACGGATTCTTCCCCATAGATGGAACTCTTTTTTCTCTTTGTCCATCACCACCTGAGTTTGCCCATACAGACTGTTAAGGGTTCCCACCACAGATTCTTTCGCTAGAATCCCAGTGAACAACCCTACTGTGGCAGGCCAGTTCTCTCTTCTCACTCCCATGGGTTCGAAGACGGGGGTAATTTTTTTCCCTACTTGAGCGAGGAGGGACTGCTCCGTGTGTTCATACCCGAAGCCGATCCCTTTTTCTCCGAATCCAAGGGAGTTCAACAAGCCGAGTACGAGCACCATGCCTAGAATAACCTTACCCGCTCGAAAAAGAAAGATCTTTAACCGTAACCAAGTGTGAATCAGAATATGTCTCAGTCTAGGCCGATGATAGGGAGGAAGTTCCATAATGAAATGGGCTGGCTCACCATGGAACACAGTGGCCTTTAATAAAAGGCCGGTAAGGATGGCATAGAGAATCCCTATTAGGTACAGGGAAAATACAACTACACCTGCGGATTCGGAGAAGAAAGCAGCGGCAAACAAAGCATACACAGGCAACCGAGCACCGCAGGACATAAAGGGGCTCATGAATATGGTCATCAATCGGTCTCGCCGATTGTCCAGGGTACGGGTGCCCAGGATAGCGGGTACAGTGCATCCAAATCCTACCAGTAAAGGTACAAAAGCTTTCCCTGGCAAGCCAATAGATTTCATGAATCGATCCATCACGAAAGCGGCTCGTGACATGTATCCAGAATCCTCCAGGATGGAGAGGGCAAAGAATAAGGTAAAGATCACAGGAATGAAAGTAGCAACCGTCTGGATACCCGTACCCAACCCTCCCGCAAGAGCCGCAATTACCCAAGGAGGAGCTCCTGCCCATTGAAGGATCGCCATGCCGCCTTCCACAAACACAGCACCGAAAAAAATATCGAAAAAGTCGATAAAGGCTCCGCCTACTTTCATGGTGAGCAAGAAGACGAGGTACATAGCGAAGAGGAATAGAGGGATCCCGAACACTTTGTGCAAAGCGATCCGGTCGATCTTTTCTGTAAGACTTACTTTTTGTCTGATCTTTCGTGTAACATCCTTCACGATCCCATGGATGGCACCATACCGGGCATGGGCAATTACAATATCCGCTTCATCCTTCAGGACAAGTCGAATTCGTTCCTTTTCCTTTTCTAGAGTTTTCCAGTCTACCAACCCTTCTTCCAGCACAAGGGATTCCAAATAGGGATCCCCTTCGATTAATTTTAACGTAGCGTATCGAGAGGTAACGTGAAGTTTTCGACCCAACGGTTCCAGAGCAGGCTGCAACCTCGCTATTGCATCCTCCAGTTCGTTCCCATAGGAAACTTGAAAGGAAGATCGTGGGGGATTTTCCAATAAGGGTATGATTTGTTGGAGGATCACATCCCGGGATTCAGGATTCGTGCCCGTCACACCGACAATAGGAAGTTGAAGATGCTTGGAAAGATGATCCAGATCAATCCGAATTCCTGATTCCTCGGCGATATCCATCATGTTCAATACCAGGAGTACAGGAAGCCCCATCTCTATGAGCTGGAGCGTGAGGTACAGGTTGCGTTCGAGATTCGATGCATCAACGATATCGATCACGAGGTCCGCTTCACCGGACAGGAGGTAGTCCCTTGCAACTCGTTCATCCTCAGAAGTTGCAGAGACCGAATAGATACCCGGTAGATCCACCAGGTTCACCCGTTTGTCCCCACATGGAAAGGTTCCCTCCTTCTTCTCCACCGTCACTCCAGGCCAATTCCCAACCCTCTGATTGGCACCGGTCAACAGGTTGAACAGAGTGGTCTTCCCACTGTTGGGATTCCCCACAATAGCAACTATATAGTCATAACCCTTAAGAATCTTTTCACCCATCTTGGGAGCTCCTCTACTTAGGAATATAATTTTTTATTAGGAGCGCCTAATTCTATTGCAAAAGTCATATCAATTCAATACATCCCACGGACCATTCATTTAGGTTAACAAATCCTCCCACTGGATTCCTTCCCCTGCGTTTACATCTCGCACCAAGCGCTTCCCTAATACCACTCTCCAGAACTCAGGGCTCAATCCTGGTTTCAGATTCTTTTCTGTGCGAAGGAGGGCGCAGTTTTTTTCTGTTAGCAACTCTCCGCTACGAAGATCCGTAATTGCATGAATCGAGCGGTTGGTAGTTCGATAGTTATTCATCTCGGACGGGGCTAGACGCTTCACCCCATCACCCAGGACTTTCCAAACCTTCTCTTTTCCATACTTAGCTTCCAACGCCTCGATCACATGGGTTCTCCTTCCTGCCCTGATCTCCAAGAACGCAGAGCGTACCTCCATCACCATCGTTTGGAAGGTCTTTGGATCCAAAGCGATAGGATCGTCCAAACCAGAACCCTTCGGATCCAGGGTAAAATGCTTCTCGATCACTTTCGCCCCTTGCAGTACTGCCAGCACTGGAACCAAGACTGGATCCTTACTATGATCTGAGACCCCTACGGGAAGGCCAAAGATTCCTTCGAGATTAGGCAAGAGGGAAAGGTTGTACTCCTCCTCCGGCGCAGGGTAGGCAGTGATGCAGTGTAGGAGGGTAAGGGGTGAAAAGGGAGTTTTTAACGGACTCTTTACATCCATCCCCGGCTTATGGTCTTGAAAGGTAGCAATCGCTCGCTCTATATCCCCTAAGGTAGATACTCCGGTAGACATCAACACGGGCACATGGTAACTCGATACCTCTTCCAATAGTGGGTAGTGATTCAGCTCTGGTGAAGCAATCTTGAAGACTTTTGTTCCCATCTGGTGGAGGATTCCAGCACTCCGGATTCCGAAGGGAGAGCAGACGAACCACATCCCTCTCGCTTCGGTTTCCTCTTTCAGAGCCGCATAGAACTCCAGGGGGCGCTCTAAAGCTTTGAATCGTTCAAAAAGGGGAATTCGACCACCTGGAAGATCTACAAACCCACTGTTTGGATGTAGGATTTCCTCTGCATACACTAGCTGAAACTTCGCAGCATCTGCACCCGCTTCAGAAGCAGCTGCGATCAGTTCCCTTGCTTTTCCTAGATCTCCCCCATGGGAGGTTCCAATTTCTGCTAGAACAATCGGTTTTTGCATACTACTTCTTGGGGCGAATCCGATCGAACCCCGTATACGGCACAAGCTGTTTAGGAATCCGAATGGAGCCATCCGATTCTTGGAAATTCTCTAGAATCGCGATGATGCCACGTGATACCGCAATAGCTGTGCCATTCAGCATATGCACGAACCGATTCTTTCCCTCTTCCTTGTATCGGATCCCTAGTCGACGGGCCTGATAATCGGTGCAGTTGGAGGTGCTAGTCACCTCTCCCCATTCTCCCCCTTCCCCACGTCCGGGCATCCAGGCCTCCAAGTCAAACTTTCGGTAAGCCGGAGCTCCAAGATCCCCCGTACAAGTATCTACGACCCGATACGGGATCTCCAATCCCGAGAAGATTTCCTCCTCGATGGCCAATAAACGCTGGTGCCAGGTATCCGACTCTTCCGGTTTACAGTAAACGAACATTTCAACCTTGGTAAACTGATGAACCCGATACAGTCCCTTGGAGAACTGACCTGCAGCTCCTGCCTCCCGGCGAAAACAGTGGGAAAGACCGGCCATACAGATGGGTAATTGGGAGATATCCAGGATCGTATCGGCAAAATACCCTCCCAGGGTGATCTCCGCCGTTCCCACCAAACACGTACCTGTACCTTCGATCGTATAGATGTTGCTCTCCGGGCCTCGGGGATTGAATCCGATGCCTTCCACGATCTCCTCTTTAGCAATATCCGGAGTGATGAAAGGTTGAAATCCGTGCTTCATTAAAATATCGAAGGCGTACCGAACCAAGCCTAGTTCGAGGAACACCGCCTCGTTCTTTAAATAGTAAAACTTCGTTCCTGCAACCCGGGTGGCAGTATCGAAATCCACAATATCCAACAGTTCTCCCAATTCTACGTGATCCTTCGGTTTAAAGTTGAACTTAGGAATGGTACCCACCCGGCGGATCTCTAGATTGTCCTTGTCCTCCTTGCCCCGAGGAGCGTCCGGATGAGCCATGTTCGGAATTTTTGCCGCTTCTCGATAGAGTTCCTTCTCCTTCTCTGCCAGTTTCTCTTCCAGCTCAGCGATTCTGGTCTTTAACGACTTTCCCTCCTCAATCAAATTGGCTCGCTCTTCCGGGGATAGCTTTCCCTTCATCCTCTGAGCATTCTCGTTCCGTTGGGCTCTGAGGGAGTCTACTTGCGCAATGAGAGCGTTGCGTTCATCGTACAGTCGAACCACCAGTTCCGCATCCGCCTGCATATAGCGGTGGCGAATATTCTCCTTCACCGCTTCCAGGTTTTCCTTTATGAATTTCAGATCCACCATCTTCGTTATACTCCTTCCAACTCCTTGGCTCTTCTACTGGCCGCTTCCACCGCTCCCATGACAGCCGCTGTGAAGGCTGTTTCCTCTAACACCTGCAACCCCTCGATCGTGGTTCCTGCTGGGGAGGTTACCCGAGTAATCCATGCAGAAGGGATTTCCCCTGTTTTCCGAAGCACCTCGACAGCTCCTTCCACAACTTGAAGGGTCGCTTCCACAGCGGATGGGTATCCTAACCCTGTCTTCACTCCACCCAACGCCATGGCATGAATGAATTGGAATACAAAAGCGATCCCGGACGCTGAAAGTCCTGTCATCATGGGCATCAACCGTTCTGGAATTGGAATCGGCTTTCCTACAGCTTCTGCAATCTGCAAGCATGCTGTCTTAAAGGATTCCAACTCGGAAGAGGGGGCAGAAGATCCCTCTGGAAAGGATACCCCGATCACCGCCTTTCCATACATGGCTGCAAGGTTGGGCATGAATCGAGAAATGTAGGAAGTTTGGAGATATTTTTGCAGAAAGGAGATCTGTTTTCCCGCCATGATGGAAATGAACCGTTTCCCCTGAGAGTATGGGGAAATCTCCCGCAATAGGGATTCAGCATCCTGAGGCTTCACTGCAAGAATTACGATATCCACATGGGAAAAGAATCGTACCCAATCTCCTGTACAATCCATAGCGCTATACCGGTCTATCGCTACCTTGGCCCGCGAGGACAGCTTCTCCACTACTGCAAACGTGATTTCTGGGAACTTCGTCCGAAGCCCTGCGACGAAGGATTCCCCCATATTCCCAAACCCAATAATTCCGATGTTTTCCATGGGTGTATTCTATCGAAAACAGGAAAACCACTCAATCGAGCTATCTAGAACCCTTGGAACCCTTTCTGTCGGGCGTACTCGTAGGCTAGCACCGCGGCCGCACTGGATAGGTTCAGAGAACGAACCCCTTCCTTCGTAGGGATACGCACCACTCGATCAGAGAACCGATCCAGAAGTTCCTGGGGCAAACCCGTGGATTCTTTCCCCAAAAGAAAATAACATGGGTCTGGATAACGATACTCTGTATAGAGTCGCTTTCCTCTACGGGATGCTAAATACAGATGTTCCGCACTACAATCTCTTAAGAACTCGTCCAGGTTGGAATGTATTTGAATCTGTACAAAAGGCCAATAATCCAGCCCTGCCCGCTTCAGGTACCGATCCGAAAGAGAAAACCCTAACGGTTCGATAAGATGAAGGACCGCCCCCAAAGCAGCACAGGTTCGGGCTATATTCCCTGTATTCTGAGGAATTTCGGGTTCTAACAAGGCGATATGGAGATTCAATTCCCGTCCGTACCAATCCTTCTACAACCCGAACTCATCGTACAGCTGCCAAAGCTTTCTCGTAATCAGGCTCCTGCGCGATCTCGGGAACCTGTTGTGTATAGACCACGGTATCGTTTTCGTCCAACACCACAATAGCTCTACTTAACAAACCCGCTAAGGGACCATCGACAATCTCAACACCATACCGTTTACCAAAATCCTTCTTCCGCATATCGGAAAGGGTGATCACATTCTCGATATGCTCCTGCTTGCAAAAACGATCTTGGGCAAAGGGAAGATCCATACTGATGGTAAGAACCACCACATCCTTCAACTTTTTCACTTCATCGTTGAACCGTTTTGCCGAAGCAGCACACACACCCGTATCGAGGCTAGGTACGATATTCAGTATCTTCTTTTTCCCTTTGAAACTGGCCAAGGTGACATCGGATAGATCTGCCTTCACCAGCACAAAATCGGGGGCTTTTGATCCAACCTTTGGGAGTTGACCACAGGTATGAATGGGATTTCCTTTCAATGTAATGGTTGCCATCGTTTCCTCCTGACCTTAAATGTAGAAAAGCTTCCAACGAATGTCAAATTTTATGAGTGAAACAGTTTCATTTCAGAAGGAATAAAGAATCGCTCCTAACCCTTCACTCAGTGTCATCAGCCCGTGCTTCTAAAGGCATATCCTGAATGGTGAGGATAGAGGGGATGGTTCGGATACTCTTGATCACCTTCCCGAAGTCCTCCTTCTGATCTAGTTCCATCGTAAAATGGGCGATCAACCTATCAGGCCCATCTTCGTCCACTCGACCCGCTATCAGATGCCCCTTGAACTTTCGTACAGCTCCTTCGATTTCAGAGAACAGGTCCAGTGTTCGTCGAGCAGTAACCTGGAACTGTCGGGTTGCCTTGGGAGAGACGGTTTCCCACTCCACCTCAATAGCCCTCTCCTGGAAATCCGGAATAAACTTTAAATTCGAGCAGTCCCTCTTATGTACGATAATGCCTCGCCCCCTTGAAACATAACCCACGATGTCGTCACCAGTTACCGGGTTGCAGCAGCCTGCTAGATTGATCAACATGTTACGATCCGATCCAATCCGCACCCCAATTTTCTTGATGTCCTCTCTCCGGTCTACCTCTTCCTTGAGTTTTTCCGGTTTCTGTCTGGGTTGAGGATGTGTCGGCATATCGGGCTTCTTTTTAGCCACGATATTCCGATCGATAATCAGACTGGCATCATTTTTTTTAAGCCACGCACGGATTTTTGATCTGGCTCGGGCAGTTTTTACGTATCGTAACCAGGCAAGATGGGGATGGGCTTGGGGGCTAGTGAGTATTTCCACTACCTGGGTATTCTTCAATTCCGCTTTCAGGGGAATGATTACCCCATCGGCTTTTGCCGCATAGATATGGTCACCGATATCGGTATGGATATGGTAGGCAAAGTCGATGGGTGTAGCTCCTTTGGGTAATTCGATCACGTCTCCTTTAGGAGTGAAGACATAGATTGAATCCTTTAGAATTTCTCCCTTGATTTCATTGAGGAACTCGCCAGAAGATATTCGGATACCGTTCCAGCTTTTCAACCGGTTGATGATGGGAAGATCTTCGGCTCGTACCACCTCAGAACTGGTGCCCCGCTTATAGAGCCAATGAGCCGCGATCCCATGTTCTGCGGTTTGGTGCATATCTTCTGTACGGATCTGGATTTCGATCAATTTTCCCCCATCTCCCATAACAGTGGTGTGAAGACTCTGGTACTTGTTTGCCTTTGGCATTGCTATGTAGTCCTTGAACCGTCCTTCGATAGGTTTCCACAACCGATGCACGATTCCTAGCAGGACATAACAATCGCTCTGTGTCTCACAAAGAATTCGGATCCCCAAGAGGTCGTAGATTTCTTCTAATTGTTTGCCCCTCTTTTTCATTTTCGTGAAGATGGAATAGAAATGTTTTGCCCGACTTTCTACTTGTACGGGAATCCCTTCAGCCTTCGCGGCCTCGATAATCCTATCCTGCATTCTTCGCAGGTATTCTCCCCGTTGCTCTTTCTTTGCAGCGACAAACGCTTTGATTTGATCGTAGATATCCCGGTGAAGATGCTTGAGGGATAGGTCCTCCAATTCAATCTTGATCCATCCGATCCCCAATCGGGATGCCAAGGGTGCATAGATATCGAGGCACTCTTCGGCAATCTCTTTCCGTTTTGATTCCGGTAGGTATTCGAGGGTTCGCATGTTGTGGAGTTTGTCTGCCAGCTTGATTAGAATGACCCGAATATCCTTCACCATGGCAAACAACATCTTTCGGATGGATTCAGCTTGCTGAATAGATTTACTTTTGGCCCGTAATACGGATATCTTTGTGACACCGTTCACCAACTGCTCTACTTCTTTCCCGAACCGCTGTCGTAATTCTTCCCTTCGCACTTCGGTGTCTTCCAATACATCATGCAGCAAGGCGGCAATCACCGATTCACTATCCATCCGAAGATCCACGAGGATTTCTGCTACCTGTAATGGATGAATAAAAAAGGGTTCCCCACTAGCCCGAAGCTGACCTTTGTGGAGCTCCATCGCCCATCGGGCTGCTTCTAGAATTTTCTGTCTCTCTTCTTCGGAGTAGAAGGTCAATTTCTGCTCAAACTGTTCTACCCGTGCCACCATACGGTGCATAGTTCTATCCTTTGCGTCCCACTACCACCCGCCTACGCCCTGCTAGATCATGGAGGATCTCAACTGAACTGTATCCTTGGGAGAATAACCTTTGCTGGATGGCCTCTGCCTGGGAATCCGCTCCTTCTAATAAAAGATAACCATTTTCTTGTAACCTTTCCAGAGCCTGTTCGATTAGAGGTTCTATCAACCTCATCCCATCCTCCCCCCCGTCCAAAGCAAGTCGCGGTTCAGGCCAACCCGAAGCTATCATTCGGTTTACCTCCGAAGTCTCGATATAGGGCGGATTAGCCGTGATCATATCGAAGGGACCTTCCACGTTGGTAAGCAGATCACTCTTTACATGGGGGAGAGTATACCCTAGGATACGGAGGCAATTGATTCGGAACACCTCTAAAGAATCTTCCGAAAGGTCCGAGGCAGAAAACTCTACTTCTCTACTTGGGATTGTTTTTGGTAGATGAGCGGCCAAGCTAATGGGAATGCAACCCGTTCCTGTACAAGCATCATGGATCCGTCGAACGGATGAATCCTCTCGGATAATACGTAAAGCTGCCTCTACTAGAACCTCAGTTTCCGGTCGGGGGACTAGCACTCGTTCATCCACATAGAAAGACAGGCCAAAGAACTCTTTCCGTCGGAGAATGTAGGAAACAGGCAGCCCCGAGAGTCTACGATGCACCGCTTCATGAAAACAATCCTCCGCTTCTTTGGAAAGTTCCTCTCCATAGGCTGCTAGGATTTTGGCCTTATCCATCCCTGTGCAAGCGGAAAGAAGAACTACGGCGTCAAGGAAGGGAGTTTCCAATCCTTGATGACGAAACAGATCCCGGGCATTGAGCAAAGCTTGTCGAATGGTCATTGCAGCTGGGTCTTGTATGCTTCCTCCCGCTCGGATAGTTTCAGCCCTTCGATGATCTCCCCCAGATCCCCTTCCAGCACTGAATCGAGCTTATAGAGAGTAAGGTTGATTCGATGATCCGTCACTCGATTCTGGGGGAAATTGTAAGTCCGGATGCGTTCCGACCGATCACCCGATCCTACCATGCTCCGTCGGATAGCTGATTCCTCCTGCAACCTCTTCTGTTCCTCCATTTCGTACAACCGGGCTCGAAGAACCCGTAATGCCCGAGCTTTATTCTTGTGCTGCGATTTTTCATCCTGACAAGTCACCACGATCCCTGTAGGGAGATGGGTGATCCGTACGGCAGATTCGGTTTTATTCACATGCTGCCCCCCTGCTCCAGACGCGCGGAACACATCGATTCGGAGATCCTCTGGTCGAATCTCCACTTCTGTCTCCTCCGCCTCAGGGAGAACCGCGACTGTGACAGCTGACGTATGGATCCGCCCCCCTGCTTCCGTTACTGGGACTCGCTGTACCCGGTGAACGCCACTTTCATACCGAAGATCCCCATAGGCACCTGGACCGGAAACGGAAAAGATGATTTCCTTGAATCCTCCCAATTCCGTTTCATTCGCCTCCATCAGTTCCACTTTCCATCCTTTGGCTTCCGCGTATCGGGTATACATTCGAAACAGATCCGCTGCAAAAAGGGCGGCTTCCTCGCCCCCCGTACCTGCCCGAATCTCCATGATCACGTTCTTGTCGTCTCGGGGATCCCGAGGAACCAACAGTTCCTTTAACTCCTTCTCTTGCTCGGACAGGCGAAGACGTATCTGGTCCATCTCTTCCTTAGCTAGGATCCGGAGCTCAGGATCCTTCTCTTGTTCCAGTAGAGCTTCAGTTTCTTCCAAGCGCTTCCGCATTTTCTTGTATTCTTCGTAGACCTGAATGATGTTAGAAAGATGGGCATGCTCTTGGAGTACCTCTTTGTACCTCTTACGGTCCTTGGGAAGATCGGGATCGCTGATCATAATTTCTAGTTCCCGATACCTTGCCTCTAGGGCTTCCAACTTATCGAACATACCAACTCCTTATCCCTTGGGACTAGTCGATTTCGAACGTGCAGGCTTTACGAACCCGAAGATACTTCCACAAGCTCCTCCCACGATATGAGCAAACTCAGAAATACTATTATTCTGGAAAGACCGAATCACTTCTCCTGCCAGGTAAATGGTAAGTACCAAGAGAAAGGTAACAGGAATTTCCCCTTGCCGAATATTGGTAAAACTCACCAGAATAATCATCATGAACACAATTCCACTTGCGCCAAGAAGTCCGGTAGGGAGAAACAGGACATTCAATAGTCCTGTTATGAAGGCCGTCACCAGCATCATGAAAAAGAGTGCAGCCGACCCATACTTTTCTTCCAAAATAGGACCTAACAGAAGAAGAAGGGCAAAGTTCCCTAAAAAATGGGCCCAGTTCACGTGCCCTACTACATGGGTAAATAACCGGATATAGTGAAAAGGATTGGAAAACTGAAAGACTCCTCTTCCCGGAACCGAGAAAAGATTCGCGATAAATCCCGTATGGAATAGAGTATCCGATAGAAGGACGATGAAGGCCAGAAGGGTAAAGTTTAAGGTGATGGGGGCATTGTAACGTATGCGCATAGCGAAAGGATAGTATAGTAGGATTCTACTCGGGTGTAAATAACGCCTCTTCCTCCGTTGACACTCATACCCGGCTGAAATAGGATACCCTCGGTAAGGAGGAGGATACATGGGTAAACAACGAACGAACGTATCAATTGCCATAGTGGGATGTGGAACAGTAGGCGGGGCAGTAGCTCTTCGCCTCACTCAGGATCAGTCCCTTCTCCAGGAACGCACAGGTCTTGATCTCCAACTGAAATATATCGTGGATATGGATTTCCGAAGAGCAGAAGCACTGGGTTTGCCCCCCTCTCTCTTCGAAAAAAATCTAGACAGGGTGTTAGCGGATCCAGAGGTGTCCATCGTGGTAGAATTGGTCGGGGGAACGACAGTTGCCAAAGATATCATTTTAAAGGCCTTGCATGCAGGGAAGCATGTGGTAACCGCTAA
The DNA here is from genome assembly GCA_026418195.1 of Spirochaetota bacterium. Taxonomy (GTDB): domain Bacteria; phylum Spirochaetota; class Spirochaetia; order DTKZ01; family DTKZ01; genus DTKZ01. The sequence continues at coordinate 26,841 of JAOABU010000095.1, read as the reverse complement.
CAAGGCTCTCCTTGCTCATACAGGGCCGGAATTACTGAAAATTGCTCGAAAAAATCGAGCTACGCTCAGTTTCGAAGCCAGTTGCGGGGGGGGGATCCCCATTATCCGGGCTCTGTATGATGGGCTCATTGCCAACAGGATCGACGCTCTGTACGGTATCGTGAATGGAACCTGTAATTATATCCTCACCCAAATGACACAGGAAGGAATCAGTTACAAGGAAGCTCTGAAAGAAGCTCAGCAAGCTGGATTGGCAGAGGCAGACCCCACCCTCGACGTATCGGGAATGGATACAGCTCATAAACTTACCATTTTAGCCTCTTTAGCCTTTGGGCAACGGTTCACCCTGGAAGCTATTCCCGTAGAAGGGATAGACACATTGCAGAACCTGGATATCCAGTATGGGAATGAGCTCGGGTATATCGTGAAACTTCTTGCAGTGGCTAGCCGCTTGAACGGTGGGGTGTGTCTGCGTGTACGGCCCGCTTTCATCTCCCGACAGCATCCTCTGGCATGGGTATCAGGTCCCTTCAATGCGATCAGTGTGTATGGTCATGCCACAGGACACACCATGTACTACGGTAGGGGTGCAGGCGGGTCTCCCACCTCATCGGCGGTAGTCGCGGATATTGTGAGTGCAGCTCTGGGCATCCATCGTGCTTTTTTTCAGACTCTTCGTATATGGCCAGACCGAACTCCGAAAGCGAAACAGGTAAGCCCCGATGAACTAGTTTCCCGCTTCTACCTCCGTTTCATGGTTACCGATACCGTAGGAGTTCTTGCTAAAATTGCGTCTGTGTTGGGAAAGAACAACATTAGCATCGCTTCCGTACTCCAGAAGGAAATACCCGAAGATTTAGCGAAACCTTCCATTGCTCCAGTAGTCATCATTACCCACAAGTCTAGAGAAAAGAACCTCCGGAAAGCGTTAGAAAAGATTCGAACCCTCGATGTAGTTCGAGAGGATCCTGTATGTATTCATATCCTCGATGAACACGAAGAAAATCTGTAGGCCCCGTTAGGGAAGGAGGGTTGAGCCAGATGGATACCCAAAGATTGGATAAGAACGATGATCCTTGCCATGAGGCAAAAAAGATCACCTCCCGGCAAGGTCTCGATGCAGAATCCATCGCTTGGGGCTTTGCCGAGCATCTGAAGTATACCCTTGGGGTAGATAAGTACACTGCTACAAACCATGATCGATTCATGAGCCTTGCATATGCAGTTCGTGACCGGTTGATTAACCAGTGGATCAAAACCCAACAGACTCATCATAGCAAGAACGTGAAACGAGTGTACTACCTGTCCCTCGAATGGCTTATCGGACGATTGATGGGAATGAATGTGATCAATCTCGGTATAGAAGGCCCTGTCAAAGAAGCTTTAAAGAACCTAGGATACAAGTGGGAAATGTTAGAGGAACAGGAGGTAGATGCCGGACTAGGGAATGGCGGATTGGGTCGACTAGCCGCTTGCTTTAGCGATTCCCTTGCCACCATGGAACTTCCCGCTTTTGGGTACGGCCTCCGGTACGATTATGGGATCTTTCGGCAGGAAATTGAGAACGGATGGCAGGTAGAACACCCAGACGATTGGCTTCGAGGAGGAAATCCCTGGGAGATCGAACGCCCTGATCTCTGTGTGCCAGTGAATTACGGGGGCAGGGTAGAAAAGCTTCTAGAAAACGGCCGATGGGTTTCTCATTGGGTAGACACACAGATCGTGTATGGGATTGCCTATGACATCCCCATCGTTGGGTATGGAGGAAAAACAGTCAACACCCTTCGTCTCTGGGCTGCTCGAGCGCCTCAGGAGTTCGACTTACAAGAGTTTAACGAAGGAGACTACGTGGAAGCGGTCAGTGAAAAGGTGAATGCCGAAAACCTCACGAAAGTCCTCTATCCCAACGACACCCAATATTTGGGGAAGGAGCTTCGTCTTCGACAGCAGTACTTTTTCGTAGCCTGTTCTCTCTGGGACATCATTCGGAGATTCAAGAACTCTGGAAACCCTTGGAAAGACTTTCCTAAATACGTAGCCATTCAACTGAACGATACCCATCCTTCCATGGCAATTCCAGAGCTGATGAGAATTCTTCTTGATCAGGAAGGGCTCGATTGGAAAACCGCTTGGGATATCACGGTGCGAACCTTTGGGTACACCAACCATACCCTCATGCCTGAGGCGCTGGAAAAATGGCCCCTCCCGATGTTCGAAAAGTTGTTCCCCCGGCATCTGCAGATCATCTATGAGATCAACAATCAATTTTTAAAAGAAGCCGCCATCCGATTTCGGGGGAATCCCGAGAAGCTCCGGACGGTAAGCCTCATCGAAGAAGGGGATCCCAAACAAATCCGGATGGCCTTCCTCTGTATTGTAGGGTCCCATTCCACGAATGGGGTAGCAGCCCTCCATACCAAACTGTTGAAAAGTACTCTGGTGCCAGACATTGCATCCATTTATCCCCAGCGGTTCAATAACAAAACGAACGGTATTACCCACCGAAGATGGCTTCTGAAAGCAAACCCGGGTCTAGCTTCCCTCATTACCGAAGCCATCGGTCCAGGATGGATCTTGGACATGGATGAATTGAAAAAACTGCTTCCCCTCGCAGAAGATGGGAGCTTCCGGGAAAAGTTCAGAGAAGTGAAACGAAAAGCGAAAGAAACGTTTGCCGCTCAGCTCTCCGATGCCTATGGTTGGATCGTAGATCCCGAGACGATCTTCGATTTTCAGGTAAAACGGATTCATGAATACAAGCGACAACTCCTCAACGCACTGCACATCGTGTACCTGTACAATACACTGAAACAGAAAGGCACCGCAGGATTTATCCCTCGAACCTTTTTCTTCGGAGGGAAATCGGCCCCTGGATACGCAATGGCAAAACTCATCATCAAGTTTATCAACAACCTCTCCCAAGTCATCAATAACGATCCGGATATGGAGGACAAGTTAAAGGTCTACTTCCTTCCCAATTACCGAGTTACCTTGGCTGAGCAGCTTCTTCCTGCTGCAGAAGTATCTGAGCAGATCTCCCTAGCCGGAACAGAAGCATCTGGAACAGGGAATATGAAATTCATGTGCAATGGAGCTCTTACCATCGGTACACTAGATGGTGCAAATATAGAAATTGCTGAAGAAGTAGGTCTCGAGAACATCTTCATTTTTGGTCTGCGGGCTGAAGAAGCTTTGGAACTCTCCAAACACTACAATGGCGAGGAGTTTTACGCGAAGGATCCCGAGATCAAAGAGGCATTAGATTTAATCTTTTCTGGGTATTTCAACATCAATGAGCCTGGCATTTTCGACCCTTTAAAAGAGATGCTTCTACATCATGATCGATACTTGAACTTAGCTGATTTACCCAGCTATGCAGAAGCCCAGGCTAAAATCTCCCAGGTCTACGCGAACCCGGAAGAATGGAACCGGAAGGCCATCATCAATGTAGCGCACTCTGGTCGGTTTTCTTCGGATCGGACCATCCTGCAGTATGCAGAGGAAATATGGAACATCAAACCTTGTCCCATCGAGAGGAGTGAAAACCCCATCGATACGTTGGAGGATGCAAAGAATCCATCTCCTTCCAACGGCGCTTGAAGAAAAGGAAGGGATGAAAAAGGTTCATCTAATCTCTTAAATATTACTTTAAATCTTCGAAATTCAATAAATCCATGTAATCCCACTCTCGATATGCCATAGCATACACCCCGCAAGAAGTGCATTCTTTCACAAGGGGTTCTTCGAACCGTAGAGCCGCGAGAATAGGGATAACCATCTTGTTCTCATGTTCTGGGAACAAGCTTCGAAACAAAGGTATCTGCCTGTTTACAAACTCCTCTATGTATTCCTTTCTAGGCCCAGCTTTTACTTCGAATATGAATACCCGATCCTCACAAATTGCCAGTGCATCAAACTCACCTGATAAAGATCCTTTCTTTCTTCTAATCCGAACCGCCGTATCGATTGGTTCCAGGTTGAAATAACGGGCAAGTAACGGATTAATGGAAGGATATACAAGGTCCTCTACAATGGTGCCCATCTTATTCGACAATTCCCCCCACCGTTTATTCATCTGCCTGTTCTCTTCCCTAATCTCGTTTTTAAAGTCCAATATCTCTTCTTTAAAACCCAAAATTTCGTCTTTGAAGCCTTTCATCTCGTCCTTAAACTCTTTCATCTCGTCCTTAAACTCTTTCATTTCATCCTTAAACTCTTTCATTTCGTCTTTAAACTCTTTCATCTCATCCTTAAACTCTCTCATTTCCACAGTGAGCTGGTGAATCTGCATTTCATTCTTGTGTTGTAGGTAGATAAGTTCCCGAATGGCAGTTTCTAGGTCATTCACCTTTTCTTCAATTGGTTGGCTTATAGCCATACCCCCCTCCTCACAATAATACTTCTATCTACCAGCTTATACAATAGAAACTCAACCTCTGATTCATTCCTTATCGGTACCAGAACAGATGAATCAATATTTGGGCCGATACTACTGCAGAAATAGAAAATGGAACACTCAGTTTCATAAACTCAAGTGTGTGGATCTTGATCCCTCGCTTTTCCAACATCCCACAAGCCAGGACGTTTGCTGTAGCTCCCACGGGAGTAATGTTCCCACCGATTCCTGTACCAATAAGCATTCCATAGTAGAGATAATGGGGATTAATTCCCAAAGTTTTGGCGAAATACCCACAGACAGGGATCATCAGGACCGTGTACGGAACATTATCGATAAAGGCAGATAGAGCCACACTTAACCAAGTAACGAGCATGAATACCCAGAAAGGATCCCGGAATCCCGCCTGCATAAGTACCTTTACGAAGTCAGAGAGGATTCCTACCCGGTCCACCGAATCCACGACGATGAAAATCCCAAGAAGAAACAAAGTAGTCTCCCAATCGTACTCTTTAACCTCTTTGGCTGCCTTCCTGCCCATGGTACCAATACAGATCAACCCAAGCCCTAAACCGATCCATCCCTGCCAGCTGATAAAGGCAGCGATTCCAGGGGGAGATTCCTGAGGGGCGATGATCAAAGCAAAAATACTTAAAACAAAGACAGAAGTGGGACCTAATTGAAAGGATGGAAGGGTTCCTCGATAGAAGGAAGCTATTCTACCATCCAGGATGAATACGAAAGAAGCTACCCCTCCCAATCCTGCCAGTAAAGCAAGTGGAGAGATCCAGCGTTTCAAAATTAACGAACCGATCCCTATCAGGAAGCTTAGGATAAAGATCATCACCGATGCTCTTGGGGCATGGTATGTTTCAACGTCGACATGAAGGGGAGCGTTCATTTTCCTGTTTAAAAACAATAAGGAAAAAAGTGCTACAATTACGCCTGCTACCGACAGGGTTCCTAAGCCAGGTTTACCTTGGTACCAGTAGAAGTCTAGAAAAGTCATCTTCGTGGTCATGGCCAATATTATAGAAGGAGGATCCGCTACCATCGTCACGGTTGTAACCACATTGGACGCTATAGCGATACTTACAAGATAGGGAAACGGGGATCGTTTTAATCGATCCGCTACATCCAGGGCAAGGGGAGCTACCATAAGGACAACTACAGGATTCGGCATGAAACTAGAAAGTAAGGCGGCTACTGCACTTAGGTAAAAAATAAGCTCGTTTTCAGATCGTACTCGAGGAATGATCGCATCCGCTAAGGCACGGGGAAGCATACTTTCCTGAAGCAGTACACTCAGCATTCCATACCCAAAGTAGATAAACAACACTTCCCATTCGACACTGTTTCCAAGCGCCACTCCTAAAGGAATAATGCCCGTGACGATAAGAATTGCAGCGCCTACCAGAGAGACATAGTGAATGGGTATCTTCCTATAGAGAATCAATCCAAACACAAGGACGAAAACAAGCCCCACGATCCATGCTTCCATCCTAACTCCCCCTAGATCTTGGATTTCTTACCCGTCAAAGTTTCTATCTCGATGCAAAGGATCACCAATCTATTCATCATCTCAGAAGGGAACTTCCATTCGGGTTTACCTGTAATTTGCTGCATGATGATGGAAAGACCCTCTTCTTTTTCGATTGGATCTGTTACGATGCGGATCGTTCCTGTTCCTAGTACGCACCTATACCTTGTAGTAAATCCACAGGGAGTATCCGATTGTAACACCTGGATCGAATCGCTCACTTCAAAACAGACTTTAGGGTGCGTTCTAGAAACTTCGATTTTTCTTCCTTCGGGAGCGGAATGGATATATAACCGCCCTTCCCGATACCCATAGTTCAAGGGAAGCAGGTAGGGGCCTTCCTCCGTTATCCAAGCAACTCGGATTACGTGATTGGTTGCGAGGATCGATTCGATAACCGAAGGATCCTGAATTTCTTTATCTTTCCTTCGCATGCATTCACCTCAAAGCTTCGGAAGGAACGGTTCAAGGGCAATCAACACCAGAATGATTACCAATGCGGGGAGAAAGTTCCCTGTTTTGATCTTCCGAAGGCTCAATAGATTGAATCCAATCATCATGACCAGGGCGCCCCCTACACCGGTAAGTTCGGAAAGAACTAGCGGGGTCACGAAGGGCTTCACGAAACCCGCTATGAGGGTTAGCCCCCCTTGGTAGACTAAAATTGTGAGGATGGAGAAGGCTACTCCGATTCCTTGAGCTGCAGTAAGAAGAATGGCCATGAATCCATCCATTACCGATTTCGTAAGAATGAGGGTATACTCTCCTTCGGCACCTGCCTTGAACGCCCCTACGAGGGTCATAGCTCCTACGCAGAATAGGACTGATGCATTGAGAAACCCATAGGCAAAATCATGTTTACTGTTCCCTTGAGCAAACCTCTTTTTCAGCCATTCCCCAAAGGCAAGGATCTTTCCCTCTATATCCAACGTGTTCCCCAGAAGCCCCCCCGAAACGATGGACAAGGCTAGGTACACCATCCGATCGGATTTCAAAGCCATCGCGATTCCTACAATCAGAGTAAACAATCCAACGCCTGTGAAAACCGTTTCCTTGAACTCCTCGCTGATCTTCGCATGGAGAAACAAACCCAGCATCGATCCGATGAACACGGTGATGCAGTTTACAATGGTAGCAAACATGGGATCAGTGTAATGATTTTATAGAAAAGACGCAAGAAAAGAGGGTTACATCTGGAAGTCTCTATGGTTTTGTTATACACTATATGGTGATACCTCGGAGGTGACGATGAAAAAACTAGTAATTGGAATCGCTCTGATCATGGTATTGGCTAGTACGGGCGTGTTCGCTCAGTTCGCGCAACTGGAAAGCGACTTTTCCAAACTAATGCTTCTTCTAGGTAGGGAAGTGATGCCCTTCGTTCAGCAGAACGATTTAGCTGGAACTGGAATCGGAGTCGCTTCTCTGGAAGGAGATTTCTTCTATGTGGCTTTGACAGCAGGGGCGGTAGTATCCGACGGAATTTTGAAGTTCGTGGATAGCAACAATACTGAGTTCACGACCCTCGATGTCTATGGACTTCTGGACGATAACATTCCTAGTTCCGGGATCGGTCGGGATCTCTACGACAAATCTAAGGAAATCTTTCCCTTCCCGACCCTGAAACTTGCCCTTGGGCTTCGTCTTATTGGATTGGATTTTATCTTCACCGGTATTGGGGTTCCCGGTGGAATCGTGTCAACCGATGATCTGGAAGCGAGTCTGATGAACTTCGGTATCCGGGTTCGGAAAGACATTTTAAAAGAAAAAGGCTGGTTTCCTACTATTTCTCTAGGGGTGGGGTATGTATATTCGGGCATTCATTTCAAGTATACCCTGACGGAGTTTACCCAAGATTATTCGGGTCAGGATCTAAAGATCAGTGGGGGGCTTTCTCTCGATACCCGGGTTCACTCCTTCGGATTCGATGTAGGGATAAGTCGCACCCTTTTAATCCTCACCCCCTTCCTACGCACCTCCCTCTGGTATCAGAACGCCCTGTACGAAACAAAGGGAAGCCTTAAAGCTCAGTTGGGTACAGCGACTCCTCAGAATTTCAGCCCCTCCGCAAAAGTTACCATCAACGATTGGGCAGTGATGTTCGCCGGCGGGCTAGACATCAATCTATTCCTCTTGCAACTCTGTGCGACCGGCACCTACAACCCCAGCACGAAAGGTTGGGGAGCGGAACTGAGCTTGAGGTTTGGATTCTAGCTCATTCTTTTCAGCAAGGCCATTACAGCTTTCTGAGTGCGGGTAATTTCAAGGCACGGCAAAATTTTCAAACCCAGAACGAAAAGGCTCCCCGAGGGGAGCTTTTTTGCCTTAAAACGTGTATCGATAGAAAATGCTGAACTTGGTATATACCAAAGCAAAGGGGCTCTACCGGTCAAACCTACTTAAAGGAAGTATCAGTCCCTACAATCAAAAAAAACAGGTGCCCCTTTGAGGCACCTGCACAAATCCCCTGTTTGGAACGACTTTGAAGGCACCTATTGATTTGCCCCCTCACCAATACTTAAAGTATCGATACTGCAGATTCCCTTATCCCCCGCTACGATCAAGTTCGTACCCTGCCAGGCTACATCGGATAAGGATCCTACAACGCTTTTAAGGAAGGGCATCTTATAGATCTTGTTCGCCTTCAGAAGGACAAGTTCATTGGCAGAGAGGAACGCTTCCACACTCCCCTGCACTACGATCTTTGTGACATTGAGACCCTTTGTGCCCGCAATCAGAGTAGGAACGGTAGACTTTGGTGTCTCAATGTTCGTCACATACACACCATTCTTCGTTCCTAAATATAGATCAGGTTTCCCACTGATGTACCCAAAGGCCTGTATCAGGGGGAGGTTTTCCCCAAAGAAGGTAATAACACTAGTCTCACTTCCAGAAAGGATGTCTTCCAGCTTGAGGCTCTCAATTTTATTGGATCCTACCCGGAAGGCACCTACTACCCGGGTGGCAAAATACCCATAGATATCTCTATCCTTCTGCCAAACGAGGAGGTCCAGTATGGGTTTCCCGGCAACAGGAATATCTAGCTTGATCCGGTTCCAACTGTTTCCTTCTCCTACATACCCACCAATCTCTTTATCTGCCTGATAGAAGTAGGTATTCAATGTGTCCAAACCCCCGGATTGCAGCACGTTCGGGGGAGTTCCACCCCAGCTGGTTGTACCCACAGCGTTTCCATTGGGATAAAAGATTCCCGCCGATGTATTTACCAATACTATAGGGCTTGGATCAGCGGTTACGTTCAGGCTATTAATGCTACCTTTTGTACCCGTTGCCCAAGGAGTTTGGGATAGAGCATTGATTCCGGTTCCAGTATAGATCTTACTGGGGATAGCCGCGTAGATGGTGTTTCCCGCTACTGCCAAACTCACAATTCCTGACGGTTGTTGCTGAGGCACAGTTATGGAAATTCCCTGCAAAGTTAACGAAATTGACGTCTCTAACCCTGCTTTAATACCAAATACCTCCGATGTACCAAAGGCCGTTGGCTTAAACGTTCCACCTTCAGGCGTTCCCGCTACTGCTATTACCCGGTAGTTCTCTCCAGGAGCAAGATCTTTTACTGTAACGGTAGCCGAATCGCCACTCACGGTAGCACTATAGTACCCGTCCGGTGTGGCGGAATTGGGTACCAGCACATTGTTCGCATACACCCATACCCGCGCTTCTGTTCCTGTTCCCAACCCTTTGGCAGAAGGGGAGAGACTCATCGTGATGGTCCCTCCCTCCGACCCATTGGTCCAAATGGCACAGGAAACTGTGAACAGAACTAGACTTAGCGCGAGCAGGAGGGCTATTAAGTTAAACCTTATTTTCATACCATCCTCCTACTTCACCGTAACCTTCAGGGTTCCGGTAAGGCTCACCTTACCACCCGCCCCCTCCGGTGCACCCGCAGGTTTGGTGCTCACTTCTGTTTTGGCTGTAGCAACAGCCGCTTCTTCCGGTGCAGCCGGAGCGGAAAGTCCCTGGATTGAACTCTGTTCTCCCCGGGTGATTGTTCGACCCTGACTGATCGCATTCAGATACCGTACAACGCCATCGAACACCTGAAGCTGGTTGCCACTGTATTCGAAATCCGTTCCTCGAACGGCTGCCGTAGATACCGGGCTTTTCAAGGTGAAATCGTGTTCCAACCCTTCCACCTTCTCCACCTTGGCACGCACCCGCCCTACTTTCAGGTCCAGGGTAGTCTTCTGTTCGCCCTGGGCTTTCACCAGTTCCGCTACTGCCATTCGAGTGAGTGGCTTTACCTGTATCATGGATGAACCAGCCTGGATTGTGGCAAAGGAGTTAAAACCGGTAGAAATGACCGTTCCCTGGGGTAGTACCAGGTTCCGTGCAGCAGGTTCCCAATTCTTTCCGGGAGGCATCACCTCTACCTTTCCAGAAAACTCCCGAAGCACTGCCTGCTCCTGGGCGAAGAGCAGCGCACTGACCAGGAACAGTATCGTTAGAATTAGAATCTTTCTCATAACCATCCTCCTGATGGATCGTATCCTCTAGAAACTGAAGGAAAAGACGAACTGCCCATACACGATGGGATCGTCCTTGCCAGGTAAGAATGCACTTTTATTCGGCAGGAAGAATCCTAAGGATACTCCTAGCCCGAGATCCGAGAAGGGACGTAGGTTCGCGAACACGGATAGGTCGGTTCCTAAGTACCCCGCCCCTGCAGCAGGATCCACTTCCCCTTCGGACATGGCGCCTTTTGAAGCTTTGAAGAAGGGCGTCAGTTTGGCTCCTGCCTGTAGGCTTTCAAGGATGAAGCCCTTCACGCCGGTAAAAGGCTTCAAGGAATATGCAAGTTCTGCAGCGACCAGGTTACTGACCTTCGGTTGGAAGGCGGTCCCTAGACTGTTCCCGGAAATAGGCAGGAACATTTTCGCAGTACCGCTCTTATTCCCTTCAATATAGGAAATGGAGTCTGAGTCCCCTGTAGCGTAGAGAATCTGCAAGCTAGCTACAGACTGGAAGAATTCTTCCAAGTAGTACCGTACAGACAATCCTCCCAATCCTGAAAGAATCTGCTTGTATAGATACGCTTCTCCTGTATTGCTCTGCGAATCGGGAACGAAGGTCAGCATCCGCCCTGTTCCTAGGTAGAAGAAGGCACTGTAGAACAATCCTTTGGAAAGCGGGCCATCCAGCCCTACACCAAAGTACTGCGTATCCACCAAACCTCCAGAACTAGGATCGAAGGTTTCCTTTCCTTCTTTGATGACGGTTTCAAAGAGATGGCGTAGATCCTCATTCACCAAGATGGAAAAGTTCAGGTTCTGCCGAGCGAATAACTCGGGTATGCTCCAAGATATATTGCCAATAAGCCTTCTAGGAGCTAGCAGGATATCCTTATCCAAGTCATCCAGTGCATCAAGTTTACTCATTACTAGGGAAGTGTAGTACTTATTCAGTAACCCTGTGTATCCCAGAGCGATTTGCAAGGTGGAGGAGGGGTATCCAAACTCCATCCGTACCCCATCCATCCGGTGGGCAAAGACGAATCCCGAGAACTCCTTATGGAAGAACCTTCCCAGTTCCAATACAAAGAGGTTGGCTCCATTTTCCAAGTGGGGGAAGGTACCTTTCAGCGAAAGAGTTTCTACATCCGCAAAGAGTAGAGGCTTATCCGTATCGGTACTGAACGTACCCATTACGGATGCGTTGAATACCCAGGATTCCCCTAAGGGAAGATTCAACCATAGATGGGCATTGTTCTCCTGGATGAACCCTTCCCCTTCTTTAGAGGAAACGCTAGAGCTATTATCGATCACTACACCAAAGTCAAAAGAATACAGCAAAGCCGCGCCTGTAACTACCAATAGAATGGATAGGAGAAGTATTCTAGCCTTCATTTTTGTCCCTCCTTCCAAGCAAGAACATTATGCAGGATCTGGAGGGCTTCCTCACCCGAAAGGCTGCGGTATGGGCTTGGATTCTCTGTCACAAATCCTAGGTAGGCGATCTCCCTCGCCGCATACCTCGGACCCGGAATCAGTCTATACATGAGGCCACCGGGAATGTCGAATGCCTTCATGAGGAGATACGCATATTTGCCGAGGCTAATGTCTGTTGGAGCTTCTGGAACCGAGATACCCCAGTTCTGCTGCCTCAACGCTTCTAACGCCTGTTCGGGTGTGGCTGTATCTTTGACGATTCCAGCAGCCGACAGGACGAGGTATGTTGCATACGAGTATCCCACTTTCTTTTGGCCCAATACTTGATCGATTAGCGCATTGGATTGCGCAAACCCAACCGTTGTGCCCAGTACAATCAGGACAACCAGGAGAAGGATCGTTCGTCTCATTGTTCTCTCCTACCGAGTTTCAAAAGATAATATACCCCGCATAGCGCAAGGTTTCCAGATGAGTTATAGTATAATTTAAGAATCTTAGATTTACAAACCTAGGAGGTAGGGGAATGTGGAAAAAAATCCATATCGGACTCCTCGTTCCGATTCTAAGTGCCGCGGTGTTTAGCCTGCTGAATCTGTTCGATTTTTACTCAACCCTCGAGAAGAGAATGTACGATGCCTTGCTACATGTGAAGCCGGCTATCCCAGAAGACCCCTCCATCCTATTGCTCGACGTGGATGACACCGCCATCGCTAACGTAGGGATTTGGCCCTGGAGCCGAGAGGTGATGGCCGAAGGTCTGATTACCATGAAGGAGTTTGGGGCAGCTTACGCAGTGTTCGATATTGAATATACCGAGCAAAGTCCAAGGGGCATCGACTCTGCTCTTTTAAAAGATAAGATTCCAAAATCCCTTTCCTCCGAATTTTCCTCCCTCTATCGAAATGTGCGGGACCTATTCACCGCTTTAAAGAACCGCCAGATCTCCCTGCGCGACGCAGAAGATTACCTGAAACAGCTGGAGCAGATGACAGAACAATCGAAAGAGGTTCTCATTTCCCAGATCAATAACATCGTGAGGGACAATGATACGTTTCTAGGACTGGCTGCCCGGTTTTTTGGAAACGCGTATTTTACCATCAACATGCTTCCTAGCGGAAAAGAAAACATCCCGGACGAACTCAGAGCTCTAGCTCTAGAGCGGCTACCGTTAAAAAAAATCAGAGCGGAAGCCGAGATCCCATACAAAACCTCTGATATTCGACCCGCTATCCTGCCGATCCTGAAACCGGCAGCGGGAGCCGGATTCCCCAACGTTGAGGTAGACTCGGATGGAGTCCGGCGTCGATTGTTCCTTATCCTGGAGTATCAGGGAAAGTACTTTCCTCAGTTGGCCTTTTCCGCCTTGTACCACAAACTAGGAGAACCGGAAATCATCCTTAAAAAGGATCGTATTATTCTGGAAGGAGCTCAATTGCCCCACAAGGGGAAAACAACCCTCCAAATTCCGTTAGCCGAGGATGGAACTGTCCTTATCAACTGGCCGAAAAAGACCTACTGGGAAAGCTTCCGTCACCTTTCCTATTGGAACATAGAGGTTTCCCGTCGACAAGAGGGAGCACTGGTAAGAAACTTGGAACTAATGGACGAAGACCATTACCTTTCATACCATACGAATCCGAACTTCCTTGAACTATATCGGAAGGCAAAAACCATCCGCGAAGAGATCCTGCAAGGAGGAGACCTTTTAAAAATCGATGAGTATAGGAAACTCCGAAAGGAGTTCTTTAAGGAAGCAGAGGATTTCGTGAAGGGGCCTGCGGAATCTACCATCCTTGCCGAGATTGACGGCGCTGTAGCTACGGGAAAATACACGGAATCCCAAAAAGCCGAACTCCAACAGATTCGCACAACTGTTGTTGAAAACTTCAAAGTGCTTCGTGAATTGATTACGGATCTCATGAAGACTCGGAAGATACTGGAAGAGAACCTTGCTGGTGCCTTCTGTATCATTGGAAACACGGCAACCTCTACGACCGACTTAGGAGTGAACCCTTTCGTAAAAAAGTATGAGAATGTGGGTACTCATGCATCTATCACCAATACTATTTTGCAAGGTCAGTTTCTCGACGATCTCCACTGGGGATACGCCGGATTCGGTGCGCTGGTACTCTCCCTTTTGGTGTACATCATCCTCCGGAATATGGATCCTCTTCCCTCGATTCTTGTTGGGATTGCGTTTGTGCTTCTGGTCTTAGTTGCAGGAACGGTCGTATTCGTCACTACGGGGATCTATACAAAAGTCCTTACCCCCACACTATCGGTGTTCTTTACCTTTTTAACCTTAGCTTTCCTTAAGTTCCTGAAGACGGCAAAGGAGAAGAGTTACATTCGAAATGCCTTCGGTCACTACCTGTCTACCGACGTGATTAACGAGCTCCTTACAAACCCGGACAAACTAAAACTTGGTGGGGAAAAGAAATATATGACCGCCATGTTTACCGATGTGAAGGGGTTCAGTACCATTTCGGAACAGCTCGACCCCTCGGACCTAGTCAAGTTGCTGAACGAGTACCTCAGCGCCATGAGCGATATTATCCTGGAAATGAAAGGAACGATCGACAAGTACGAAGGGGATGCCATCATTTCCTTCTTCGGTGCACCTATCGAACTCCCTGATCACGCGCTGCGAGCTTGCAAAGCCGCCATTCAGATGAAGAAAATCGAAACCGAGTTGAACAAGAAGTTCTTGGAAACCAAGATGGCGCCTACCCCACTATTGACACGCATAGGGATCAATACCGGCGACATGGTAGTAGGGAACATGGGTACGGCCAGAAAGATGGACTATACCATCATGGGGAACTCGGTAAACTTGGCCGCTCGGTTGGAAGGGGTCAACAAACAGTATGGTACCTGGATCCTCACTAGCGAGTATACGATGAACAACTCGGACTCTGAACTCACGGTTCGTAAATTGGACCGTGTGCGGGTAGTAGGGATCCAAACTCCCGTACGATTGTACGAGGTGATGGACGAGAAATCCCTCACTAGCACCGAAGTTAAGGAGGCAGTAGCCATCTTTCATGCGGGATTGGACCTGTTCGAGGAGAAAAACTGGAAGAAGGCTGAAGCCCGATTCGAAGAGGTGTTAAAGATCCTTCCAGAGGATGGGCCTGCCACCACCTTCCTTAAACGGTGTCAGCAATACATTGTCAACCCACCGCCCGAGAATTGGGACGGAGTGTTCAACCTGACCACTAAATAAAAATAAACGGGGCCACTAGAGGCCCCTTTGCATCATCAGGGAAGGGGTATGGGTTCAGCATCGATTCCCCGTCGTTCCAAGAGAGTTCCTTCCGCTTTGTACAGGTTCAATACCGCAAGAATGTAGTTCACCACCGCTTGCGCCTCGGTCAACCGGGCAGATAACAGGTCCCGTTCTGCAGTAGCCACGAGGATTGAGGTAGATCGACCGACTTGGTACTTTTCCTGTTCTGATCGAAGTTTCTCTTCCTGAAGCCTTCGAGTTTCGGAAGTGGCGAACACGGTAGCTCTTGCCCGTTTCACCTCGGTAAAAGCGGACCGAATCTCTACTTCTGCGGCACGCTCCAGGTTTCCGATAGCCTCATCCATCTGTGCTCTGCTCAGAGTAGCTCTACGAGCTCGGGCTTCCGCAGCTCGATTCCCTAGGGGCATGGAAAAGGAAATGCCTGCTGAAAGGGTAGGATCCGTAGAGAATAGGGCTGTCGCTGCATCTCCTAAAGCATTCTTATAGACCGTATTGCCCAGGAAGATAAAGAAATCCAGCTTGGGAAGAAGTCCATTCCGAGTCCGAATCACTTCCAGGTCTCCCTTTTCCCTGCTTAGGCGCGCGGTGATAAGGTCGGATCGTTTCTTCATTCCTACTTCCACGTGTTTCCCCACCTCATCCATTCCCTCATCGGGTAATTTGGGTTCCTCCCGAAGTAGCACTGGAACATCCTGAAATGTTCCTTGGGCAATGTACTGTAGAAGTTTCAACCTAGCCGATTCTACCCGAGCTTCCGCTCCAATTAACGACTCTTTCCTCTGGGCTACCTCTACCTGAGAAGCCGCCAGTTCCAACTCGGGTAGACGTCCTACAGCGATCCGTTGTCGGGTGTTCTCCAATTGTTGTTCTGCGATCCTCAGGGAATCTCGATAGATCTCTGCCTGCCTCAAAGCCAGATAGTACTCCCAGTATGCTTTCTCCACATTGAACACGAGGGTCTCGGTGAACCCTTTCAATTCCCACTGGGAGGCAAAGGTATCGATCCGGGCAGCTTGGACCCTTGCCAGATTCACCTCAAGGCTCGGGCCTCCCTGAAGGAGGGATTGAGTGACCCCGATGGAATAGGTAGCCGAAGCCTTATACGGAATCTGGGATGTGGGGGTCCTCCTTTCTCCAGAAAAGGAAACCGAAGGGCGGGTTCCTGTAGGCAAGGGCCAGGAAAGGGAAAGACTCCCTGTTCCTGTTGCATCGTCCTTAACCGTGGATCCTGCAGTAAGGGTAGGATCAAAAGCTCCCCATTCTTCCTTTTCAAAGGTCTGTCGTATAGGGGGAGCATACCGCTGCGCATTCAAGGAAGGATTGTTCTTTAAGGCTGAAAAGATTGCGTCTAGGACGGTAATTCCCAAAGCAGGATCGGATCCACCAGCCAGAGAACGACTTTGTGCATTACACGGTTTAACCCCCCAGAAGATAAACAGAGAGAGGGGGATTGAAAGATAAAGCAACCTTTTCATGAAGCTTTCCTCTTTTCCCTGTGATGCTCGACAAGGAAGTACACGCAGGGGATCAGAACGAGGGTGATCAGGGTAGAACTCAACAACCCTCCGATTACGGTCCTTGCCAAGGGAGCCTGAAGCTCGCCTCCTTCACCCAATCCCAGCGCCAATGGAATAAGAGCGAACATCGTGGTGGAAGCGGTCATTAGGATCGGACGTAAACGCCTCCGTCCTGCCTCCTCGATAGCATCCCGTAGAGGAAACTTGTCCCTGTTCCGCAGAAGGTTGATATGGTCGACCAGGATGATAGCGTTGTTCACTACGATCCCCCCTAACATAAGGGCTCCGATTCCTGTCTGCACATTGAACGTGGTTCTAGTCAGGAACAGCATTAAAAGGACTCCAATCGCAGCAAGGGGAACAGAGAACATAATGATGAAGGGATCCTTGAAGGACTCGTACAGACTGGCCATCACCATGTAGACCAAGAGAAGGGCTAACGCTACAGAAAGCAGAAGCTCGCGGAAGGACTTCTGCTGCTCTTCGTAGTCCCCAATGAGTTGGATGTTGAAATCCCTTGGAAGGGGAATCGTTTGGATCGCTTCCCGCACGTCCGCCGCTACCGAGCCTAGGTCCCGATCACTGATGTTCACGTTCACGGTAATCACCCGTTGTTGGTTCCTCCGCTCAATCCGTTGAGGACCGGTAGTAGGCTCCATCCGCACGATTGACCCGATAGGTACTGGGACTCCAGCTCCATTCGTTACCGTGAGGTCCATAATTTCTGTGGGAGATAGGTATTCACTGTTGGCCAATTTTACCACTATATTGTATTCACGCCCCCCTCGCCGAAAGGTTCCTGCGGTCGTTCCCATGAAGGCAGTCTTCAACGTGTTGGACACCGCAGAAACAGTGACATTCAGGTCTGCTAGTTTTTCCCGATCTACCATGAAGTGCCCTTCTGGTGCCCCCGATTCCCTGCTCAATACCGTGTCGGTTACTCCGTTGATCTTCTCCACTACGGATTGCACTTTCTTAGCCAACAAGTCTGCCGTAGATAGATCGTATCCCTGGATCTCGATAGAAAGCCGTTCTCCCGAAGAGCTTCCTATCCCTCGGAGAAACTGCATTTGCCCTGTCCGTACCCGTATGGTAGCACCTGGAATGTTTGTAAGCTTTCTCCGGAGATCCGTAGCGATCTGTTCATCCGATCGGGACCGTTCGCTGATGGGCTTTAAGTTGATCATGACCTGAGCGCTCCGGCTGGAGGTTCCGCTGAATCCTCCCCCTCCCACACTGCTCAGTACACTCTCCGCTTCCGGCACCTCCTTGAACACAACCGGTTCGATATACTTCTTCACAACCTCTTCTGTAACCTCCAACCGGGTGCCTATTTCAAGATCCATATTCACACGGACCTGCCCCTGGTCTGAGGCAGGCATCAACTCCGAACCGATGAAGGGGATGAGCAGGAAACTTGCTCCCAATAGCACGATCGAAATGAACACAATTAGGATGGGATGATTCAAAGCCCTTCTGAGAATTTCCATGTATTTTCGTTCCATCGAATGAAGGAGCTTGCCAATCCATCCAAACAGCTTTTGAAGAACATTCTTTCTGCTTCCATTCTCATCTACCGGAGCAGGATGCACCAGACGGGCAGCTAACATGGGAACTAGAGTGAGGGCCGAAATCATGGAACAGAGGAGGGAAAAGGTCACTACCAATGCGAGCTGTTTGTACATAACCCCCGAAACTCCCTGCACAAAGAGGAGGGGTAGAAAAACCACTAAGGTTGTTAGGGTACTCGCGATGATGGCGGCTGTAACCTCTCCACTGCCGTTCACCGCTGCTTGAATGGGGGGATCTCCCGATTCCCGGAGTCGGTAGATATTTTCCAGCACCACAATCGAATTGTCCACCAACATCCCTACTCCCAGCGCCAATCCCCCAAGGCTCATGATATTCAGGGTGAATCGATTGAAATACATTAAAGCAAAGGTAGCGATAATGGAAATCGGTATAGCTACCGCGATGATGAGACTGCTCCCCAGGTTTCGGAGGAAAAACAGGAGGATTACCAAAGCTATCAACCCTCCATAGATAGCTGAGCTTCCCACATTGCCAATGGCATACTGGATATACCGGGAAGTATCGGTAAGTACAGCAACTTTTATTTGTGGAAAGTCCTCGTTGATCCGTTTGACCTCTGCCAGTACCCCTTTGGCCACTTCCACCGTGTTCTTCCCCGACTGTTTGCTCACAGCCATTCGAATCCCAGGTTTCCCATCTATCCGAGCTATTCGGGTTTGCCGGATGGGGGTTTCCACTACGCGGGCGATCTGTCCTACCCGTACTGATCCGCTACTGCGAGTAGCTACCACCACATTTCGGATGTCCTCAAGGGACCGATAGTTTCCTGCTGCTCGAAGGGGAATCTGAAAGGTGTTTCTGTAAAGGGTACCTACAGGAGCTTCCACATTCCCCGCTGTTACCCGGCTCACCACCTGATCTAGGGGGATGCCCAGCGCTTTTAATTGCTCAGGGAATACTTGAACTTCGATCTGGGTCAATACTCCACCCCAGATGTCAACAGAAGCTACTCCCGGTACCCTCTCTAGTCGAGCAGCAATCTGATCCTCTAACAGTTCCCGGAGGTAGACTTGATCGATGTCCCCGGAGACACCCAGAAACAGGATAGGGAAGGCTGCTGCATCGAACTTGAAGATGCGGGGTCTGTCAATATCGCTGGGCAAGCGATTCATGATCCGATCCAACCGGTCTCTCACATCTGAAGTAACTGCATCAAGGTCCGTTCCCCAGGAAAAGGATAACCGTACGCTACTCTGCCCTTCAGAGGAGGTGGAAGAAATCTCTTCGACCCCTGGTAAGGCACTGAGGGCTTGTTCGATTGGACGGGTCACCAGGAGCTCCATTACCTCCGGACTCGTGTTGCCGTATGTGGTTGTGATGGTGAGGGTCGGGTAAGTAATATCTGGCATGAGGTCTATGGGAAGGCGAATAAATGCTGTGAACCCGATCAGGATCACGATGAGGGTTACCATCAGAGTCAGCACTGGTCGATGCACCGTGAAGCGGGAAATGTTCATGGTTTCCCCCTTCCCGCCACTTGGACGGAACTCCCATCCTGTAGGAGATGCTGGCCAGTGATCACCACAGATCCTATAAGAGAAGGCGAAAGGATCTCCACTTTTCCCCCTTCGCGGATTCCCGCTTGAACGGGAATAAACTTAACCTTCCCCTCCTGTGGATTCACTAAGAAGACTCCTAATCTATCCTCCCTGGTAACGATACAAGCTTCCGGTAGGATCTGGACTTGCTGCCTGCGGGCAAACTCTACCTCCACCTGAATGAACATACCCGGTTTCAGTTCCCTACTCCTGTTGGGAACCGTGATACGGACAGTGGCTTGACGGGTTGAAGGGTTCAGATAGGGGGTTACGCGGTCTACGGTTCCAGGAAACTCCCTTCCGGGGAGAATTTCCACCCGAATGGTTGCCCTTTGACCAGGACGGATTTTGGTATAGCCAAGTTCGGTAACGTTTACAATCCCTACCAGGGAACTAATGTCCAAAACCGAACAGATTGGATCATTGGCCCTCAGAAGGGTACCTGGATTCGCGAATCGTTCCCCGATCACTCGAGTAGGTTCTTCCGATTCCCAGGTAGCAACAATCCGAGTGGAGTCCAAGCGATCCTTCGCGATAGCTAACGCTGCCTCCCGCTGTTTTACCTGGGCCTGAACAACTTTCACAGTAGCTTCTGCTTTCCGGTATTGGTTCAGGTAGGAATCCAGTTCTGCAGCTGAGATGATTTTACTCTCGAACAGACTCTTCGCTCGTTCATACTCGCGTTTCGATGTTTCCAGCGCTCCCTGAGCATCTTCCAGGTTGGCTCTTGTCGCTTCAAGATCTGCCACAGCCTGTTCATATGGATATTTGTAGTCCTCCTCTTCCAGAAGGGCCACTACCTGCCCTTTTCTTACCTCATCCCCTGCATCCACGAAAATCGATTTCAGTCGTCCCGCAATTTTTGTGGAAAGGACGAACTGGGATCTAGCTTCCAAGGTACCTGAAAAGTTCCCCACATCTCGAATGGTTCCAATCTGTATGGGTACCACTTCCACCGAAACTGCTCCCCTTCGGACCGGAGAAGTCTGAACAGGGGATCCTGATGGGGGTACATCCCCGGATCCACTGGTTTTTCCTGATCCAATTGCGCTTGAGTCTCTGACTCCGGTTGTCTTCCCTGTTCCACTTCCCCCATCCGTTCTGTTCGGTTCGCTGGGAGCGCCACCAGTCGTACCGGTCTGGTTCTGCTTCCCTACACCTCCAGGGTTCCCCATTCCTTCTGTACCCCCTGAAGGTCGAGTTGGGGCTCCCGATGGCACGACGACCATCTTTCGACGTTGGACTTCCATCCCAATATATGCCGAGAGGGCCGATACCAGGATGAAGGCAATTAAAAGAGATTTTTTCATCCCACATTCCTTCTTAAACTGTTCTATCTCATCTATACTTTTCCAGCCTTTGTAGGTAGGAACGTTCCATGTTTCCGGTTTCCTCTAAACTCACCTTCATGTACTACAAAGGTTCCTCTAGAGATTACCGTTTTAACCCTCCCCAACACCGTTTTCCCCTCGTAGAGACAGTAATTCACTTTGCTGTGTTGATTCGCATGAGCAATGGTCCATTCCTCTTTAGGGTCGAATACCACAATATCCGCATCGGAACCTACCTCCAATCGTCCTTTTTGGGGGTACAGTCCTAGCACTTCAGCGGTTCGTTCCGAAAAGAGTTGCACTAATTGGTTGGGAGTGATTCTTCCTTTATTGACCCCTTCGTGCCAGATCACGGGAAGCATGGTCTCCACCTGAGGGGACCCATAGGGGGCTTTGAAAAAGTCATCCTCCACCTTTTTATCTTTGGGAGCATGATCGCTTCCGAGGGTATCGAACAATCCTATCTGGATTCCTTCCCAGAGGGCGTCCTGATCTTCCTTGGTTTTTATGGCAGGCCCTACTTTTCCTAATGGTCCTAAATGTTTCAACTCCTTCCATGTTAGAGCCAGGTACTGCGGACAGGTTTCCGCATACACATGCATACCTCGTTCCTTTAAAAAGATCAGTACATCGATGGTTTCCCGGGAAGATACATGGGGAATATATACGGGACATCCCATGAGTGCACCTAAATATGCGGCCCGGAATACACCTTCTGCCTCTGCTAAATCGGGACTAGTTTCTAAAAACCTCTCTGCGAAGTCTGCGTGTTCTGCCAGCAGTTTGTCCTGGATATAATCGATGGCCAGCCCATTTTCCGCATGTACACAGGCCATCCCTCCTTCCCGGCCAATGATGTCCATCGCTTTGGTAAGGGCATAATCGTCTGTCATCCAACCCAACTTCGCGTACGCCATGAACATCTTGAACGAAGTGACCCCTTCCTTAAAGCACGCAGGAATCTCTTCCGCTTGCTTTCTTGTCTCGAACAGGCCTCCATGGAGGGCAAAATCGATGCAGGAAGTCTCGTTCCCTTCCCGTTTCCAATCTTGGACAATTTTCAATAAACTTTGCCCAGGTTTGGCATACGCATAATGGCAGACGGTAGTAACTCCACCCCAAGCCGCTGTAATGGCCAAATCCTCGATGGAATCCATATACACAGGATGAGTGTGAGGATCGATTACCCCAGGCAGTACATAGTTCCCATTGGCATCGATCCGTTCCTTGCCTTTCAGTTTTCCTGCTTTTCCTATTTTGGCTATCCTACCGTCCCGAATACCGATATCTCCTAATATAGTCTTTTCTGGATACGTAACGAGTCCATTCGCTACGACCAGATCGAACTGTTCTGCCATCCTTACCCCTCCTATTCAAAATGTAAAAGCCCTCTTCATAGAGTAAAATAGATGAATAGATAGTAGTAGCGGATGTACCCATTGTCAACGCGAAAAATTTGCTCCATTCTTTAACTAATCTTTAACGTGTTTCACATCGTTTTCTAACATGGATCCTGTTGGGTCTAGGAATAAGAGGAGGTGTAATGACGACACGGATTGTGTATGAACAGAAGCTGAATGGTATCTATCAAGAAGTTGTAGAAATGGGTCGGATTCTCATCGATTCTTTAAAAAAGGTTGCCATCATGATCGATACAGAAGACTTATCGCTAATGGACCCAATTAAAGAGAATGAAGAACGACTCAACAAGTTAGAACTATCCCTGGAAGATCAGTTCATTGTATTTATCGCTACCGAAGCCCCCGTCGCGCATGATTTACGGAAAATCGTGTCTTCCATAAAAATCGTATCCCATTTGGAACGAATGGGGGACTACGCCTTACATATAGGAAAAAAGTATGTAAAAAGTAATCCGAAATTCCTTCAACTGCTTCGCCCACGCCTGATCCGAATGATACATACCTTAATTCAGATGCTAGAAGGAACACTGGAAGCGTATACGAAGAATGATGTCATTAAAGCGGAACAGACTGCTACCTTGGACGATGAAATTGATACAGAACATAAAAAGTTCCTGAACGATGTGTTTCAGCAATTAAGTTTGCCCGGTAACGAAAAAGAGTTTGCTCGAGCGTTGAATTTAGGTCGATCGATTGAGCGATTAGGGGACCACATTACCAATATCTGTGAATGGATCGTGTACGCAGAACAATTCCGTCATGTGGAATTGAATCCTTAGCGTGGCACTATCGGTCAAGGTTGACAGGAGCACCTCCTACTGATAGTATTCTCTGCAAAATCTTTTGCCCTGGTAGCTCAGTAGGATAGAGCGAGCGCCTCCTAAGCGCTAGGTCGGCCGTTCGAATCGGCTCCGGGGTAGTAGGACAATCATCCTATTGAGTTCCTCATCATGAGATGCACAGGGGAGAGTTTGAAGGCTTTTGGAAGAGCGAGAATACGGGGAGAAGCTCCTACGTATTTGGCTGCATCTTGTAGCGCACTTTCAAACGTAGGCCGAGTCTTCATTCCCATGGCTCGAGCATAACCAGGCTCATAAGCTCCCACAATGTAGATGGCTGAAGCATGCATCTCTGCGATATGGCCGCAGGAAATCATAGAAAACCCATGGTAAGGATGATACCCGTAGTTGTATCGATACTTATCGATGTACTCCGTCTTGGAGCAAAAATACTCTCCATACTTTTCGCAATCCGGTAAGGTATAATGGTAATCTTTCTGAAACAGCTCATACAGTTCACGATACGCAGGAAACTCTTCATCGTGAAAATAACCGTTGCAGATGGAGGAGCAGATCACTACAGGATGTTCCGATAAAACTCGTTTATGTCGAATGATTTGGGCACTGATAGCTTGCAAGATCAGGATGGGATTGGTTCCCATACCATTTCCGTAATGGAACGCCTGGGGCATGCCAAACACCATCACATCGAACTTCTCTTCTGCCCAAGGAACATAGGTTCTTTGATCAGCCAGCTGAAAACTAGGCTCTTCGATGGCTCTACCATATCCCGCAAACACTCCAATTTGTCGTGCGTGAGTATCCAACACAGCATCTACCATAAAGAACTTCCTGCCCATCTTCTCTTCCATGTACATACCGATCGCATCAAACTTCTTTCGCATTAGACTCTGGGAAGACACAGGAGTAAAGTCATCCCGATGCATCACCGAGGGTATATGGTGGCTAGCAATACTTTTCCAGTGGGTGATTCCGGTTGCTACATGCTTGTATCCTCCTGAATACCCCCCATAGGGGTTTCCCTGCACATGCCCGATTGTGATAGTAAGATCCGCCTCGTACACCGCTTTGTTCAGGATCACTCGGTCTCCTTGATCATTGTATCCCAGATCCACAAGGTTCTCCCAATCCTCCGAATCATGGTTTACGATCTGATGGGTAGGGTAAAATTCTTGGTACACTGTTTCACCTAAAAGAATCCGTATTTCCTCGGGTGTATTCTTTCGGTGCAAGCCATTGGAACAAATCAACCGGATATCCTTCTTCTGTACCCCTGCCCGTAAACATTCTTCAATCACAAGGGGAATGGATACTTTTCTATGGGAAGTAGGATGACTCCCCCCTTTCACCCTATCGGGAAACACGATCACTACGCGGGAACCCCGCCGGACCAATTCTGAAATGGGAGGCATTCCGTAGGGGTTTTTCAAGGCGCTTTTAGTAGCACTTACAGGATCGGGTACATAGGGAGGGTCCTGAACAGTTTCCCCGGGAACAAATACATGAGTGTTTTCATCCGGCAGATTCGCTTCCATTGTGCCTTCGCCATACTCGAACGGTATCTTCATACTTTTCTCCTACCCTTACAGTTGCCCTTCCATGTACCGATCCACGATCTCTTTCAATCCCTCTGGACTGAATTCTAGGGGAGGGACAAATCGGGTGAGGGCCACTAATCCTCCATCAATCGATGGAATTCTTCCAATGGCTTTTGCATTCTCTACCTTCAAACCACCCCCATACACGACAAGGGGTTTGCGACTGAGGGGGGTATACCTCTTGATTTCAATAGCAACAAACTCGATATATTCGGGTCCTGGGGGAACCTTTCCCGGGCCAATAGCCCAACGGGGCTCGTACCCAATCACTAGTTCCCCTCCCCGAGAGTTTTGAGCAAGAGTTTCTTCTACTCCAGCTAATCCCAACTCGCACTGTTGCCGGAGTACCTCCTTAACCCTCCCTCTCTGCACTTCTTCTGTTCCCTCTCCCCTTTCCTCTGCCGTTTCTCCAATACAGAACAATACCTTCAGTCCTGCTTCTAACGCCCGCTGCACCTCCTGGTTCAACATTCGATCCACCGTCTCATGGGCGCGTTTACGACTTTCAAGGGAAGTGACTACGGTAGGATCATAGCTTGCAATCAGATCGAACTTGTCTTTCCGCTCTTCCGAGTGTCCGATCAATGCCCATCGACATCCAATGGAAGCAGCTGCTTGAGCAGGAAACTGGGTGGTAAAGGCTCCGAAGTTCCCCCCCGGCCGCACATCCTCCCGGTACACTCCCTGACAGCCAACCGTCAAAACAGCAGGATCTACTGAAAGCTCCTTCAGGATCTGTATGGCAGGGATTAAAAGGCTCTGGGGAAAGAAAAAAACAAACCGGAGATGTTCTTTCTTTTGTAAGCCTAACTCCACTGATTTCCGAAGGATCCATCGAGCCCATTCATAGGAATCCTCCATGGGACAAATCCCACCCCTAGCAATAGGAATATCGAATCGCTTTAAGTTGATGAAAATCGTCTTAGCCACCATGAATCCCCTCCTCTTGCTGTTGAATCATTTGAACCCGGTTCTGGTGTATACCCCCTACAAAAGAAGCTCCCATCCAGGAATCGAGAATCTGGCATGCTAACCCCTTTCCCACAACCCAACCGCCTAGCACCAGAACATTCGCATCGTTGTGCTCCCTGCTCATTCGCGCCACGTACTCTGTTGTACAGAGGGCTGCTCGGATCCCCTTTACCTTGTTGGCTGCAATGGACATTCCTACCCCTGTCCCGCAGACGAGAATTCCCCATTCTGCATTTCCTCTATGGATAGCTTGTGCAACCGAGAATGCGATGGGGGGATAATCTACCTTTACTGCATCGGTGTGAACACCGAAATCTTTCACCTCTAGCCCCTTCCCCCGTAGGTACTCGACCAAGATTTCCTTTAGTGCGAACCCTGCGTGATCGGCTCCTATAGCTATCATACCTCTCCTTCGATGATTCTTCTGAACTGTTTACACCCTTCTATCAGCGGATACCTACCATCGAATATGCAAAGGGCTCCCGCAATGAGGACATCAGCCCCCCTCTCCACGCAGGCCCTTGCGTTGGTCCAGCTGATCCCCCCATCTACCTCGATTTCCAATTTCAGGGACCGTTCCTTTCGAATGGACGCTACCTTAGAAATCTTGTCTAAAATCGCAGGAATAAACGTCTGCCCTGCAAAGCCTGGCTCTACACCCATTAGAAGAACATAGTCTAGGTGCTCCCAAAGATACTGCAGGGTATCGACCCCTGTAGCGGGATTCAGGACCATTCCCGCTTTCATTCCTCGCTTCCGAATCTCCTCAAGCAGACGGATCGGGGTATGGGTCGCCTCCTCATGAACGCTTAATCGATCGTCCCCACAGGAAGCGAATTTTTCTACATACCGTTCCGGATCTATAACCATCAGATGTACATCTAACACTTTTTCAGTGACCTTTCGCAGAGCACGGATAAAATCGATACTGAAAGCTAAATTGGGTACAAAATGACCATCCATCACATCC
>JAOABU010000081.1 GCA_026418195.1 Spirochaetota bacterium | reverse complement strand
CTTGCCACGTATCGATGGTTGGACAGCCTTTCGGTGGGGAGCAACAAACTGTACGCTTCTGTAGTGGATCCTACCAATCTGGAGGGATCCATTGTTGAGGTTACATTTTAATAGATTTATTTGCGATTAGGACGTTCCGCTTAAGCCCCCAACCATCCACCGTCCACAGGTAACGTATGCCCGTTCACGAAATTGGAAGCATCCGAGGCAAGGAACACCACGGGGCCAAAGAGGTCTTCGATTTCCCCGAGCCTCTTCATGGGAATACGGCTCAACACCCACTCCTTCTTTTTGGGATCCGAAAGAAGGGTTCGGTTGATGGCAGTAAGGGTAAAAACCGGTGCAATCCCGTTCACGTTGATTCCTTTGGGTCCCCACTCGATGGCAAGGGATCGGGTTAGTTGATTTACCGCGCCCTTACTAGGAGCGTAGGCAAGATCCTCTGCCCGCCCTTGAAATCCTCGCACTGAAGAAATGGTGATGATTTTCCCTTTGCCTTGCCCTAGCATGACCCGACCTACATGCTTGCACAGGAGCACCACGGATTTCAGGTTCACATCCATCACCCTCTGCCACTCGCCCATGTCGAACTCGGTAGCGGGTTGGAGGTGTACTGTACCCTGGCTATTCACCAGGATATCGATTCGGCCGGATTCTTTGAGGACTGTTTCCACGACTCGCTCCACTTCCTTCTCGACGGTCACATCGGCCGCGAAGAATCGCCCTTTTCTGCCTATCTGGACGATGGCGGAAACGGTTTCTTCCAGTCCATCGGGTCCCCGACCGACGACCCATACGTCGGCGCCCGCAGAAGCTAAAGCGAGGGACATGCCTTGCCCTAGCCCTTTATTCCCCCCTACTACAAGGGCGACTTTTCCATCGAGGCGGAAGCGGGATAGAGTACTTTTTGCCTGTACGATCAGCTCATTCAACATGTCTTGAGTACCCATGGTTCCTCCCTATGTTCGCCATCACGCTTCCACGATATCGATCAAGCCGGTCTTTTCGTCGCTAATCCTCTTGGTACGGACACCCTTGAGCACAGTGAGCCCGAGTTCCACCCGGTAGCAGCAACGGGATCCACGCTCTAAATGACCCACGTACACCTTGTCGTTTTTCACGTCATGCACCACCACGTGAATATGGGGACTTCCACCTGCTACAGACCCCAACAAAGACCCAACTTCCACCGGTCCCTTTAACGAGATCTGCTTATCTACCGGAGGCAGATCGGTAGAGGTAATGGTATGCATGTTACAGATATCGAGGGATCCGATCCCAGAAGTGATCAAACCTGCATCGATTCCTTTCTCTTTTAGGAACTTTTCCAATTCTTCGATGATGAGGTCTCCCCTCCGAAAAGATACCATGTAGGTTTCTGTTCCTGTTTTTGCTTGAATGGCCAGCATGTTCTCCTCCAGAATGCTTTGATTTATTTTAACAAACTCGGAATGAAAAGGACGATTCCCGGAATATAGGTGATCATGAAGAGGGTTACCACCAGGGGGATCATATAGGGAAGTACATCCTTGATGATACTCTTCATGGGAACTTTCGAGATTTCACTGACTAGAAACAGGGATAATCCCATTGGTGGGGTGATGAGACCGATCATGATATTGAAGATAAACACCAATCCTAAATGGATAGGATCCACCCCCGATTTAACCAAGGGAGGGACAACGATCGGGACCAATAGAAGTGTAGCTGTGGTACTATCGAGGAACATTCCTACGATGAAGAGAATGATGTTGAGTAGGAGCAAGAGCAGGAGTGGGTTTTGTGTGATGGACAGGATGAAGCTGGAGAACAGCTGAGGGATCTGCTCGATGGCAAGGATCCATCCAAATAGGGATGCGGCCGCTACGATGATCAGGATGGTAGAAGTTGCCTTCACTGTTTCCACCAACGCGTTCCAAACTTGGGTCCAGTCCAATTCCCTGTAAACCACTCCGCTGATCAGGAATACGTAGAAGACGGTAACGCTAGCTGCTTCAGTGGGGGTGAAGTATCCACTGAGCATTCCCGAAATCAAGAGCAGAGGAGTTAAAAGAGCCGGTAATGCGGGTAAAAGATCCCGCCACACCTCTTTTAGGGTAGGCCAACGCTCGGCGCGAGGAAAATTCCGGAGTTTGGAAAGGATGGCTGTCATGATCATCATGGTGATCACGGCTAGAATCGCGGGAAGGATTCCTCCAAGCAAAAGTTTCACTACGGAAACACTCGCGACAGAACCATAGATCACGAGGGGAATGCTGGGGGGGAAGATGGGTCCTACTGTAGCAGAGGCGATGGTTACAGCGGCGGCAAAGGAAGTAGAGAACCCCTTCTCTTTCATCGCTTGTATTTCGATCTGTCCTAAACCGCCTACGTCTGCAAGAGCCGCTCCCGACATGCCAGAGAAGATGAGACTGGCAAAGATATTCACCTGTGCGAGTCCTCCGGGGAGTCGCCCTACCAGGGTATCCGCAAACCGAAATATTCGTCGTGTGATCCCGGAGGAGTTCATCAGATTCCCTACAAAGATGAAGATGGGAACGGCGATCAATGGATAGGAGTCGAGGGAATAATGCATCCGTTGGGTAACAAGCTCTAAGGGTACCCCGGACCAGAAGACGTACACTAGCACAGGGATGATAATGGAAAGAACAACGGGGAAACCGATTAGAAAGAGGAAGAAGAAAAGTGCAACGATGAAGAAACCCATAGTAGTGCCTCGCTATCTCTTACGTATGTAGGTATCGAACAGGGTGCGGGTATACTCGAAGGTTAGCAAAACGAATCCAAGCACGGTAGGCGCGATGAAGATAGGAAAAGGAATAGACAATGTCGCGGTTCGGTTCTGAAGGTTGCGAAGAAGGGTAATCACCGATCCAACCGATACAATTCCGAACACGAGTACTGCGGAGAGACAAATCAGGAAAGAAATCCCGGTTCGAAGTTTCAAGGGAAATCGCTGAAGGAGCTCTTCCATGCGGATATGGCCACCCGTCCGAGCCGCGAAGGGCGCTCCCAAGAAAACCACACAGATCAAAAAGTACCGGGCCAATTCCTCTGCGCCGATGAGGGGGGAAAGAAATATCACCCGCATCACTACCTGTAACGCTACGAGTAGGATCAGAGCTCCTAGAATACTTGTGGATAAGTATCGATCAAACTCCCTCTTCTGGATGGACATTCGCAACTCCTCTTCCTTTTAATCAAACCCCCTTCGATACCTCTAAAACTTCGAAGGGGGTGGTAACTTTCGTTGAGTTTTAACTCACTTGATAGCCTGGATTTGCTCTATATACGTCTTCCATTGCGGAAAGTCCTGGAACACCTTATTCAATACAGCAGTGCGGAACTCATCCAGTTTCAGACCATTGGAGGTATCGATAAACTTCATCCCTTTTTCTTCCAGCTTTTGCCGAATGTCCTTGTCCGCTTCGGCAGTCCACTTCAAAGATTCCAATGCCTTGTCCTGAAGCACCTGTTCGAAGATGGCGCGGGAAGCTGCGGGTATTTTTTGCCACGATTTTTCATTGATGAAGGTGCAGAGGATGGAATGCATGTGACTAGTCATCATGATATGGGTCTGCACTTCATAGAACTTCTGTGCGTAGATATTCTGCAGGGGATTTTCCTGACCGACCACTACACCCGTCATGAGGGCGGTATGGAGTTCCGCGATTTCCACGGGTGTGGGGATGGCCCCCATTCCCTCCAGCATGGTCATCCAGAGTTTTACCGGAACTCCTCGGAACTTTTTCCCTTTCATGTCCGCAGGAGAGTAGACCGGATAGTTGGCGGATAGTTGTCGTGCACCCCGGTAGTGGCTACCGATAATCCGGATCCCTGCGGCTTGGATCAACTTGTCGTTCAGCTCCCTGAGAACGGGAGATGTTTTCGGGTTGGTTGCTTTGATGGCATGTTCCGCGTCCCGGTAGATGTAGGGGGCATTAAATACAGAAATGTCGGTAAGAAACTTCCCCAATGACGCGAAGTCGTGGTGAGCCATATCGATCGTACCGGCCTTTACTCCATCCACCATTTCGCTGACACCGCCTAGCTGAGAGTTGGGAAACACTTGAATTACCAGTTTCCCCTGCGTCCGCTCCTGTACTGCCTTGGCAACTTCGTCGGCGTAGCGGGTTTGGATTTCCGTAGCTACTCCTACGTGGGCGTACCGAAGGGTGACAGGTTTTTCCTCTTTCGCTTCCTTTGATCCCCCTGCGAACACGGTACCTACCGTGAGACTGAGGATCAAAAGGATCATGATTCCTTTGGATTTGAACATACCAAGTCCTCCTCTCATGAAAATATAAGTAAACGATTACTTTAATTACATTTTAACAGGGTGGTAACGAACTGGCAATGAAAATTCATGTAAAAAGTTTTTAGCCTAGTTATAATGTATCTTTTATTATTTATAGAAAGATAAATAAGATATGCCATTTTGATTTTCTTGGGGATGCCGCACCTGTCGTCTGTTTTCACAAGCAGAGTTCGGTATTCCGGTCCAAGGTTTGATTTATTTTGAGAAATCGATTACTCTATAGGCAAGGCGATTGTTCTTACTGTAAAATCCAATCGCGTGCAGGCACCATGAAGGTACAAAAAAGAAACCATTCCGTAACCCCTCGCATCACGATCAAAGAGGTAGCTCGGCGGGCAGGAGTATCAGTCGCCACCGTATCGAGGGTGATCAACAAGAACTACTATGTAAGCCCAGAAATATCGGAACGGGTAAATCAGGCCATCCTCGAATGTGGGTACAGACCCGATTCCGTAGCTCGTTCCCTGAAAAATAACACCACCTACCTGATCGGGTTCATCGTTTCTGAC
>JAOABU010000003.1 GCA_026418195.1 Spirochaetota bacterium | reverse complement strand
CTCGTGGGCTCGGAGATGTGTATAAGAGACAGGGAGTGGGATCCCTTTAGGTTTCAGATACTCTCGAATGGATATAGCCTCCTCAATAAAATCCCGGGTACTGAGAGTTTTTTCCCGTATTTGTACGACGTTGACTCCCCCTTCCACTGCTTGGGCAATTACCTCCAGAAGAGGTCTACCCATGGATAAGTCCCGATCCGTCACCAGATACAGCAGGGGGTAAGATAATCGAACCTTCTCCTTTATCATGACGTACTCTCCTTTTTCGCACTGATCCCTCTAAAGAAACAGGGCCAGAAGGGATCCTGTTCAGGGATCCGCAGGTCTTCGATGGCACCTGTTCGACGCTTGATCTTTTTCCCCTTGGAGGGAGGCAACACTTCACCTACTGCACTGGCAGGAATACCCGTATCCTTCAAGGCTTGAAGGATCCTGGACGCTGCATTGGATTCACAGACAATGATAAGAGTTCCTTCAGCAATGGACAGAAGAGGATCGATCTGGAAGTATCGACAAATTCCCTCGATCTCCTCTGTCCAGATGAACTTAGATTCATCGATCCACATCCCGACGTTGGAAGCATTGGCTACCTCG
The DNA here is from genome assembly GCA_026418195.1 of Spirochaetota bacterium. Taxonomy (GTDB): domain Bacteria; phylum Spirochaetota; class Spirochaetia; order DTKZ01; family DTKZ01; genus DTKZ01. The sequence goes on along the minus strand of JAOABU010000003.1, from coordinate 17,279 downwards.
AACAATCCTCCAAGAACCCCGCCTTCTGTCGCATCATGCATCCCATGCACCCCTCCCGCCTCCATGGCAGTAAGAGCGTCGGCCACGACGGACATCTTCTTCATGTATCCCTTCGCCTGTTCGATGAAGGAAGCTGTAAAAGTTCGGCTAAGCTCCTCTTCGTAGAGAGTCGATAGAATTCCTACAGTTTCAATTGCTGGTCCTTTGGTTACAATCACGGCATCTCCAACTCTAGCTCCTCTCGGAGTCACGTACTCTCCTTCCTTTGCAAAGGAAAACACCGTGATTCCGCCAATAGTAGGAACGGTAACCGCGGGGTAGTATCCCGTATGTCCACCCACGATGGTCATTTCTAGATCGAGGGCAGTAGCATGGATGGAATCCACGATTTGCCGGAACTCCTCGTCTGTGGTATGGGGTGGCATCAGAAGAGTGTACGAGATGAATTGAGGCTTCACCCCCATTACAGCCACATCGGAAGCACCAATGTGCACGGTATAGTACCCAAAATCTTCGTACCCTTTTCCGGGCATGGGGAAGATGGGATCTTCTGCTAGAATCAGCACTTCCTCGGAGTTCACTTTGATTACCGCGGCATCCACACCTGTGAGAGGGGGGACGATCAGACGATCATCGGGTTTGCCCAATCGGTGAAGCAGAAACTGCTCAAAGGCCGCTAGATCGATTTTTCCGATTTTCCCTATTTCCATACATCCCTCCGCAAAGAATAGGGTAGTTAGGCGATCGCGGGCGAAGGACGAACGAGGGGAAAGCATGGATGTCACAAAAAAAGCCGCCCGGCTAGGGCGGCTTTATCAATCTAGATCGCTTCCCTACGCCGGCATTATCCGGATCAGGTCCATCGGTCATTCCCACAGCAAACTGCAAGGGAACCTCTCAGCCCGGTTTATCCGAGCTCCCGCTATTTATGTAATAAGATACCGAAACAATAGGGATGGATCAAGAGGGGTTCCCGCAATAGCTGGAAAGGACTGAGGAAGTTGCGTAGAACGAACGATTCGTCTTCTTTTTTAATCCAGGAATATTCACTATATTTGACGTTGACCATGGTGGATTTCATTCAGAAGCTGACCCCAGCTCTGGAAGAACGAATACAGCGAAACCATTCGTTGAACATCGACACCTTTATTATCCCTTCTCCCTACATAAAAGATGAACAACTGGAAAAGGACTATGAGCATAGTTACGTCTGGGAGGAGGAGGGAGAAATTCTTGGGTACCTATTAGTGTACTCCAATCCTGAACGTACGAGGTTTCACTTATATAAGCAGGTCACAAGCCCCTTTGGTCGGGGAAAGGGTATCGGTTCGGCTTTCATTCGAAGGCTCGCTTCAGAGGTACGGTCCGATGCGTTCCTCTACCTGTACATTTGGGAAAAACAACAGGAGGCGGTTCTCTTCTTTGCTAAGAAGGGGTTCACAGTTTTGGATCGGATTGTATATCGAGGTCTGGTGTTCATCCATATGGTCTGTAGAGCTTCTGATCTGAGAGATGCGGAGGGAGTCGATGAAGCTACATCTTCCTTTGCAGAAGAGTTGGGGAAAACCCGGCATGATGCACGGAAAACGATTCGACTTCTCTCCGACATGGTGGATCGCTTATCGATAGATACCTGTCACAAGATTATCGAGGATATCAACCGAGAAACTACCGCCCTCATCAACATGCTCAATGCTTACCGGGATTCTGTGGAGAGGTACCATGAGGTCAACATTAAAACCCTACTCCTCGAGCGGATTCTCCCCTTCATAGAGTTGTCACCCGTACCCTGCGATGTGCACCTCATTGTCAAAGGGAGGATTCCTGAGGCGTATGGGCCCTATCTCGACTTTGGGCGAGCGTTGATCAACCTCGCCTCCAATGCATTGGATGCGATAAAAGAAGCAGGGAGGAGGGGGAAAATTACCATTGAATTGAAGGAAGAGAAGGATCATATCCTTCTTACCTTCTCAGACAATGGGGTGGGAATAGAACCAGAACGGTTGGTTTTGAGGGAAGATGGACTACCAATGTTCGTAGGACGAACGACAAAGATCCGGCCTACAGCTACAACCTCGGCAACATCTGGAAGTCCTACCGATGACACAGGACGATCTTATGGATTTCTTGCCGATCTCGAGGCCAGTGCGCAACGACAACCTTCTCAGGGCCAGGGAATCGGAACTCGGCAGATCTTTGCGGTGTTTGGGAGGGAAAACATTCGGGTAGAAAGCAGGGTAGGGAAGGGTACTCGTTGGAAGATCCGTTTACCCAAGAAGCCTACAGGGGATTCGTCCTTCCTACAAGAGTATGAGCTTCGGTACCGGGAGTTCACAGAACTTACCGAGCAAATCGATCGGGAAACGGTTCCTAGCCGAAGTGTGCTGGGATCTTTCATCTGGCGACTCCGAAAAAAGGAGGTGTTTCTCTGGGATTTGATTCTCCATTTTTCCCGGTACCACAATATCCGGGAAATCTTCCGTACCTTCCTCTCTTTTCAACAAGGGTACATGATGGAAGAAGGATTACGCGAGTATGTGGACTCTCTAAGGACAGATCATCCGGAGTTCCGAGACTGGTTAGTTGCTATAGCGGTTCGGGTGAGGGATGATCAGGAGTATCTCGAACTCCATGCACCTCAGGCAGAGTATGGCGGTATCCTGTTCAAGAGTTATGGGCAAGCTACAGATCGAACGGTGATCTTTACCATGGATCCTGCTACAGGACGATTCATGGCTACAGACCGGAAGCTAGCCGAGCATTTGGATTTCGCTCCCTATTTAAAGAAAAGCCGAGAAGAACTATTACGGGGAGAGTTTTCCGGGGATGTGAGCGATCCAAAACGTCCTCTCATGTTAGGTGTGTGGTCGATTCTTGGGGATGAGGATGCTGTAAGAAAGGTGGCTCTTGTACGGGAAGGGGCGCGAACATTGATCCGGATGGGGCTGAAGAAGGAGAAGCGGTTGGGATTTTATGCTAGCACCTTTGTGCAGGGATCCAAGGATTTGAATACTTACATCACCCTAACCCTTGGAGAATTGGCAGATACCCAAGATTCAGAGTTAGAACGGTGCCTGGTGTGTGTGGAAGAAGAATGGCTCGGGGGGCTCTCCTCTGATTGAAACCCCTAGGCAACTCCTACGCTTCGGCGATCACTTCCATCTCGATCCGAGCCCCTTTGGGCAGAGCTGCGACTTGAATCGTGGTTCGGGCAGGGTATGGCTCGGGGATATAGGTTCCGTAGATGCCATTCAAAACGGCGAAATCCTCCATGTTCGTAAGGAATACGGTAGTTTTCAGGATCTTATCCATTCCGGATTTCTGACTTTCTAGAATTGCTTGGATGTTGGCCAGTACCTGACGGGCCTCTGCTTCGAATCCGCCATTTACCAAGTTCCCGGAAGCCGGGTCAATTCCCAATTGACCAGAGATGAATAGGAGATGTCCAAATCGTATGGCTTGGGAATAGGGACCAATGGCTTTAGGAGCCTTGTCCGTATGAATCACTTGTTTTTTCATGGATTAAGGATAGTGATTTTTCACTAGAAAGGGCAAGGGGCTTACACAGCCCCCTGCCCCCTTTGACATGTTACAGTTGGATTCGTGCTCCGATGGAAGCTCCTAGATTCTTTCCGATCAGGTTATATTGGACTCCCGCATCGATCCTTAAAACCAGGATATTCACCGATACACCACCAAAGAGGCGGAAAGACCATCCCGTGACATCGGAAAAGACGGCAATGCTGGCATTGTCTACATCGAAGCCGAGGGTTCGAAGGGCTTGAAGTGCAGTCGGTGAAATGGTTGCTCCATTTAACTGTAATGTGGATTTCGCTCCTCCCCCCACATGGGAACTGCCATAACTGGCTCCGATTCCTACACTAGGCTGGAGAATGAGGAGGCTCCAGCTGGCCTGAGCCTTCAGGTCTATTACCTTGGTTTCCCACTCGATGTAGAAGTCGGGGGAGGAAAGGGAGAGGGTGCTATTCGCTGGCCAAGGGGCAGGAGAGGATCCGACAGTATTGGGGAGGTTGATGGTGAGTAACGGTGGAAGTACCCCACCAAACTCCACCGATCCTTTCAGGTAGTTGTACCCCACCCCTACTGACACTTCGGGAATAACCACAAACCGTTGCTTCATCAGAAGGTAGCGGATGTCTCCTCCCACAAGGAGGAAGTCCACCTTCACATTGTCTCCCACTTGATCCGCTAGCGTCTTGGGGAGGAAACCAATCTTGAATCCAACATCGAAGGGTAGGATGAATCCTCCTAACCTCGCATCTACTGCCATCGCAGGAAGGGGTAGCCCATAATCTCGAATGACCTGCGGGATTTCCGATTCGCTTCCCCCCAACGTATCCACCAAGATCTTCTTTACCGAATCGTAAGGGATCCCCGTGACCCCTACCGTGAGTCCTACTCCTAGACTCGGGGGAAGGGCAAGCAACTGACCGATATACGCATCGGACCAGTTGAGACCAATGGTAGAGTTCATGGGAAGCACTGACGCCACATCGTCAGAAAAGTCCTGAAATCCCTTTTTAAAATCGTTGATCAGATCTACTGTCGACTGGGCAAACATGAACATCGATTGGGCAACCAGCATCAATACCATCAAACCTATGATACTTTTCCGTTTCATGACTGTTTTCCTCCTAAAAGGTAGTGTACCCCAATTTATGTAAAATTCAATACATCCAGAAACTCTTTTATGATGTCTGCAGTAATCCCCCAAATAGTGTTTCCTCTATATCGGTAAAAGTACACAGGGTAGGTATGGAGGCTAAAAGCTCGGGAATAGCGGGAACCGATACCCAATCGCTTCCAGGGTAGCACATGACGAGTCCCTTTCGCATCGGTGAATCGGGGTTGAATGATCTGTCGAAACAGGTGAACCTCGGGTTCAACGGTCCGAAAGAAGGATAGGGGAACGGTGAATACTTCCTTTACCTCCTCTGGTTTAGGGGAAAGGGACAGGGTATGTAATCGAAGAGTTTTAGAATGGCTTATGGGATCTTGGGTGCCTTTTTTACAGTCGAGGGTCTCAGAGGGTTCCACAAAAGTGCCATAGAACACATCGATCAATCCGCCCCAACGGGTTAATAGGTGGCCAAAGTATCCGACTATCTCAATCGAGGACAATGGAATCCCCAATTCCTCCGCTGTTTCCCTTCGAGCAGCCTCCTCTGGGGCTTCTCCATCCGTTAGTTCTACTGCACCACCAGGGAAACAGATTTCACCCCCTTGTCGGATTCCTTCCGAGCGTTTCTCAAAGAGCCAATGGGTTTCTCCGTCAACGGATAGAAAGGGGACAAAGACCGCGTAATGGGGGTACTTCCTACGGCCAATCACCCTATCGGCCTGGATGGGAAGGGTGCAAAGGTGTTCCAGTTCTGGAATGATCCTTGGATCCTTCTTCATGGGGGAGTGTTCCCTAAATGCGGGTCAGACGGAGCATTCTCTTTTGTCTCTATTGAAAGAGTTTCCAGTTTCTTTTCGATGGATCGTAGTTTCATCGCCATATCGTTCTGCCTAAACTCTATGGAGTTCAGTACCCAGAACACGAAGTGGTTGTACTTTTGCTGAGCATGGATCATCCAGATGATCTTGATGGAGACTAGTAGGATACCGACTTCAATGGATATGAATGTAGGAAGCCACATGGTCAACACTTCGCTGACAAATAAAAGAAGAATGATGGTAAGGAAAGCCACATTTATAATGGTGTCCCTTCGGGAATACCTTGTGCCCCCGATTTCTCCAATGACTTTTCGGATCCTATCCCGTTCTCTATTGAACTCATGAATTTCTTCCAGTAACTCCCGTTCCCGATCCGATAACGTATGCTCCTTTTCCATGGAACCATTAAAATACGCCCTCTAGAGGTTGTCAACTTAAAAGGGAGAGCAGAAGTCCGAATTACACCGTAGGATCTCGAGGATCAGGATAAAAGATTTTACCGACTCCTTGGTCGCTTCATTCCCCTTGACAGAGGAAACGAAACATGGAAACCTTTCGGACATGAAACGGATGTTCTTAGGCTTCATAGCCATCTTCTGTGCCACTGGGCTTGCAACAGCACAAACACAGATCGCGTTGAAATCTGCAAGAGAAACATCTACTTACTATGCTTTTGCCGTAGGGATTGCAAAGGCGTTGATGGAAGGGGTTCCTGGAATCCAGATTACGGTGGAGACTAGTGCGGGTTCAGTGGAAAACGTGAAACTTTCCCGCACCCGGAACGATTACCTCTTTACCTCGCCCCCCTCCCTCGTGAAGGCTGCTGTAGGAGGAGGGGATCAATTCAAGGAAGGGGGATATGGAAGAATCCGTTCTCTCTGGCCCATTCCGGGTTTGGTCATGCATTGGGTCGTACGGCAAGACAGTGGGGTACATCAGTTGGCCGATCTATCGGGGAAGAAGTTCGTACCTGGCGGAGCAGGGTCTGCGGGCGAGCGAATTACCCGGGATGTTTTCGGTGCTATGGGAATTCTGGATAAAGTGGATCTCGTGAGGGTGGACTTGAGTGAGGGGGTGCAGGCGGTGCGAAACAAGAGAGCGGTGGGATTCGCTACTTCCAGTACTCCTCCTGCGTCGATGATTCAGGAAATCGCTGCTACGGTTCCCATCCGTTTGCTGGAACTCTCCGATCAGGATTATGAACGGGTGAAAACAAAGTACACCCGAGCAGTGATTCCGGCAGGGATGTATTCCGGTATAGATACACCGGTGAAGACTATCAGTGAGCCCGTAGCTCTCTATACGGTGGAGACCCTATCGGAAGATATGGCATACCGGATGACAAAGACCTTCTGGGAAAGTCGGTCCAAGTGGGAAACGGTCCATCCTGCCATGAAACTCATTACAATGGAGGATGTGAACTTCATGGAAGCGAAACTGCATCCAGGAGCCCTTCGCTATTACCGGGAAATTGGATTTAAGGTAGTCCCAGCCCTGCAGTAGGGTATAGAATTGCCTTTATTCTGGAGCATACCCAATCGATGCATCGGTTGGTTGCAAGCTTAGATCGTTAGGTGTTCTTGATCTGAGGCGTTTGATACAAGATGAGTCAAGTATGACAAAAGTCCTGCAAGTTGGGATCCTATTGGGGTCCTTCCTGTTTGCTCTGTTCCACCTTCTTCTGCCTGTTTATGCCTTTCTCCCCGCTTTGCAAGCGAGGGCTGTGCACCTCCTTTTTATGTTCTGGCTCATCTTTGGAGGGGGGATGCTGAAGAAAGGCAAGGTCGTGTTTGGGGACCTTCTCCTGTTTTTAGCTGGAGTTGGGATCTCTTTTTACGTATTCCTCTCTGCCGAAGGAATCGTGGAGCAGTACGGGGTTCCTACGGGTTGGGGGCAAACGGTTCTGGCGTTCCTGTTTCTCTTTTTAGTGATTGAGGCGACCCGAAGAGAAATTCAGCCTGCCCTGCCGATTTTAGCCTTCCTCTTCCTCCTTTATGCCCTTTTTGGTCATTGGATTCCTGGAACCTTTGGCCATCCCCGATATGATCTACATACATTGGCAGGGCAATTGTTTCTCACCACCGGGGGAATCTGGGGACTCTTGGTTGGGGTCAGCACGGACGTGATCGCCATCTTTGTCTTTTTTGGAGCTTTCATGTTCGCTAGCGGTGGGGGCGCAGGATTCATGCGACTTTCTATCCGCTTGGCCGGAAAGTACTCAGGCGGTCCGGCTAAAGTGGCCACGGTAGCCAGTGCGCTGTTCGGTTCCATTTCGGGGAGCGCTAGCGCGAACGTTGCTACTACCGGTGCGTTCACGATTCCCATGATGAAACGTCTCAAGTACTCTCCTGAGGTAGCTGCTGCAGTAGAGGCAGCCGCCAGTACCGGTGGACAGATCATGCCTCCCATCATGGGAGCAGGGGCCTTTGTTCTGGCAGAGTTAACCGAGACCCCCTACCTTCAAGTAGCCATCCGTTCCCTTTTACCCGCTCTGTTCTACTTTCTTTCCGTGGGTGTGGGGATCCACTTCTACGCTAAGCGGAAAGGATACGTAGGACTTTCAGCGAAAGAATTGCCTCCATTGGGAGAGACGGTTCGGTCCAGTGTGTTCTTTTTAATACCCTTTGGAGTGCTTTTAGCTTGGATGACCGCTGGTTATACACCCCAATACGCAGCTTTCTGGGCAAGCCTCGTGACATTGGTATTTGCCTTTTTTACTGAGGATCTACGATGGAGTCATCGAGAAGCATGGCAGCAAATAAGGAAAGCAGTGCTGGATGGAGCGAAGCAGGCTGCAGTAATAGCGTCCATCTCTGCCTGCGCTCAGATCATCATTGCCGTAATTGCGCTGACCGGACTGGGAGTGAAGATCAGTTCCTTCATCGTTTCTGTAAGTCAGGGAAAGCTTTTCCTTTCATTAATATTGATTGCCCTTACCAGTATTGTGTTGGGGATGCAGGTGCCTACCACCGCTGCCTACATCATGGCAGTGGTAATAGGAGGGCCTGTGTTAGTGAACCTGGGAATCCCTCCCCTCGTAGCTCATCTGTTCGTGTTCTACTTTGCCATCCTCTCCGCTATCACTCCCCCCATCTGCGGGGCCGTGTTCATTGCAGCGGGAATGGCAGGTTCTGATTGGTTCAAGACTGCCCTTCTCTCCATGCGGCTCAGTTTTGCGGCCTTTTTTATTCCCTTCATATTTGTGTATGATCAGGCCCTCCTGTTGCGAGGAGGAATGATAGAAATCCTCACCGTAGTAGTTCGAACAGGCGCCGCCACAGTGTTTCTTTCCGCAGGCCTTATGAAGTACTGGAGAAAAGAGTTAGGAGTCCTACGTTCCGGACTCCTCCTTGTAGCTGGCGCTCTGCAATTGGTTCCTAGTATCTATGCAAACCTGTTGGGGGCGGTTCCGCCTGTCCTGTTCTTGTTTTTTTAAGTAAGGTAGGGGGCTTAGAACTTTACCTTTGGAGCTTCCCGAGAAGCTGCATCGATCTCGAAATAGGGTCGAGGAGAGAATCCCATCCCTCCTGCAAATAGGGAACCAGGAAAGGTGCGAATCCGAGTGTTGAACTCCCGTACTCCATCGTTGTATCGTTTCCGAGCTACTGCAATCCGGTTCTCCGTACCCGTCAGTTCATCCATTAACCGAGTAAAGTTTTCATTGGCTTTCAGGGCAGGATAGTTTTCCACCACCACCAATAGGCGGGAAAGGGCGGATTGTAGCTCGTTGTACCCTGCCGCCTTCTCTTCCACGGTTCGAGCCCCTGCAAGTCGGGATCGAGCATCGGCAATCTTTGTTAACACTTCTTCCTCATGGCTAGCGTACCCTTTGACTGTGGCTACAAGGTTCGGAATCAAGTCCGCACGTCGTTTCAACTGGTTATCGATCTCTGACCAAGCAGCGCTTACCTGTTCGTCTAACCGCACGAGATCGTTCTTAACGGATATGGAAAAGATTCCGTATCCTACAAACACAAGAACCAGAATAGCGAGTCCGATCAAAAGGTTGATTTTTCGTTGTTCCATGGTACGTTTCATTTCTCCTCTTGTTAAGTTTTATTGAGTAGCATTCTGTACGAATGCTTTAGAATCCTCGGGATGAGCCTCCCCCCCCAAACGAACCTCCTCCGAATCCTCCAAAACTTCCCCCTCCGCCCCCACCAAAGCCTCCACCACCAAAATCATCGGAACCAAACCCTCCCCCAAACCGTCCTCTTCGGGTACTTACACTGCCAAGGAATAGGAGGGGCCAGAGAAACCGACCACCCCCAATGAAAAGGAAGATCAGGATGAAAATCAAGGGTCCCAAATCGAACCCGCCTCTGACCCGTTTGGAACGGGATGCAGTCTGTGAGGAGGGGATCATGAGGTCTTTTGGATCAATCCCTTTTTCTTGGGCGATCCGGATGCCTACTCCAATGAGCCCTTGAAGAAGACCCTTCCCCCACTGTTGTTGCTTGAACGCAGGAATCACCCGTTCATCCAGGATTCTACCTGCTACTGAATCGGGAATGGCCCCTTCCAACCCATACCCAACTTCGATTCTTACCTTTCGCTCCTTCATGGCTAGTACAAGGAGCACCCCATCGTCCTTTCCCTTTCGTCCAATCCCCCAGTTCTGGGCCAGTTCAATGGAGAACTCTTCAATGGTAGGGTAGGGGTCAATGGAATCCACCGTTACAACTGCCACTTGAGCACCTGTTTTTTCCTGGATTGCTCGGGAAATCTGTTCCATTAACTGAGCTGAATCTGGATCGATCACTCCGGCAAAGTCGTTCACGAAACCAGTGGGTTTGTAGGGTATTTGAGCGGAGGCCATTCCCCCTTCCAAGGCAAGAAGGAGGATGGAGAGAATTTTTATGAGAGTGAATCCAAGAGGTTGACGGTTCATACCGCCTCCTCCAACGGTTCTTCTGGGAGGCTGTCTACCACGCGAGTGAGAAGTTCTAATGATTTCAATAAGTTTCCAGCCAATTCCATGGGATCCCTTGTTTCTCCCCGGCGAAATCGTTCGAAAGCACTGAATACTCCTTTGGGAAGCCGGTACTCCCTTTCGAGTGAATGAATTAACTGTTCCGGATCCATGCTGTGGGAATCCTTCCCCCGAAGAAGGATGAGAGCTCTGAACAAGGCATTGCTTATCCCAGACCAGGAACGGAGGTAGTTGGCAAGGAGTTTAGTCTTTCCCTCCGATGCCACGAGGATCTGGCGCAGTTGATTCAGGCTTCCCCTAAGTCTTTCCTCTGTCTGGTGTCGAAGGTTTTTTAAGGTTAAGTCTAAGGATGCTGTATCGTCAGGGCCAAAGAGAACTCGATGTGCGTTTCGGATATCGATGTATTCCAACGGGAATACATCTGCGGAATGTAAGAACTCTTCCCGGCTCATCAGTAAGGGAGTAATGCGCCGCTTTCGAATCATGGATCCTACTTTTTTTCCGAACTGTGCCAGTTGATCGTGAGTTGCTTTCCTATACAGAATCAATAGGTTGATATCTGAGACTCCTTCCCGGTACATGCCTCGAGCTGCGCTTCCATACAAAAGGATCGCATAGAGATCTGGACCGAAACATTCCTTCGCTAGTTGAACGAACTCTTCTTCGATTTCTTTCCGTATTTGTTCCCAACCATTTCTTGACTTCTTGAATTTCAGTAGCGCTTTGAACATGACACCTCCGTTTCCTTTGATCCTAGTTCCTTTTATTGGTCACCGTTGTGGTTACTCTTCTAGGAGTTCGGTGACAGTGGTAATGAGATCCTCGGATTTCCAGGGTTTGTATAGGATCCGGGCTTTTACTTTCTCTTGAAAGGTTTCGATCGCATCCTGGTCTGCATGGCCAGTGATTACCATGAGTTTCCACTTGGGATTCTGAGTCCTTAGTTCCGCTAGGAACGTGTCTCCTTTTGTTCCAGGCATTAACCAATCACAGATGATAAGTTCCACCGTACGTCCTTCCTTCTGTATTGTTTCAAGCATTTGTTTTGCCTGTTCCACGTTCAGGGCAGTGGCAATTGTGTATCGATCGCGGAAGTGCAGTTTGAGTTCCTGCTTCAATGCGAGGAGGATGATCGCTTCGTCGTCAATGCATAGAATCGTGCGCTTTTTCATGGAACCCTTCGACAATTCTACCCTAAAAGATACAAAGAATCAGCACAGATCTCAAAGATTTACCGTTATTCGAATCGATTTAATGTGTTTCCAGATACTCCTTCCCTAGTAAAGCGGCCCCTCGAAGGCTAGATTGTTCGCGATAAAGGTAGGTACAGTTCCGCATCCACTTCTGCTTCGCTCGGATTAAGGCATCGTTCACTGCTCCACCAGTCACATAGATTTGCGGTTTGAGGGGTACTTCAAGGGCTATTTCCTTTAAATGGGCCCTCTGATACTCCGCCAATCCTCTAACTAGTGCCACGAGAAGTTCTTCACGGCTAGTCTCTTGGTTCATCCCCCTGAACTCTGCCTTTAGGGGTTCAAGGGAGTATCTAGAGCCCATAAGGAAAGGGACGTACCGGACAGTACTTTCCCGGTGAATCCATTCATCCACTGCTCGGGGGATAAAGGATGTCCAGAATTCTTCGGCAGTCATTTCAGAGCAAAACACGGACTGGAACCACTCGAATGCTTTTCCCCCCGCATTCATCACATAGAGGGTCAACCACCGATCCTTCAGTACATGGGCACGAACGTTGTATTCCGTTGAAGGGAGACACTTAGGAAGGCACACAAGGGTGATTTCGCAGGTGCCATTCACGTTGATTGTTTCGCCGGGTTCTCGGATCCCTGCATCGTAAGCGGCTAGGACAGCGTCGTTTCCACCAATGATCACCGGTGGCCGCTTTTTGAAACCGAGACGTTGAGCTAGTTCAGGGAGCATGTTCCCGGCACTTCCAGAGGACGGTAGAAGTTGGGGTAATCGCGAAAGATCAAGACCGAAAGTGTTTGTGATCTCTAGATTCCAGCTTAGGTCGTTCTTCACGGTGTTGTAGAGAGCGGTAAGAGAAGCTGAAGAAGGATCGATAGCAAACGCTCCAGTTAACCACTTCGCAATATACGTGTTGGAATGTCCAAAGCAGGCAGTTTTTCGAAACACCTCGGGTACGTTTTCTTTCAACCAGAGGATACTGGCAAGGGAACAGCCTCCCGCCACGGGCATGTTGGCGGTCTCCTGCAAAATCTTTTCCAGACCAATGGTTCGAATGATGTCCTCCGCTTGTTTTCTGGATCTCTGATCCAGCATGAGTATGGCTGGATACAGGGCATTCCCCTCTTTATCCATGGCACTCAAGCCCGGAGTCGTTCCAGAAAGGGAAACTGCATCCACCAGGGGGAGGTACTCTGCCAACGTTTTACATCCTTCCAGAAAGGCCTCTTTCCATTTTTCTTGTTCGATGTCTGCGAAGAGTCCCTGATTGTATACGTTGATCGGGTATGACCGGGAGAACTCCTGTACACATTCCAAAATGGTTCCTCGATCCTGAAAGATTCCCATTTTCAGGGAAGTTGTCCCAACATCGACAGCGAGAACATACATTGCAAACACCTCTCCTTCCTTGTTTTATACTGGTAGCCAGTATATTTCGTCCAGTCCTTGACAGAGTTTCATTCCTCGCTTATATTAGTAACACATATTGTGGCATAGCCACAAGACGTATAGACCAGGAATCGAAGGGTGATGAAGGGGGTACCGCTCATGCACGACAAGATTTCATATCTAGATTCAGCAGGTTCAAATCCAGGAACGTCCATGGTCAGGATTCCTGTTCGATCTTTGCTTCAAGGGTCTGAAGAAGGAAGAGGGTTGAGACTTGTTTCAGGAGAGGAAGGGTATGTAAAACGAATCTTTGGCATGGAGATACCTTTTTCTCTGTACCAGCAGATTCTGTCGGTGGGAAAACGGTTGGGGGTGAGTAAAAACTTCCGGGAAGTGATCGATTATTTCCAGGTTCCACCGGAGGAGACACCTCCAGGGTTTCGAATCGAGTTTTTTCTAGATACCGATGGCATAGTTCGTGCCGACTTGGTCCGGGATATTTCATACGATAAGAACGGGGTCAAACGGCCTACCCGCTTCCTTTTCTCTGCCGATAGCGCGAATCCTTATGAGGTAGCGGAGATTAAGGGACTGATCGCAAACCTTACCTGTAACCCTGGGATCATCTATGACCTTTTTATCAACAATCCCAAAGCTAACGTAGGAGGGAAGTTCAAGACTCGTGACGAAGTGATGAAGGAAATCGGAGACATTCTAGGTCCGGGTTGCGATATCAGTGTAGAGTTGAACAATCCCTATGAGGAAGATACCTCAAAACTATTAGAGGAGGCGGCTCGGTTCCGTGAAATCCTTTCTCCGTATAGGGTGGTGATTAAGGTACCCCATACCGGGCCAATAAATGCAGGGAATTATCACGAGTTGTGGGAAGGGTCGAAACAGTTCAGTCTGAAGTACAATGAAGGTAGTACACGGGATCTACTTCGGGGTCACAATTTAGCCCTTCTCTTACGGGAACATGGGTATCGAGTGAATTTCACCCTTATGTTCGAACCATACCAAACCGCTCTCGCCTTGCAGGCCAAACCATACTTCATCAATAGCTTCATCCGGCACAGACAGAACCAGAGCTTAGAAATCCGAAAGCTTCTCGCTTTATACCGAGAAACCGAGGATCCTATGTATTTAAAAACCCTCCGAACATTTCTGATCGAAAAGGATTACTTGCCACCCAAAGACCGTGAAATGGATCTCCTGGAAGTGAAAAAACTAGCGGAAAGGATTCTGGAATATCGGCAGGTCAAAGAGGATGAGAGGTACGATGGGTTGGATGGGGTGCGCCATAATTTGCGGTTGTTACGCCATGCAAACCTGCCTGATACCCGCTTGATCATCTGTAGCATGGAAGGGGAATACAACTATCCGGATATCGATCGACTCCTCACAGAGCCAGAGTTCGCCGATATGGGGGATAGGATCCTTATCACAGCCGAGCCTGAGTACCTAGCCCGGTTCACCAGTTCCAACCTTGTCATCACCTATCAAAGAAGGTTTCTCAACGCGGCCCGAGGGCAAAAGTAGAAACACTTTCATTGACAAGCAGGGGTGAACATGTAATGATGGACACATGGCAACTAGCCTGGTGACGGATCCTATCTACCAACAGCTAAACAAGATACTCCGCGAACTTATCGCTTCCGATAAGTACAAGGTAGGGGACAAGTTTATGACGGAGCGCATGATCTGCGAGCTGTACAACGTAAGTAGGGTAACAGCAAACAAGGCTTTGTCCAGTCTTGTCGCGGAAGGACTTCTACAGTTTAAAAAAGGAGTAGGCACCTTCGTTCGTTCCAAACCCAAAGAGGATCCAACTCCTTCGATCGCCAGTTTTACTCTTAACACAAAGGCGGCGGGGATGGTTCCAAGTTCAAAGGTTCTCGAGTTCCAGCGTCTCCTATCTAGCGAGGTAGAACCTGAAGTATCAGAAGTGTTGGAACTCGGAAGGGAAGAGGAAGTATTGCTCCTGAAACGCCTTCGGTTTGCAGACAAGATTCCTATGGTGTTGGAACGGAGGTTCGTGCGAGTTCGATTTTGCCCTGAGCTTGAAAAGGATCCTGTAGAGGGTTCCTTGTACGAATTGTTCATCCAAAAATACAAACTGAACATTACAGGATCCGAGGAAACCATACAGGCAGTCACTCTGGGAGAAGATGAGGCTAGGTTACTAGAAGTGGAACAGGGAAGAGCTGCCTTCCTTATCACTGCAGTAGGATATGTGGACAACTCTATCCCCCTCTGGTTCGAGCGAACCCTCTATAGGCCGGACGGATTGGCCTTCCGCTGTCAAGTTCGACCTTACAAACACGAAAAACGCCTACAGGAACGGATCCTCCTCTCTCCGGAAAAGGGGAAATCAATTTTTTAATTATTGCAGGTAACCCAAATAAAGAATTGCAAGGTATCGGGTGCTGCAAACTATTGGATTCACGATGAGAAACAAACGATGGTTGAGAACGAAAGATGGAAGAAATACCCTTGCATTGAATATGCTGATATGTGATATATTACTTGGGGAGGAAAATCATGGCAAAGTTCAAAGCGGTAATCGTGGACGATCGGTATCCGGATCATGAGATCGAGCGGAAGGAGTTTGAACGGATTGGAGCCGAGATGATGGAGCTTCGAACGGTGAACCCATCCGCTGAAGAGATCCTTCGACTCTGCAAGGATGCAGATGCCATTGTAGTAAACCTAGCAAGGATAGATCGTACCGTGATCATGGGCCTTATGAAGTGCAAAGTCATTTCCCGGTATGGGGTAGGGTACGATAATGTAGACATTAAAGCGGCAACCGAGAAGAAGATACGAGTAGTGAATGTTCCCGATTACTGCATGGAAGAGGTTTCGGATCAGGCGATTGCGCTTTTTTTGGCCTGTGTACGACAGATCCCTCTCCGGGACAAGGCAGTTAGGACGGGTAGGTGGGATAGTCGCGAGTGGGGACCCATGCATCGAATTGCGGGGAAGGTCTTTGGTTTGGTGGGGTATGGGAACATTCCTCGGGTGTTGCACCGGAAGCTAAAAGGGTTCGATCTGAAAGAAGTGTTGGTGTATGATCCCTTCGTGCCCAAAGAAGTGGTGGAAGGCAATGGAGCTCGACAGGTGGATCTGGATACGTTATTACGAGAATCAGATTACATTTCCGTGCATGCCCCCCTACTGGAGCAAACCTACCATATGTTCGGTCGGGAACAGTTTGCGAAGATGAAACCTACTGCCGTTTTCATCAATACTTCCCGAGGAGGTTTAGTGGATACGGAAGCTCTGTACGAAGCGTTGAAAACCGGTAAAATCGCTTGGGCAGGAATCGATGTGCATGAGCAGGAACCAGTTCCCTCGAACTATCCCCTCTGCCATTTGGAGAACGTAATTCTTTCGGATCATCGAGGGTGGTACTCGGAGGAATCGATGACAGAACTTCGAAGGAAAGCGGCGTTTTACGCGGTTATGGTGTTAGAGGGTCAGACACCAAAGAGTGTGGTGAATCGGGAGGTTTTGTGAAAGCCCTGGTCAAAACTGCCCGGGGACCTGGCAATCTCCAAATTCTAGACGTTCCAGAACCAGTTTGTGGGGCTGACGAACTGAAGATCGAGGTGGCATACTGCGGGGTCTGTGGAACAGATATCCATATCCTAAAGGATGAGTTCCCTACCCATCCCCCCGTCATCATCGGACATGAGTTTTCCGGCACAGTGGTAGAGATAGGCTCCAAGGTAAAAAAATTCAAGGTAGGAGATCGGGTGGTGGCAGAGAACGTGTGCAGTACCTGCGGGGACTGCTATCTTTGCCGAACGGGTCATTATGCCATTTGCATCCAGCGGGGAGCCCAAGGGCTAGATTTGGACGGCGCCTTTGCTCGTTACATCGTGTGCCAGGAACGGAATGTGTATTCCGTCCCTTCCGAAGTGAGTCTACAGGAAGCAGCATTGGCAGAGCCTCTAGTATGCGCCACTCACGCAGTGCTAGATCAAACGAAGGTAAGAGCGGGAGATGTGGTGCTAGTCTCTGGACCGGGTGCCATGGGTTTACTGGCGGCTCAGGCAGCGGTAGCAGAAGGGGGATTTGTGATCCTCACCGGCACTACCGCGGATCGCGATAGGTTCTATGTGGCCAGGCAGTTGGGGATCCATTGTACGGTGGATGTGGAAAAGGAAGATCTAACGAGGGTGGTGAGAGACCTTACTGAGGGTAAGGGCGTGGATGTGGTGATCGAATGTTCGGGCTCTGAGAGAGTGGTGGCGAGTGGTATTTCCCACATCAAGAAGAGAGGAAC